>CALFFB010000298.1 GCA_937958075.1 uncultured Geobacteraceae bacterium | reverse complement strand
CTTCCAATGTTTTCAAGATTGCAGCTTTAAGCTGCTGGTTCTCTCTTCCCAACTCACACCAGTCACACTGATGCTTACCGGGGCGCACTTCAGTCAAGGTGTGGCCGCAGTCAAAACAATCTGGCTGCTGTAAATACTCCTCATAACGAGCTTCAACTTTCTTCAACCTCTCGATTTCCTGCTCAAGATCAGTGTTTAGGTCTGCCAGGCGCTGTATCTCTCGTTCCAGATAGCACGTGTCGCACTTCCTGGCCAATCGCCCATGTTTGCATTCATTTTCTCTCATTCGATTGCCTCCTTCGCCATGCTGACCTTGCCTGACGGTGTGAGCTTTATCAGTCCGAGCTGCAACGCTCGTTTTTTATGGAACATGATGATCGTTTCCGTTGTCCGCATGTCGTCGCGGATGCTTTTGATTGTCTCACCTGAGCGAATACGCTTGGCGATCTGGCGGGTCAGGTCGTCGTTCCTGGCCATGTGCCGCTCTCGCTCAATCCGGCAGACGATGGTTCTAACGCTGTCAACAGACCTGTCGTTTGTTTCAGCGATTGATTCAAAGTCCTCACCGGACTTCCAACGGTCATACATGTCCCGATACTCCGCCTGCATCTGCTCCGGTGTTTTTCTGTTACGCTTGAGGAATCCCTTGACCCTTGCCTGCCGGTTGTGACCACCGTTCTTAGCCTTCGCCATCTGTTCGTTGATGTCCGGGCAGTCGGGATACTTCCTGCATGCTGGGTTGTCGCGCAGACCATATTTGCGTCGTGCCTCACAACTGGCTTTGTAGCTGTTCAGCCCCGGCTGCGGTAACTGCGGGCAGTGGTGGTCGTACGGCCTGTACGTGGGTTCCGTGCTGTGGCCGATGCCTTCCGCCCTGAATGCCGCGATAAATGCCTGGGTGCTTCTTCCGTGTGCCATCCTTCCCCCTGTGTCGTGTCAGCAATGCGCCTGGCTTGCCCTGTGTTGGACAATCGGCGGCCCACCTATACCCTGATATGCCCCGCATGAAAAAGTGCCGCTATAGAGCAGAATCAGGAAACTTTGACATCGCCCACAACTTCAGCTAGCTGTTCATAGCGTTGCCGCCATATTTCCGCCCTGCGTTTCTGGTGCCGATACAGCCGTTCCGTTTCGTGCAGTGCCTTTTCCAGTTCGTCAATCTGATTTTCCAGAAAATCATCGTATCTGACGTGACTCATTGAGTTCATGTCTACCTCCATCCGGCGCACCAGAGAGTGCCGACGCCTTGGCACCGCCCTCCGCTGCAACTGTAAAAAACATTTCCGTTGTCCGCCTTTTGCACGAAGGCCGAGTAGTGGCCCGCTCCCATACCGCCGTGATCGATGTTATCAACACAACGGCAAACAACCTTCTCCCCAACGCTCAAGGTGTTTCGTAGGTGCTCGAACGTCACTGATCCTGCTTTTGTCTCGAATGTCGCACTGACCGGCAGCGTGTTTCTTGGCTCGCCCTGTCCCTCTTTTCGGACACTGCTACTCCTGCTACCCTCTTCGTCCTCTACCTGTTTCCTGACCCTGAGCAATGCGCGGGACCTTTTCATGGCTTCATAAACAGGGACCCAATCAAACTTTGTGCTGGATTCCGTGTAGTAGTAACTTGCGTCTATTGGAGACGAGAAATAGAAGCGCGCCAGGTCTTTTGTTGACGGATCAACGTGTTTTATCTCGCGGTAAAGATGGTCAAAGAACGCCGGATATTCATTCACCGGTATATCCAGTGGTTTTTTAAGATGCAGGAAAACGCGGTACCGGTCACACGCTGGCTCGTCACCCTTCACCTTGCGGTGACTCTTGGTAGTGACGATCAACGCTTCGTAGCGCGCAAAGAGCTTCCTCGCCGCCTCGATCGTCATGCCACTGTCGATGTCCAGACAAACGACCGTTGCCCCACCCTCGTTGTTTTCTCCCTTCCGATAGCCCCCTTTAAACGCAAACTGCGAATACGCCTGACCGCCTATCACCATGTTGTGTAAATCTTTGAAATAAAACTCGACCCTCTCAAAGCCTCTCGGGTTTTTTGCGTCGTTATGGTTTGCCATCGAGATAAACGGAACCTGCGGCGTCTTGTCCTCTTTCTCGAACTGAGCAGGGAAAACGATCAGGTCGCGGTGCAGATTCCCCTCGTCATCACGGACGTAAAAAGAAATTCCATTGTCCTTAACCAGTGTCGCCCTGAGTTTCCGCCGTTCTTCCTCTGTCGGTATGGTATCGCTGTAAACCTTGTTGAGCTGGTAGACCCCCCTCGTTCCGTTCGTCCATTCCCCCGCCCCCCTTGGCTTGAGCCGTGGCAGTCCGCTCGGCAATTTGCCTTCGGTCGGGGTTGCGTGGTGGAGCAGAAGGATGACCTTCATTTCCTCAGCAGCCCATTCCTTGAGCGCCCCCATCAAAATGCCTGCATGGGTGTTCGAGTTCTCATCACACCCCTGGAACTGCAACAACGGATCGAGGACAACGAGTGAGTATTCATTGAGGTCTTCCCTGACCCTGTAAAAATCCCTTGTCAGCTCTGCGTTATTGCCGACCATTTTGGTAAACCTGACCGGTGGGCTGTTGATAAACGCGATCCTGTCCGCATAGTCGCCTTCGCTCAGGCCCATGTCCCGGCAGATAGAGCCTGCCCGTCGCTTGTTTTCCGCCGGGGAGTCCTCCGTTAACCAAAGGGCAACCTTCCGTCGTTTGTTTTCAAGCACGAACTCGTATGCCATGCGGATAGACAGAAACGACTTCCCAACACCGCCGTTCGCGTACAGCATCATGACCGACGACTGCTGCAACGGAAGATGACCCTTTAAAAAAACCTCCGGCCTGATGCTTGTCAGCTCAACGGATGAGCACATGTCCAGGAACATCAGATTGCCCCCATATCAATCATTTCCTGACGAATCGCCATTTCCCTGTCCTTCTGGCGTTGCTCAAGGTGGTGAATTTTCGCCGGAGCTTTCTTCCTGTTATTCACATACCCGTCGAACTTGCTGGCCCGGAACAACGTGTCTGGGCGGAGATATTGTTCCATTTCCGTCCCCATCCAATCCCGGCACTGGTTGTCTATCGCGGCCTTGAAGTCTTCCAACGTGTGCCCCTCTTTGATCCGCGCTCCAATGACCTGCTGCACCGCCTTCCCCGACGCTTTGAA
>CALFFB010000297.1 GCA_937958075.1 uncultured Geobacteraceae bacterium | reverse complement strand
TGGATGGCGACGGTCGAACGGCCAGGACGGCGAAAAGTGTCCCCTGGAATGGGAGCCCTGGTCCTGTGCTGAACAGATACAAGTCCATGACATCTTTTGCTTGAATATGAATTTCAATTCTGCTAAAAAGCGGAGCACTTAATAACCGTCCAGGTCGTTGGCGCCTGGCGTCCATCAACAAGGAGTTACATCATGCGTTTGGTTGTCTGGTATTTTTCTGTGGTTTCGGTCTGTCTGGTCGTTCTGGCCGGCACGGCCCAGGCCGCTGCGGAATTAACGGTTTACTCCGGGCGTGGCGAAGCCTTCGTCAAGCCGGTGATTGAGAAGTTTGAGCGCGCTACCGGCATCGATGTCAAGGTGCGTTACGGCGATACGGCCCAGCTGGCGGTTCTGATCCAGGAGGAAGGCGAGCGCTCACCGGCTGATCTGTTCTGGGGGCAGGATGCCGGGGCCATGGGCGCCCTCGCTGATGCCGGGATGCTGGCGACTCTGCCGGAGGATGTCTACACCGGTTTGCCTGACATCTACACCAGTACCACCGGGCAATGGGTTGCCACCAGTGGACGGGCACGGGTGATCGCCTATTCGACAGAGCGGGTAGACGCCGCCGATCTGCCGCGATCGGTTTTTGATCTGACGGATGCGACATACCGCGGTCGTGTTGCTCTGCCGCCGACCAACGGCAGTTTTCAGGCCTTCGTCACCGCCATGCGGGTGCTCCACGGCGATGAAAAAACCCTGGCATGGCTGCAGGGGATGGCGGCCAACGACCTGAAAACCTTCCGTAACAATTCCACCTCCATTGCCGGCATCGCTGACGGCGAGGCGGATTTCGCCCTGGTAAACAACTACTATCTTCCCCGTTTCAAGGCGACGGATAAGGATTATCCTGTGGCCCAGGCATTTTTTGCTGATGGCGACGTCGGCAATCTGGTCAATGTCGCCGGCATTGCCGTGCTCAAGTCGGGTGACAATCAACAGGCCGCGATTCAGCTGGTCAAGTACCTGCTGTCTGCCGCTGCCCAGCAATACTTTACCTCCATCGGCAATGAATACGCGGTGACGGATCAGGTTATCAGCAACCCGGAACTTGTGGATACCGGAGTCGTTCTGCAGACCGCGCCGAAGATCAATCTTGATCAACTGGCGGATCTGCAGGGCACTCTTGAGCTGCTGCGCCGGGCCGGGTTACTATAAAAAAGAAAACCTTTTTCAATAAATCTGGAAACAGGGACAGGACATCCTCACCAGGAAGAGGATGTCCTGCCGTTTTTTCCGGCGTCAACCGCTCCTTGTCAGGACGAAGGCAAACATGGGTTATCAATTGTTTCACGGCGGTCGTAAACCACCTTTAAGTCTGCTGGTGCCGGCTGTGGCGGTTGCCGCCGCCATGGTGGTGCCATTGTTTTATCTGGTCAGTCGCGCCCTGCAGGCCGACAGGCAGGAATTGGTGGTTTTGGTATTTAACGCCAGAAACCTGGACTTGCTCAGCAATACCCTGCTGTTGACCGGCGGCGTGCTTGTTGTTGGTACCTTCCTGTCGATGCCCCTGGCTTGGCTGGTGACCCGGACGACCTTTCCCCTGCGCCGCCTGGTGACGGTGCTGGCGGTGGTGCCCCTGGCGATTCCCGGCTATGTCATGGCCTATGCCCTGCTTGGTATCGGCGGGCGCTACGGGGTCGCGGCCCGGCTGTTCGATGTGCAGCTCCCCAATATCCAGGGATACTGGGGAGCGGTTCTGGCCCTGGCCCTGTACACCTTTCCCTACCTGTTTCTGAATTTGCGCGCGGCTCTATTGGGCCTTGACGGCAGCCTGGAAGAAAGTGCCAAAAGCCTGGGCTATTCCAACCTTCAGATTCTGCGCAAGGTGGTGCTGCCGCACCTGCTGCCTGCACTGCTGGCGGGTTATCTGGTGGTCGGCCTCTATGTCATGGGGGATTTCGGGGCCATCGCCCTGATGCGCTACGAAGCCTTCAGCTTCGCCATCTACAACCAGTATGCCGGCGCTTTTGATCGGGTTTACGCAGCCTGGTTGTCCATTATGCTGCTGGGACTGGCATTGAGTTTTGTTGTCATGGAGATGTTGGTGCTGCGTCGCCGCCGTCTGGCCAGTATCGGCAGCGGTTCCATAAGGCCGATCACGCCGGCTCCCCTGAAAAAATCCCTGCCCCTGGCCGGCTCTTATCTGCTGCTGGTGATCGGCGCCTCGGTGGTTATGCCGATGGCCATGCTCCTTTACTGGCTGGTGCTGGAGCCGCCGGCGGGCAGTGTCTTCATGCAGGTCCCCCTGACCTTCATCACCTCGGCCTCGGCGGCGCTGCCGGCAGCCCTGCTGGCCGTGGTGCTGGCCTTTCCCCTGTGCTACCTCGCCGCCCGTTATCCGTCCCCCCTGGTGATCTGGACGGAGCGCTCCGCCTATATCGGCTATGCCCTGCCGCCCCTGACCCTGGCCCTGGCCCTTGTTTTCTTTGCCCTGCAGACGGCCTTTTTTCTCTATCAGACGGTCTTTCTGCTGATTTTTGCCTGGACCATGGCGACCCTGGTACTGGCCATGGGGCCGATTCGCAGCAGCATACTGCAGGCGCGGCCCAATACCGAGGAGGCGGCATGGTCTCTGGGCTACGGTCCGGTGGCCACCTTTTTCCATGTGCTGCTGCCCCGGTTGCGGCGGGGCATGATCGCCGGGATCGTGCTGGTGTTTCTGTTCTGCATGAAGGAGTTGCCCATCACCCTGCTGCTGTCCCCCACCGGATTCAATACCCTGGCGGTGTCGGTCTTTACCCGTACCGTTGAGGGGATGATGGCGGAAGCTGCGCCCTTTGCCGCCGCTATCGTTCTTTTTTCCAGCATCTCTGTCGGGATGATCCTGCGCCGGGAGAAAGCCCTATGAACCAACAGATGAGTACATTGGCTGAACACGCCGTTGAGGACCAGCGTTCTGAACAGATTCGGGTTGACGGACTGACCAAAAGTTTCGGTGGGGACGCACCGGTGGTGGATGATTTGTCCTTTGTTCTGCACCAGGGTGAGATCCTGGCGCTGCTGGGGCCGAGCGGTTGCGGCAAGACCACGACCCTGCGCATGATTGCCGGTTTTGAAACCCCCGATGCCGGACAGATTTATCTGCACGGCCAGAACGTTACCAATCTGCCGCCGCAACAGCGCCGTATCGGCATCGTTTTTCAGGATTACGCCCTGTTTCCCCACATGCGGGTCGCTGACAATATCCAGTTCGGGATGCGTCAGGTTCCGCGGCGGCAGCGCCCGGAGCGGCTGAAAAAATGGCTCAGGCTGATGGCCCTTGAAGGGCTGGAACAGCGGTATCCCTATCAGCTTTCGGGGGGGCAGCAGCAGCGGGTGGCCCTGGCGCGCACGTTGGCGTCGGAGCCGGATCTGCTGCTCCTCGACGAACCCTTTTCCAATCTTGATGCGGCCTTGCGCAACGCCACCCGCAATGAAATGCGGCAGCTGATCAAGCAGGCCGGGGTGACTGTTATTCTGGTGACGCACGATCAGGCGGAAGCCCTGACCTTTGCCGATCAGGTGGGGATGATGACGGACGGCAGGCTCTGCCAACTCGACACGCCGGAGAAGATCTATCAGCAGCCGGACAATGCCCTGGTCGCTGAATTTCTCGGCCACACCAATCTGCTGCAGGCACAGCTCGATGGCGAGGTTGCCACGACGCCGCTGGGAACCATGACCACAACGGTAAAAAAACAAGGAAGCTTCTGGGTTTCGGTACGGCCGGAACATCTGGAGGTGGTCAGCGATCCGGCCGGGGAGGGGCGCATCGTCAATCGGGAATTTCGCGGGCCGGACTGTTTTTACGAGGTGGAGTTTCGCGGTCAGCTGTACAAGGTGCTGTCCCCCTTTTACTGTACCCTGAACACGGGAGAACCGGTCAGCCTGCGCATCGTCCACCCGGGCGTTGTCCTCAAGGATGATCCGTCCTGCCCCTGCTGCCCGGCGGTGACGCGCTGTCCGCGCTGATATGCTAAAATGTCACCTTTGTTTTTGATCATCCGTAACTGTTCAGTTCGCAGTTCCGGGTACAGGGTCAGGGGTTCCATGAACAGGGCGTCTGGCGCCATGGATGGCGAAAAGCGTCCCTGAGAATGGAATTCCTGATCCTGTGCTGAAGAGTAACGATCATCCTTTCATACAGGTCTTGAGCCAGGGAGATACATTATGAAAATCGGTATTTTTTACGGCAGCAGCGGCGGCCATACCGCCCGGATCGCCCAGCGCCTGGCGGAACGCTTGACGACGGCGCGCCTTTATCCCGTAGCCGGGATCACCCGTGCTGATCTGGAGTCCTGCGATCTGCTCATTCTCGGCACGTCCAGCTGGCGCGATACCGCAGACCGGTTGCAGGACGACTGGAACGATGCCTATGACTGTCTGCGCACGGCGCATCTGCAGGGGAAGAGGGTCGCCCTGTACGGGGTTGGTGACCAGGTTCATTACCCCGATGCCTTTGTCGACGGCATGAAGGCCCTGCATGATCTGGCGGTGGCGGCGGGGGCGACGGTCATCGGCAAGTGGCCGGACGAGGGTTACGACTACCGTGCGTCGGCGGCGGTAGAGGGGGATTTCTTTGTCGGACTGCCATTGGATGTCGACAACCAGAACCAGCTCACCGAACAACGCCTCAACGACTGGACAGCCCTGCTGCGGCGTGAGGTTCCCCTGCCATAAGGATTAGGCGGGGGTGTGTCCGGCGTCCTTTTTCAGCCAGTGGGCAAACTCCTGCTCGGCAGCTTCCGCGTCACCGAAATTCAGTTCCAGCAGCCGCCGCAGGTGGGTCAGGGTTTCCACGTCTTCGGAGGCGAACAGAAAACCATACTGATCGTCATTATGGTGGATCAGCTCGGCGCCGAAGGTGAGTTCAAGCTGGTTGTCCGCCAGGATGATTTTGATTCTGGCCGCCTCGCCGATAGCGACGGGCAGGGGATGCGGCGCCCGGAACAGGGCTCCGCGCAGGGCGATGTCGAGCAGTTCACAGGGGTAAACAGTCGCTGCAATCTGGACTTCGCCGTCGGCATGAAAAGGAATCCGGCGATACTGACGCTGATTGGTCATGATGTCTCTCCTGCTTTCGGAAGACTTAAGGTTGCTGATGATGTCAGGCGTAATAACAGAATACAGGAAACGGCGCCGGCTGTTACAGGAAAAATTACCGATTGCATCAGATCTGCTGCCCCTTGAAAGATTACACCGGCAGCCGGGTTTTTTCCTTGAGCGTCCTGGCAAATTCCGCCGCCGGCAGGGGTTTGCTGAACAGGTAGCCCTGCATGACATCGCAGTGGTTGGCGATAAGAAAATCAAGTTGCTCGCGGGTTTCGACCCCTTCGGCAATGGCCATCAGTCCGAGGTTGTGGGCGATATCAATGATGCTGGTGACAACTGAGGCGCCGGTGGGGTCGGTGACGACGTCGCTGATGAAGGATTTGTCGATTTTCAGGTTGTCAAAGGGAAAGCGTCGCAGGTAGTTGAGGCTGGAGTAGCCGGTTCCGAAATCGTCCAGACTCAAACTGACGCCGAGGGTTTTCAGGCGCTGCAGCAGCTCTTTGGCCCCCAGGGGATCATCCATGATCATGCTTTCCGTCAGTTCCAGCTCCAACAGCCCGGGATCAAGCTCCACCTGCTGCAGAACATCCCTGACCAGAGTCACAATATCGCCGCTGCGCAGTTGCCGTGCCGAGAGGTTTACAGCGACCGGGATAGCCGGCAACCCCTGATCATTCCACTGCTTGATCTGATGACAGACGGTTTGCAGCACCCAGGTGCCGATGGGGATAATCAGTCCGGTTTCTTCCGCCAGGGGGATGAAGTGCCCTGGTGATACCAGCCCCTGCTGTGGATGCTGCCAGCGCAGCAGAGCCTCACAGCCGTTGATGTGACCGGAAATCAGGTCGATTTTAGGTTGGTAGTGGAGTTCAAACTCGCCGCGCTCCAAAGCCCGGCGCAGGTCCCCTTCCAGTCGCAGGGACTCCACCAGGCGGTCGTTCATCTCCTGGGTGTAGAAGGAAAATCCGGATTTGCCCTCCTTGGCCTGATACATGGCGATATCCGCGTTGCGGATCAGGGTGGTGCTGTCCTGGCCATCCGTCGGCGCGACACTGATGCCGAGGCTGGCGCTCAGGGTGACTTCCTGGTCGCTGAGCAGATAGGGGCCGGACAGGGCGGCCAGGATCTTGATGGCCAGCTTGCGGATAACGCCGACACTTGCGACTTCGGAGAAGAGGACAACAAATTCATCGCCGCCGATGCGGGCAACGGTGTCGGTGGTCCGGACAATCTTTTCCAGCCGCCGTGCGACCTGACACAGGAGTTCGTCGCCAAGGGCGTGCCCCAGGCTGTCGTTGATCACCTTGAAACGGTCGAGATCAAGGAGGATGACCGCCACCAGATGGTGGGAACGCAGGACGTGTTTCGCTTCCTGATCGATACGATCCTTGAGCATGGTGCGGTTGGCCAGTCCCGTCAGTTCGTCGTGGGTCGCCTGATAGGCCAGTTGTTCCTCATATTGTTTCTGGGTGGTAATGTCCTCTTTGATGCCGATGTAGTGGGTGATAGCACCGGTTTCGTCCCGCAGGGGGGAGATCACCGCCCGTTCCCAGAAAAGCCGGCCATCCTTGCGCTTGTTGAGAAATTCTCCGCGCCATTCTTCACCGGCCAGCAGGTGGGCCCAGAGCTGGCGGTAGTCTTCCCGCGGCATGTCCCCCGACTGCAGAATCCGGGGATTCTGACCGATGACCTCATCCAGGCTGTAACCGGTGACGGCTGTAAATTTGGGGTTGGCATACTCGATGGCGGCATCTAGGTTGGTTATGATCACCGCTGCCGGACTCTGTTCCACCGCCAGACTGAGTTTGCGCAACTGGCTTTCGTTGCGTTTGCGTTCGGTGATGTCGATATCGATGCAGTAAAGGTCAGGGGTTTCTCCCGGCTTGGTCACCAGGGCATGGCTGGAATAGACGATAACCGTCCCTCCATCCTTGCGCCGCAGGGCCATTTCACCGGAGGCGATGGGCTCACCAGTGGCCACCATGGTGGTAATCGCCTGTCGGGTTTCAGCGCACAGGGTGCGGGGGACGATCAGGTCATAGATGGTTCTGCCACAGGCCTCTTCGGCGCTGTAGCCGTAAAGGATTTCCGAAGCCGTGTTCCAGTAATGGACAGTCCCGTCCGGCCGGTACCCCTGCACCGCCACCGACCTGACATCCTGCAGCAGGGTGCGCAGGTGCTCTTCGCTTTGCTTCAGGGCGGCGATAGCCTGCTGGTGCTGTCGCCGGGCGGCCCATTCCCGCAGGGAGAGTTCAAGGATGCGGGGCATGTCGTTGAAGGTTTCCGGGGATTTGACAATGTAATCGAGGGCGCCGGCCTTGAGGGCCCTGACCGCCAGGGCCTCGTTGCCGTAGGAGGTCATCACCAGGACCGGGCAGGCGTGAGCATCCTCGTTGTCGGTCAGGTAGTCGAGGGCGCTGCCGTCGGGCAGGTTCAGATCCAGCAGGACGATATCGGGAGGGGTCGTCGCCAGGTGCTTTCTCAAACCGGCGAGGCTGGTGGCGGCGGTGACGGTGGCCGCCGGATCGGCCTCCACCAGGATGCGGGTAATGACCGCGGTGTGGGCCGGATCGTCTTCAACAATGAGAATGTGCGTTGCTGTATCTGCTGTGGGGTCAGTCACTTCAGGGGGTCTCGGCGTATTCTCGTGAGGGTTCCGGGGCCCGGTTCCAGATGAGCCAGTAATAGCCGATGATTTCCATCATGGCAGTGAATTTTGTGAAATCAACGGGCTTGATGAGGTAGCTGTTGGCGTGATGATCATAGGCTTTGGCCATGTCCGTTTCAGCAGCCGATGTGGTCAGAACCACCACGGGGATGCGCATCAGCTCAGGATCGGTCTTGATCTGTTTGAGTACCTCCAGGCCGTCGACCCGCGGCATGCGCAGATCAAGAAGAATCAGTCCCGGCCGGGGTGCGTCGTCGGGATTGCTGTAGGCACCGCGCCGGTAAAGATAATCAAGGGCCTGCTGGCCGTCTTCCACATGTTCCATCTGATTGGCAATCCGGGCCATCTCCATGGTGCGGCGGACGATCTCGGCGTGGGCCGGGTCGTCTTCGGCAAGCAGGATATTAACAGCTTTCCCTGTGGTCATATCAAGAGTGTCTTTCTGGTGTCATCCGGGCAATAAAAACAGGGTAAACCCGCGTATACAGATTTATCCCCGTATTTTCCTAAACCGCCATCCTACCCTGATTGCAAGAGAACTGACAATCTTTTTCGGCCAACCTGCCGTCCGGCCGTCAGAAACGGTCTGAAAGCAGGGCTCCTTTCATCGGGGCTCCCGTTGCTTCAGGCGTTTACTCAAGGCCTGGGGGGAAATACCGAGCATCCGCGCTGCCGCCGATTGATTGCCGTTGCTGCGCTGCAGCGCCTCGTCAACCAGCAACTCACCGATCTCTTTGAGGTTCGGCAGCACATCCCCGAACATAACCGCCACCTTGCCGGTCTGTGTTGCGGTGGCCTGAGTCTCACGGGTATCCTGGTGGCCGTCGCCCTTGCGGCGCGTGCCGATGGTCGACAAAAAACGCTCCATCCCCAGGGTTTGGCCCTGGTGGACACTGACAGCGTCGAAAATCAGGGCCCGCAGTTCACGGATATTGCCGGGGAAGTTGTAGCCGGCCAGCAGGCGCAGGAGCTCAGGCGGTACCTGGGGCGGCTGCTTGCCGAAATTGCGTGCCGCTTCGGCAATGAAATGGTTGGTCAGCACGGTGATATCTTCGCGCCGCCGGCGCAGGGGGGGCAGCTCGACCAGGTGCGCGCAGAGACGGTAGTAGAGATCGCGGCGAAATGTTCCCTGGTCGACCTTCTCCGCCAGTTTCTGGTTGGTGGCGAACACCAACCGGGCGCGGGCCCGGCGGGGTTGATCGCTGCCCAGAGGGAAGTACTCCCCTTCCTGCAGCAGGCGCAGCAGCTTGATCTGGGAGGTCTGGGGCAGATCGCCGATTTCATCGAGGAACAGCAGCCCGTCCGCCGCTTTCTCAATGAGTCCCTGGCGATTCTGGTCGGCACCGGTGAAGGCCCCCTTGACATGACCGAAGAGGGTATCGCTGAAGACCATGTCGTCCAGTCCGGCGACATTGACGGCGACCCAGGGGCGATCGGGAGAGCACAGCTGGTGCAGGGCTCGGGCAATGAGTTCCTTGCCGGTGCCGCTTTCACCACAGATGAGGATGGGCTCGCTGCCGCTGGCGACAGCCTCAAGGTAGGCGAATATCTGCCGCATCCGGGCGCTGTCGGTGACAATGGGAGCGAAGGCGGCATGGTTCTGCCTCTGCGTCTCCAGCAGTTGCGCGGTGAGGCGGCGGTTTTCGGACAGCAGCTCCTGTTGCTTCAGGGTGCGGACAATGCCGGCGACGACCCGTTCCCGTTCGTCTGTCTTGACAAAAAAATCAGCGGCTCCACCTCTGACGCAGCGGATGGCGGTTTCGATCTGGTTCATGCCGCTGATAATGATGACAGCGACATCCGGACGCTCTTCCTTGATCTGCGTGAGCAGGGCTTCGCCGCCGATGTAGGGCATGTTGAGGTCGAGGAGCACCAGGCGGCAATCATGCTTGAGGAGCAGATCAAGGGCCTGGCGGCTGTCGTGGCAACGCAGGACGTTGTTGATGCCGGTGGAGACCTTGAGGGACAGGGACAGGCTGTGCAGCCAGGCCGGTTCGTCATCGACCATCAGGATCGGCTGGGCTGGGTAGGTGTTGACCGTCATGGTGTCTCCTTGGCAAAAACCGGCAAGGTGACCGTCACCCTGGTCCCTTGATCCGGTGGAGAGGTGAAGGTGATGGTGCCCTTGTGTTCCCTGATAATGCGCAGTGAAACCGAAAGCCCCAGGCCGGTTCCCCCCTGATCCCGTTTGGTGGTGACAAAGGGCTCGAACAGGTGTTGTCTGATTTCCGGGGCGATGCCTGTTCCCTCGTCCCTGACGTGGATTTTCACAGAGTCCGTCACCGTCTCTTCATCATGCACCACTTCCGTGGCCAGCTCAATGGCGCGGGAACGGTTGTCAAGGGCCTGGCAGGCATTGAGCAGCAGGTTGATAACGACCTGCTCCAGCCGCCCCTGAACGCCGCGCACCGGCGGCAGATCGTCCGCCAGGTTCAGCCGGAAATGGTCAGTGGCTTTGCTGATGGCGTTCTGCACCAGCCGCGCCGAGGTTCCGGCCACCTGGTTGATGTCCACGGTCTGGCTCTGGTCGTGCAGGTCCTGGCGGGAGAAGTCGCGCAGATCCGTGACGATACGCTTGATGCGCAGGGCGGCGTCATGGACCCCGGTCAGCAGGTGGGGCAGCTCCCGGGACAATTCGTCCAGGCTCAGGGCGCCGCATGGCATGTCGGCTCCCCGCTCGGCTTCCAGCTCTGTGAGCAGGGGGGACAGATCCTTGAAGAACCCTGTCAGCAGTTCGCTGTTGTAGAGAATCAGGGCGTTGGGGTTGTTGATTTCATGGGCCAGTCCGGCGGACAGTTCACCGAGGACCGCCAGTCGTCCGGCCCGGTCGGCTTCCTCCTCCAGGCGCTTCTGTTCCGTAATGTCCCGTTTGACATTGATGACCCGGCTGACGCTGCCGTCGGGGTCACGCAGGGGCACGGCGCGGCAGTCAAAGATGCGGCCGTCGGGCAGGGTGACGATGTCGCTGCAGCTCTGTCCGGTCTCAAAGGCACGCAGCGCCAGACAGTTGGTGCAGGGTTTGGTGCGTTCATACCAGACCTGATAGCAGTAGCAGTCGACCAGGTCGGACACCGCGTTGGCCGCATCGTTGGACGCCGCCCGATTCGCCCAGAGGATTTTCAACTGCGGGTCGATGAGCATGAAACTGTCGGGGACGGCATCAAGCAGGCCATTGAACTCCTGGAACAGATGGCGATAGCGGGCCTCGCTTTCGCGCAGGGCCTGAAGGGCCTGTTCGTGCTGTTTGCGGGTATGCCATTCGCGCAGGGCCCGATCGATGATGCGCGGCATCTCCCTGAGGGTTTCGACGGATTTGACCAGGTAGTCGAGGGCTCCTGATTTGAGGGCTTCAACGGCCAGCTCTTCGCTCCCCTGGGCGGTCATGATCAGCACCGGGTAGGGGCGGTCGTCGCTTTCCCTGATGAAATCAAGGGCCCGGCCATCGGGCAGGTTCAGATCAAGAAGCACAATGTCAGGGGTGGCCTGATGCAGGCTTTCCTGGCACTGGCGCAGATTACGGGCGAGGCGGATGCTGGTCGTCTGCCGGGTGCGCAGGCTGCGCTTGATCATCTCGGCATGGGCCGGGTCATCTTCCACCAGGAGAATGTGGGTCTGGGTCATGGCTTTTTCGAGCTCGGTTGTCATGGTGTCGCCGCCGGCAGGGTAAAGCGGAAGCAGCTGCCCTTGCCGGTCCCTTCCGATTCGACGTAAATAGTCCCCTGATACAGCTCCACCAGTCTTTTGATGAGCGCCAGTCCCAGACCACGCCCGTCGCTATCGGGATTCAGCTGGGTGAAGAGATCGAAAATCCGCCGGGCCTGTTTCGGCTCAACCCCCATGCCGTTGTCACAGACGTAGAACTCCGGTGGCTTCCGGTCGCCATCGACACCGATAACAAGGCGCGGTGCCGGCTGATCCCCCCGGTATTTGACCGCGTTCTCAATGAGGTTCTGCCAGATCTGTCCGAAGTGGAGCTGGTCACCGGTCAGGGTGACGGGATCCTCCCTGACGACGACCTCAACTCCATGTTGCTGCAGGGGGCCGGCCAGGGTTTTCAGACAGGTATTGACCAGCTCAGTGAAACCGACGGACCGGGGAGGATTGTTGGCGGAGCCGACGCGGGTCACCTGGTGCAGGGCATCGAGGAGTTGGGTCAGTCTGGTGACAGCGGTTGTGATATAGGAGATGTCGGTGTCGATTCTGTCGGTGCTGCCGGCAGCAATATCGGATTTGAGTTTGCCGAGAAAGGAGGAAATGGTGATCAGGGGGCTGGTGAAATCGTGGGCAACGATGGAGGCAAACTTCTCGATTTCCTCATTTTTGGCCTGCAGTTTGGTCTGCAGCTCCTGCAGGGTGCGATTTTTCCGGTTGAGCTCGCGGGTCAATCCGGCCATCTCGTTGTTCAGCAGGCTCATGGTGCGCATGACGTCAGAGTCGGCCATGCGGGCCTGTTCGGCGTACAGCAGGTAGCCCTTTGGTATTTGCTGAAAGGTACAGGACAGGGTGATGAAATTTGCTGCAGACAGGACAAAATGCAACTGCAGGGGGGTGTTGTCCCCAGGTTCCTTGCCCAGACGCTCCCTGCTTTCGGCCAGGAGCAGGGCCTTCAGGCTGACGCCCCGCAGGGGGCCGGAATATTCGATGAGGTCGGCAAAGCCTTTGCTGCAGTCGAGAATTTCAAAATTGTCAGTCAGGACGACCAGGGCAAGCTGGCGGGATTCGTCAATTCTGGCCGACAGGAAATGCAGACTGTCGGTCAGCGATGTCAGCTCGATCATGCCGCCCCCCGCAGGGTGTGCAGCAGCTGTCGGGCTGTTTTCAGGTCGGAGGCGCAGGCGTCGGCGCCCGTCTGCCGCCATAAATCGGGGTCGGCGCTGAAGGCTCTGCCGCCAACGACGACCTTGATGGTGGCCAGTTGCGGATCACGGCGAAGAAGTTCGATGGTCTCTTTCGCTTTGCCGATATTGAAAGGCATGGTGACCGAAAGAGCCACGACCTGCGGTTTGAATGTTCGTGCCTGATCGAGGAGGGCTTCGATGGGTAGATTGGCACCCAGATAACAGACCTCCCAGCCGTCAAACTCGAGAACGTCGGCAATCATCATGGCGCCGATTTCGTGATATTCATTGGCACAGGCGGCCACCAGTACTTTGCCGTGACCTTTTGGCGCTTCCGTGAGGGACAGGCTGGCGGTGGTCATGACCCGATTGACGATAGCCGAAACCAGGTGCTCGTGAGCCACGGAAATTTTATTCTGTTCCCACAGCAGCCCCACTTCATAAAGAACCGGCTGCAGGACCTGCAGATAAAAATCGGGAATATCCGCCGGTTTTTGCACCAGCTCGGCAACCATGGCCAGGCAGCGCCGGTGGTCGCCGTGCAGGGCTGCCACCCGAAAGGCGTTCTTGCGTTCCAGCCAAGTGCTGCCTGCCGCTGCCTCTGGGTCAAGTTGGGGCAGCTGTTGCTGTGAAAGCTCGATGATCTTCTCGTGCTGGCGGATCATCCACCGATAGGTCTGGATGATGGCAGGCTGCAGGGCGGTCGGCATGAAGGCCTCGACCGCCTCGATCCAGTGGTTGAGTTCCCGCGGGAAGTAATCATAGCTAAAGCCGCGTTCGTGATAGGCCCGGTAAACCCACGGCAGGGTCGCTGCCAGCAGGGAGTAATTTCCAAGAGTGAAAACCGTCGCCATGAAGGCGGCGTGATGACGATGGTTGTCGAACATCAGCTGGAGGGGGTTGCCACCGATGAGGTCGAGAATATCCGGAAGGGCGCTTAAGCGCTGGTCAACAAGGGTTGTCATCTCCGCTGCATGGAGCTGATAGGCGGTGGCGGCATCAAGGGGAACCTGCGGCAGTTTTGCGGCTTCCCTGGTGAAGGATTCTGGTGTCGGCATGACAAGGGCGCCTTCATGTTGTAGTGGTGAACTTTCTTTGGGGGATCCTGATTCCCTGTGTGCAGACAGGCTGACCAGTTCCTTCACGTTACCATAGGTTAGTGGCGGCTGATATGTTTTTTTGGCCCCTTGTCCGGCTCTGATCCGTGGGGAAGGGGGGCTTCCGGGGGGCTTTGGATCGGCCAGTCGTTCAGTGGTTCAGTGCCCTCTATTCTTTATTGCATAACTGATGCAGGTATGCATAATGAGGCCATGAAAACAAGCGAAGTCAATATCAGTCCCCAGGCGCTGGTTGACGCCACCGGGCGTAATGTTCTGGTGACGGACAGCGGCGGACGGGTGACGCTGCTCAGTGAGCGGGCGCGCCAGCAGCTGCCGGTCTCTCCGGGGGCGCGTCTGGAAACAGAATATCCCGGTTTCTGGCGGCAGGTGAAAAAAATTCTCGACGGTGAAGTCGACCGTTGTGAGATCCCGCTGCAGCTTGCCGATCGGGAATATCTGGTCGGGGTCAACCCGCTGCGCGCAGGTGAACTGATCGCCGGTGCCGTGTGCGTGCTCGTCGACAGCAGCCAGCTTGATACCATGACCCGGCGGTTGCCATCCTTCAATACCCTGTCGCGCGAGCTGGATACGATTATCGACTCGTCCTATGACGGGCTCTTTGTCTGTGATGCCCATGCCAACGTCATCCGCATGAATCCGGCCTCGGAAAAAATACACAAAACGCCGGCCAGTGCCATTGTCGGCCGTAATATGCGTGATCTCATCGCCGAAGGTTTTATCGACCGCTCCGCCGCTCTGGAGGCCAGTCTCGAAAAACGCCGGGTGAGCCTGCTGCAGAACAAGAACGGCAACAAGATGATCTCTATCGCCACTCCGGTGTTTGACGAAGCCGGTGAGTTGATCCGGGTGGTGGTCAGCGAGCGCGATATCACCGAAATTGACAGTCTGCAGCGTGAGCTGGAAAAACAGGAGGCCATCAAAAACAGCTTTCGCGATCAGATGCTGGCCATGCAGCAGGTGCAGCTGGAGTCGCAGCAGATCATCGCCCGCAGCCCCTTGATGATGCGCGCCGTGCAGCAGGCGGTGCGGGTGGCCAAGGCCGATTCATCAGTGTTCATTCTCGGCGAGTCGGGGGTCGGCAAGGGGTTGATCGCACAGCTGATTCACTCCCATTCAGCGCGGGCGCAGCAGCCGCTGATCAAGATCAACTGCGGCGCCATACCGGAGTCGCTGATCGAGGCGGAGCTGTTCGGTTATGAAAAGGGGGCCTTTACCGGCGCCCTGAACAGCGGCAAGCCGGGCCATTTCGAGTTGGCCGACGGCGGCACCCTGTTTCTCGATGAGGTTGCCGAGCTGCCTCTGGCGTCGCAGGTGAAGCTGCTGCGTTTTCTGGAGGACGGGGTGATTACCCGCCTCGGTGACACCAGGCGCCGCGCCCTGAATGTGCGGGTGCTGGCGGCAACCCATCAGAATATGGATGACATGGTCGCCCAGGGGCGGTTCCGCCTTGACCTCTATTATCGTCTCAACGTTATTCCCATTCAGATTCCGGCGGTGCGTGAGCGGCCCGAATGCATTATCCCTCTGCTGCACCACTATATCGGTGAATTCAGCGAATCTGCCGGCACCAGAAAGCGTCTGACCCGTGCCGCTCTGGACACCCTCTGTGCCTATCCCTTCCCCGGTAATGTGCGCGAGCTGATGAATATCTGCGAGCGGCTGGTGGTGATGACGGAAACCGAAGTCATCGACGTCGCCGATCTGCCCGGACATATCAGTACCCAGGCCAGGGAGTCGGCCCTGTCCATCGGGCAGTTGCCTCCCGGCCTGACCCTGCAGCAGGTTCTTGACCGGGTGGAGCGCAGCGTGCTGGAAAGAGCCAGGGATCTGATGGGCAATCAGCAGGAAATGGCCCAGGCTCTGGGGATCAACCAGTCGACGGTGGCCCGTAAGCTGAAAAAGCATGGTTTGGGCTGACTTAAGCCCGCACCACGCGGGCGGACTATGCGGCTTCGCATAGCCTGGCGCGAAAAGGATCATCTGCCCTGCGGGACGAGGTTGCGGACGCAAGTCAGGGAGAAAGATTCAGACCCGTAACGGACTGTTTTTCAGGGGGTTATTTTTCAACCAGGGGATAGCGCGGTTTTTTTTGACAGAAGCGTTTAAGTTGGCAAAATCTTTGCTAATCTTTTATCCTGTTGGCTGTTTTGAGTCACTGTTCCATTGTTTTTATCACTGACGATTACCAAGTTACTGCGCGAGGTCCCTATGAAACGTTTTGGCAGACTTGTTTCCCTGCTCATCCTGCCGCTGATAGCCATCATCGTCTACAGTGCCCTGAAATCATTTTTCTTGAAAAGTCCGCCTAGCTGGACCTTTGAGATGTCGATTTTCCTTTTTGGCTGTTTTTTCATGCTCGGTTCAGCCTACTGTCACCTGGAAAAAAAGCATGTCACCGTCGATATCATCAATCATTATCTGCCACCGAAATGGCAGCGGGTCCAAGGCATTTTTTCTGAACTGGTCGTCCTGTTTGTCGTTGTTGTGCTGATCATTATCAGTGTGCCGACGGCCTGGAACGCCACCCTGATCGGCGAGCGATCGATCATGCAGACACCCTTTAATCCTTATGTCTGGTGGTTCCGCTGGATTATCCCCATATCCTGCGCGCTGATTGCATTACAGAACGTGATCGATATTGTCGGTCATATCAGGGGTCGGTCGCTTCAGAAATAATAACGACGAATGCCTTTTCAACAGGAGATTGTTTGATATGTCACCACTTTACATGTTTCTGGCCCTGTTTCCGCTGCTGGTCGCCGGAGTGCCCATCGCCTTTTCCCTGGCGGCGGTGGCAATTGTCTTTTCCTACTATTTGTGGGGGCCGGGGGCGCTGAATATTCTGGTGTCGTCAACCTGGGGCACCATGAACAATTTTGTCATTATCGCTATTCCGCTTTTTATTTTCATGGCGTACATCCTGCAAAAAACCAATGTGGTCGAAGACTTATACGACACCTTCTATAAATGGTCGGGGGCGCTGCGCGGGGGACTGGCCATTGCCACCATTCTCGTTGGCGCCATTCTGGGGGCGGTGTCGGGGGTGGTTGCCGCCGGTGTCATCGGGCTTGGCCTGATCGGTCTGCCGCAGATGCTCAAGCACGGCTATAATCGCCGGGGTGCCCTGACCTCCATTCTTGGCGGGGGGACCCTGGGTCAGCTGATCCCGCCGAGTACCAACATGATTCTCTACGGGGTCGTCACCGGCGTCTCCATTGGCGGACTTTTCGCCGGTGGTATTGCCGCCGGGGTGGTGCTGGCTTCGCTGTATATCATCTATGTGTTTATCCGGGGCCTTATTGATCCGAATTTTGCGCCGGCACTGCCGAAGGAGGAGCGTGCCAGCTGGCTGGAGAAGCTGATCTCTCTGAAAAGTGTGGTGCTGCCGGCGCTGCTTATTGTCATCGTGTTGGGTTCGATTCTGCTGGGCATGGCCAGCCCAACGGAGGCAGCAGCCTTTGGTGCTGCCGGTGCCCTGCTGGTTGGCCTGATCAAGGGGCGACTGAACTGGCAGATCATCTATTCCGCCGGTTATGAGACCCTGAGCGTGACGGCCATGGTCGGCTGGATGATGATTGGCGCCAGCGCCTTCGGATCGGTGTTCTCCGGTCTGGGCGGTAACGCCCTGGTTGCTGATTTCGCCATGAACATGCCGGGTGGCCCCAATATGGTGTTCGTGGTCGCGGTCATTTTTGTGTTTCTCATGGGGATGTTTCTTGAGCCGGGAGCGGTTATTTTTCTGGCGGTGCCGATTATCGCGCCGATTCTGGTCAATCTGGGATTCGACCCCCTGTGGATCGGCCTGGTTATCAACGTGATCCTGCAGAGTGCCTATGTCTCCCCACCTTTTGGCTTCAGCCTGTTTTATCTGAAAGGCTGTACGCCGGCGGATATCGACATTGTGGAGATCTACAAATCGAGTGTGCCGTTGCTGTGTCTGCAGGCGCTTTGTGTTGCGATAATTTTTATCTACCCTGATATCATTATGTGGTTGCCGAGGTATCTTCTGGGTTTCTAGTTTCTTGAGGGGAACAACTTCTGATTCGATGTTAATAATGAAAGGAGGGATGCCGCTTTAACGTGAGGAATTCTGGGGTTTTTTGATTTGTATCTGGTAAGATGCGCAGTGGATTGAAACGACGGCGAAAATCTATCGAGAAAAGGATGATGCTATGAAAAGAATGTGTGTTGTTTTGATGTCGGTCTTTCTTCTGGTGATGGGAGCCCAGTCGGTGTTCGCGGCCAAGGTCAACTGGCGCCTGGTGACCCATGCCATGCCTGGAACCGAACAGCAGCGCATTGCTGAAGTGTTCGCTGAAACGGTGAAAACCCTCTCGGGCGGCGAGTTTGTTATTTCCGTCTATCCGGCCGGGGTTCTGTTCCCGGTGTTTGAAACCTTTGACAATATTCAGAACGGACTGGTCAACGCCGGCATGGTCTACAGCGCCTACTGGCCCGGCAAGGATCCTCTGTTCAACTTCACCACCCAGCCGGGATCGCCCCTGAGCACCTATGCCGAAGGCGCCTATCTGGTCGAAAAGCTGGAGCCCTGGTTTGAAAAGCTCTACGCCAAGCATCGCATGACCTATCTCGGCCACGCCATGGTCAGCCCCCTGTACGAGCAGCTGATGTCGGTTGTGCCTATCGACTCCGTTGACAAGCTCAAAGGTCTGCGCATTCGCGCTTCCGGCATTGGTGGCCGCTACTATCAGGCTCTGGGCGCGACAACCGTGTCCCTGTCGGCGCCGGATATCTATACCGCCCTGCAGACCAAGAGTATCGAAGCAGCCGAGTGGACCTTCTGGGATGAAAACATGCGCATGGGCTTCCATGAGGTTGCCACCCATGTTCTTGATCCGGCCCTGCAGAACGGCACCTGTGAGTATTTCCCTCTGGTGGTCAACACCAGAAACTGGGAAGCCCTGTCCCAGGAGCACAAGGATATCGTCATCGCTGCCCGTGACCGCATCCGCTATCTGTCGGCCATGGTCTACAATCGTGAAATCATTGCCCGCGAAAAGTGGGAATCGCTGCCCAACGTAACGGTCACCACCTGGAGCGACGAAGACCAGGCCAAGGCCCGGGCCACCGGTCACAAGGTGGTTATGGACGAGGCCCAGAAGTCGGACGAAGGTAAAGAGTTTCTGGAGATTTATCGCAATACCCTGTGGGAGCTTGGTTACAAAGACGACGCCAGGGTCCTGGGTTACGAGGACTAATCAGTTGCGGTCATGAGTCATTGCGGGGTCGCTCCCTCCGGGCGGCCCCGCTCTCGTTGGAGTGTGTTAATGCTGTCATGTGAAATTGATCATCTGGTGGTCACCGCCCCGTCGCTGGAGGCTGGTGCGGACTTTATTCGGCAGGCCCTTGGCGTGGAGATGCAGCCCGGCGGCAAGCATGGGCGCATGGGCACCCACAATCTGCTGTTGGGGCTCGGTCCTTCCTGTTATCTGGAGGTTATTGCCATCGACCCGTCAGCGCCGGCGCCGCAGCGCCCGCGCTGGTTCGGGTTGGACACTTATGGGCAGTCTGAGGAGCCGCGTCTGTCGACCTGGGTCGCTCGCACTGCGGATATCCGTGCCGTGGCAGCGGCCAGTACGGAGCCTCTGGGTGATGTCACCACCATGAGCCGCGATCAGCTGTCCTGGCAGATTACCATTCCTGACAATGGCGTACCGCCCCTGGGCGGTGTCGCGCCCGCGTTGATCGCCTGGCCCCCGGGAGTGCATCCGGCCTCCTCTCTGCGGGACCAGGGATTGCGCCTGGTCGATCTTCGGCTTGTTCATCCCGACCTGCCTCGCCTGAAACAACTGCTTGCGGCCATCAATTGTGCCGGTCCTCTCTCTTTTGCCGCTGGTTCAGCTGCAACTCCGCCCGGACTCGTTGCCACCATTGCCACGCCATCCGGACAGCGCGTACTGGGCGTGCCTCTGCCCTAGAGGCCTGTCGGGCGTTGCTACGCCCGCTATGCGGTTTTGCCTGCTTTTTACTCATCCATGAATCGTTATGCGCATCTGCATAATCGGCCCCCTGTTTTTCGTCCCGCTCCTCCAGAGAAAAATTGAAATTGCTTTTGCAGTGCCCAGAAGAAAAATCCTAACCATTTGAAATAATATGTAGATTCTTTGATGTTCAGCTAATGTCTTATGGTTTTTTGAGATGATGGCATTGTCTTTGCTCGGTGATGATGACTGATGATCTAAACTACAGATCAGCGTGGAGTGTTCCCACTTATCCCATTCACCCTTCATCAGGAGAGGAGAATTATGAGTCTTGTCAACAATGCAGCCATCAGTGTCCCGTTTCCCAACAATGAGCCGGTTCTTTCCTACGCGCCGGGGACTCCAGAGCGCAGCAAGCTGCGTGATGCCCTTAATGAGCTCAAGGGCAAAGAGGTCGAGGTGCCGCTGATTATCGGCGGCAAGGAAGTACGTACCGGTCAATTGGCAAAAATTGCCTGTCCCCATGATCATTCCGTGACCCTCGGCCAGTATCACAAGGCCGGGCCCAAGGAAACCCAGATGGCTATTGACGCGGCCATGGCGGCCAAGCCGCAATGGGAAAGCCTGCGCTGGGAAGAGCGGGCGGCGATCTTCCTCAAGGCGGCGGAACTGCTTGCCGGTCCCTACCGTTTTCTGGTCAATGCCGCGACCATGCTCAATATCAGCAAGAGCCCCTTCCAGGCGGAGATTGATTCAGCCTGCGAACTCATCGATTTCCTGCGTTTCAATGTGTATTTCGCCCAGCAGGTGTATGCCGATCAGCCCCTGCACTCGCCGTCACCCATCTGGAACTATGTCCAGCATCGCCCCCTCGAAGGGTTCGTCTTTGCCATCGCGCCCTTCAACTTTACCGCCATTGCCGGCAACCTGCCGACCTCGCCGGCGATCATGGGCAATACGGTGGTGTGGAAGCCGGCATCCTCGGCGGTTTATGCCCCCTATTACTTTATGAAGCTGCTGCAGGAAGCCGGACTGCCCGACGGCGTCATCAATTTCGTGCCCGGCTCCGGCGCCGATGTCGGCGACACCTGCCTCGACAGTCCGGATTTCGGTGGCATCCATTTCACCGGCAGCACCGGGGTCTTCCAGTCCATGTGGAAGCGGATCGGCACCAACATCGCCGACAATCGCTACAAGAGCTATCCGCGCATCGTCGGTGAAACCGGCGGCAAGGATTTCATCTTCGCCCATGCTTCCGCCGATGTTCCTGCCCTGGCCACGGCCATGGTGCGTGGCGCCTTTGAATATCAGGGACAGAAGTGCTCCGCCGCCTCCCGCGCCTATGTTCCCGAATCCATCTGGGAACCGGTGATGGCCGAGCTCAAAGCCCAGTGTGGCCGCATCAAGATGGGGGATGTGAACGATTTCACCACCTTCTTTAATGCGGTTATCGATCGCAACGCTTTTAAGTCGATTACCGAGTACATCGATTATGCCAAGGCAGCAAAGGACGCGGAGATTGTCATTGGCGGCAACTATGACGACAGCAAGGGCTTTTTCATTGAGCCGACGGTGATCGTCACCAGCAATCCCCAGTTCAAGACCATGGAGGAAGAAATCTTCGGCCCGGTACTGACCCTGTACCGTTATCCTGACAGCGAATTCGAGGCGGCTCTTGAGCTGTGCGACAAGACCTCTCCCTACAGCCTGACCGGCGCCGTGTTTGCCCAGGATCGTCTCGCCATCAGCGAGGCCACGACCAAGCTGATGAATGCGTCCGGTAACTTCTATATCAACGACAAGCCGACGGGAGCCGTGGTTGGACAGCAGCCCTTCGGCGGGGCGCGTGCTTCCGGCACCAACGACAAGGCGGGCAGCAAGCAGAACCTGATGCGCTGGGTGTCGGTGCGGGCCATCAAGGAGAACTTCGTGCCGCCGCGCAGCTTTGAATATCCCTACATGGCTGCGGACTGATTCTGCCGGCGAGTAATGGATTCGGGGTGCTCTATTCCAAGGGACGCTTTTCGCCTTCCCTGGCCGCTTGACTGTCGCCATCCCTGGCGACAGACACCCTTGTCATAGACACCCCGAACCCATGACAGTAACAGGAAATGTAGCAAACTGACCGTATATCACTTTTTCCTTCAGACCAGGGGCGCCCTATGTCGCTTTTTAATTACGCTGTCGCTAAAACCATCATGCATGTGCCCAAGCCCATTGTCAGTTATTTCGCCAAGGGGTACATCGCCGGCCCGACCCTGCAGGATGCCGTGCGGGTCACCAAAGACCTCAACAGCCAGGGGATGATGACCACCATCGACATCCTGGGTGAGTTCATTACCGAATTCCGTCAGGCGGAAGACTTCAAGAACCAGGCCCTTGAGATCCTGCAGACCATCGACAAGGAGCAGCTCAACGCCAATCTGTCCATCAAGCCGACGCAGATGGGCCTGCTGCTGGACAAGGAGCGTTGCTACGGACTGATCCGCGAGTTGGTGACGGCGGCCGATAAGATCAATAATTTCGTGCGTATCGACATGGAGGATATCGGGACCACTGACGATACCCTGGCCTGTTACAATCAGCTACGTACCGAGTTCGCCGGTCATGTCGGGACGGTGTTGCAGTCCTACCTGCGGCGCACACCCCAGGATATTATCGACCATGACGGTGCTTATCAGAACTATCGCCTGTGCAAGGGGATCTATGTCGAGCCGCGCCTGCACGCCTGGAAGAATCCCCAGGCCATCAACCGTAATTTTATCCACTGCCTGGAGCTGATGATCAAGCAGGGCGCTTATGCCGCCATCGCCACCCATGACGAACTGCTGGTCTACGAGGCCATGCATCTGGTGCGGAAGATGGGGCTCAAGCCGGAGCAGTACGAATTCCAGATGCTTCTTGGCGTCGACGAGGAATTACGTGAAATTATTCTGAAAAACGGTCACCGTCTGCGCATTTATGTGCCCTTCGGCCGCGATTGGCTGCCCTATTCACGGCGGCGGCTGAAGGAAAACCCGGCCATAGCTCAGCACGCGCTGAAGCAGCTGCTTGGCATCAACAAGCATTAGTTTTTGTTGTGATGTTCTGCTATTCTTGCGAATAGTGTTTTGCCATTGGGGCGAAGTCACGGTGGAAAGCCACCAAACAAAATCTCGACAAGGAGGAAATACCAGATGAAAAGAACAATGCTTACTCTGATGACGGCCTTTGCCGTGGTCACGCTGATGGTCGGCATGGTCAGCGCCGAAACCCTGAAGGTTGGAGTTCAGGCACCGATTACCGGAAGTTATGCCAATGAAGGTCAGGGCATCGAAAACGGTACCCGGCTGCTGGCCAATCAGATCAACGCTGCCGGTGGTGTCATGGGGCAGCAGATCGAAGTCTTCGTCTGCGATGATCAGGCAACCGCGATGGCCTCCGCCATCTGTGCCCGTGAACTGGTGAACCGCGGGGTCAAGATGATCATCGGTTCCTACACCTCCACCGCTGCAGAAGCGGCCCAGAAAATCTATTATGACGCCGGTGTCATCCAGACCTCCGACGGCACCGCCGACAGCCTGACGGAAAAAGGTTACTGGACCTTCCTGCGTAATTCCTTCCCCAACAGCGCCGAAGCCGAGTATGCCGCTGAGTACATGGTGAACGTCAAAGGCTACAAAAACATCGTCGTGGTGTCCGATTTCTCCAGCTATGCTGTCGGTCTGGCGGATGCGACAGTTGCCGCTATCAAGGCCCGCGGCGGCAACGTTGTCTCCTATGACAAAATCCGCGCTGATTCCCAGAACTTCACTCCGGTTCTGACCAACATCCGTTCCAAGAACCCTGACGTCATCTTCTTTGCCGGTTACTACACCGACGGTGGTCAGCTGCGGGCGCAGCAGGTCGCCCTCGGCATCAAGGCTGACTTCATTGGTGGCGACGCCAACGACAATCCGGATTTCATCAAGCTGGCCGGTTCCGCCGCGACCGGTGCGAAAATCATCAATGTGCCGACTGTTGACATGCTCCCCTATGATCTGGCCAAAGACTTCATCCGCGATTATGAGCAGGCTTACGGTGAGCGTCCGCCGTCAATCTGGGGCCTGATGAACATCGACGGTATGCGCGCTATCATCCACGCCATGGAGCAGAATCAAAGCTTCGATACCCGTAAAGCCGTTGAGTACCTGTGGAACATGGAAGAGCCGCTGGAAGGCATTACCGGTCCTCTGCAGTTCGCCAAGGACGGCAACCGGATCGGCAGCAGCTACATGACCTTCGAAATTCAGGAAGACGGTAGCTACAAGATTGCCCATCAGCAGTGATGCGGTAACGGTATGACAGAAAAAAGGGGGCGCAGCAGCACGACGCCCCCTTTTTTCGGCTTCAGAGTTCATCACAGCAACAGCATTGCTGTGGTGTCCTGTGCAGCTGAGAAACCATACCCTTTAACAGCAGGAGAAGCGAACGGATGGAAACCTTTCTGCAGCAACTTGCCAACGGTCTGACCATCGGCAGCATGTTTGCCCTGGTGGCGCTGGGCTACACCATGGTTTACGGGGTCATGCGGCTGATTAATTTCGCCCATGGCGACATGGTCGCGGCCGCTGCTTTTGTCGGTCTGACGGTCTACACCCAGGTCATGGGGCAGGCGACGTCTTTGTTTGCCGTTGTCGCGATTTTTCTGTTGACGGCGGGCTTGATGGCCTGTGTCGGTGTTATCCTCGAGCGCGTCGCCTACCGCCCGTTGCGTACAGCTCCCAGACTGTCGGCGGTGGTTTCGGCCCTGGGTGCCAGCCTCGTCATCCAGAACGGAATCATGCTCATCTGGGGGCCGCGGATGCGCATCTTTCCCGAGCTGGTGCCGCAGCAGTTCTGGAATTTCGGCGGCGTGGTCATCAGTCTGATCCAGGTGCTGATTCTGGTCATCTCCCTGGTGCTGATGGTGGCCCTTTACCTGTTCATTGAGAAAACCCGTATGGGCGCCGCGATTCGCGCCAGTTCCATCGATCAGGACGCAGCCCGGCTTATGGGTATCAACGTCAACAGTATTATCGCCCTGATCTTTATCATCGGTTCATCCCTGGGGGCCATCGGCGGTCTGTTCATCGGCCTGTATTATCGTGGCATCACCTTCAATATGGGCTGGCAGTACGGCCTTTACGCCTTTATCGCCGCGATTCTCGGCGGCATCGGCAATATCCCCGGCGCCATGCTCGGCGGCATGCTGCTGGGCCTGTTCAGCGCCTTTATCTCCGGCTACGTTTCCAGTACCTGGGCCGACGCCTTTACCTTCATGCTGCTGATCTTCATTCTGATTGTTCGCCCCACCGGACTGCTTGGTGAGCGGGTTGCGGAGAAAGTCTGATGAAAAACCTGACTGTTACCGTTGTTTCCATTTTTCTCGTGGTTATGGCGATTCTGCCGCACTTTCTCGACGCCCGCTGGCAGACGGTTGCCGTCACCTTTCTGATCTTTTCGGTCGTCGCCCTGTCTCAGGACATTGTTCTGGGAAAGGCCGGTATGTTCAACATGGGACAGGCCATGTTCTTTGGCATGGGCGCCTATATTACCGCCATCCTCAATTATCACTACGACTGGCCGATCCTGGCGACCATACCGGTGGCGATCATCGTGCCGGTGCTGTTCGGCATCCTGCTGGCCGCGCCCATCGTTCATCTGCGCGGCGATTACCTGCTGGTGGTGACCATCGGCTTCAATATCGTCTTTGTCCAGGTGCTGATCAACAACCTGGGCGGAGTGACCGGCGGACCGAACGGTATCTTCGGTATCGATCCCATGCGCTTGCTCGGATTTGAACTGAGCAGCCAGCTCGCCATCTATTATTTCGCCTTTATTGTCCTGCTGCTGACCCTGGGGATCATGTTCAACCTGGAAAAAAGCAAAGTCGGTCGCGCCCTGCACTATCTGCGGGAGGATCCCCTGGCGGCGGAAAGTATCGGCATTAATACCCGTTTGTATAAAATTTTCGCTTTCGGACTGGGTGCCGGACTGGCCGGACTGGCCGGAACCGTGTTCGCGACCCAGTACTCGGCGGTCAGTCCCGAGGCCTTTGAATTCATCCAGTCGGTGCTGTTCTTCAGTATTGTTCTGGTGGGTGGTTCCTCCATCCCCGGAGTGATTCTCGGCGTCTTCGTTATGTTTGTGGTGCCGGAAATCTTCCGGGAATTCGCGACCTGGCGTTTCTTTGTTTTCGGATTTGCCATGATTATCATGATGATTCTGCGCCCCCGTGGAATCTGGCCGGCAACCTTCGGAAAAATACCTAAATTTCTGATCAAGGATACAAAACATGGCGCATAGCGAGCTGATCCTTACCAATGTGACCAAACGTTTCGGCGGTCTGACAGCCGTTGATGCGCTGTCGATGACGGTTGCGCCGGGGCAGATCTACGGTGTCATCGGTCCCAACGGCGCGGGCAAGACCACGGTGTTCAACTGCATCACCGGGATTTATAAATCGGAAGAGGGCTCGGTCAACTGGCGCGGTGAGGAGATCCGCGGCCTGACCCCTTATCAGATTGTCGATCGGGGTATTGTCCGGACCTTTCAGACCATCCGTCTGTTCAGCCAGATGTCAGTGGCGGAAAATGTCATGAGCGGCCGCCACATCAAGAGCAGCCAGAGGTGGTGGCACGGCATCTGTCCGACCCCCGGCTCCCGCCGTGATGAAAAGGAACACTGGACGAAGGTTGGCGAACTGCTGGAATTTTTCAATCTGGAAGAGTTCGCCGCCACGCCGACCGCGTCACTGCCTTACGGCCATCAGCGCCGGGTGGAGATGGCCCGCGCCCTGGCCGTTGACCCGACCCTGCTGATTCTCGATGAGCCGGCGGCGGGCCTCAACGACCGGGAAACGGCCGAGCTGGTGGAAACCATCTTCAGTATCCGCGAAAAAGGGATCACGGTGCTGCTGATCGAGCACGACATGGAACTGGTGATGAAGGTGACGGATTACCTGACGGTCATCAACTTCGGCAAGAAAATCGCCGAGGGGACACCGGAAGAGGTGCAGAAGAATCCACTGGTCATCGAGGCCTATCTGGGAAGCGAGGATGATGACGATGAGTGATGTGTTGTTCACAGTCGAGAATCTTGAAGTGTCATACGGCAGTATCGCTGCCTTGAAAGGGATTTCTCTGGAGGTGCACCGTGGCGAGATCGTGACCATCCTGGGGGCCAACGGGGCCGGCAAGACGACCACCATGCGCACCATCAGTCAGCTGCTGAAAGCGAAATCCGGGTCGATCCGCTTCAAGGGGCAGGAGCTGACGAAGGTTCCCGCCCACAAGATCGTCAAGCTGGGTATCAGTCATTCGCCCGAAGGCCGGCGCGTCTTCGGGGTATTGACGGTGGAGGAAAACCTGCTCCTGGGCGCCTATACCCGGGCCAAGGTGAACCCCAAAACCCTGCGCTGGATTTACGAAATGTTCCCCCGTTTGGAAGAGCGGCGCAAGCAGCTGGCCGGCACCCTGTCCGGGGGGGAGCAGCAGATGCTGGCCATCGGTCGCGCCCTGATGAGTGATCCGGAGATGGTTCTCCTCGATGAACCCTCTTTAGGGATTGCTCCGATTCTGGTCAAGGCGATCTTCGAGCAGATCAAGGAGATCTCACGCCAGGGGGTAACGGTGCTGCTGGTGGAGCAGAATGCCAAGGCGGCCCTGAAGCTGGCCGATCGCGGCTATGTTCTTGAGGTCGGCAAAATTGCCCTGGCCGGCTCCTCGGCGGAGTTACTGGCGTCGGACAAGGTTCAGGAAGCCTATCTGGGAAAAAAGCAGTAAATCCGGAGGCAGGGGGCAAATAATCGGTGCAGGCACCGGCAACGGGAGTAAAGGTATGAATCTGAAAGACATCCTCGTCCATATTGATGATCGTGCCACCTGTGATGAGCGGATGCAGGTTGCCATCCAGCTGGCGCAGACCCAAAAAGCACATCTGACCGGCATCTATGTGATCAACCAGATGTACTTTGCCCACCACCGCAAAGATTATGTTGCCCGGGCGGAAAAGGCACGGCAGGCTTTTGCCAAAAAAGCGGAAGCTGCCGGGATCTCCTGCGACTGGATTCAGGTGGATTGCCAGACCAGCCGGCTTGATCTGATCAATGCCATCAATATTCACGCTCACTACCATGATCTGCTGGTCCTCAGCCAGACCGACACTTCAGCGGATAATCAGGGTATTCCTGAAAATCTGCCGGAAAAAGCGGTCCTCGGCAGTGGCCGTCCGGTGCTGATCGTTCCCTATGCCGGACAGTACCGACAGGAATACCGGAAAATTCTGCTGGCCTGGCGCGGTGGCCCCGAATCCTGTCGGGCCCTGCACGATGCTATGCCGGTATTGCGCCGCGCCAAACAGGTTCGGGTCGTCACCGTTCACGGCCCCGGTGGTGATGAGGCCTATCAGAGTCATGATGCCGATATCTGCCACCACATGGCCCGCTACGATCTGCCGCTGACCTGTGAAAAGCGCGTCAGTGGTGATTTGAGTATTGGCGATCTGCTCCTCAACCTGTGTACCGATCACGGGGTGGATCTGCTGGTTATGGGGGCGACCAGTCAGGCCCGGCGCGGCCAGCAGACCCTCGGCGAGACCGGACGCCATCTGTTGCAATGCATGACCCTGCCGGTGCTCATGTCGCATTAGGGGATGATCCCCCCGAAACACAGATCTGCTGCCTTCACACCGCTCAGCAAGGCAGCAGATTCGACTTTGTCAGGTGTTGTCATGACGTCCGATCAGGCGCAATCACTGCTGTCCGAAATCGGTGACGGCGGCGTTGCCGTAGATCATACCGGGATCATCCTGAAGGTCTGGGGGGTTCTGGCCGACAAGGTATCGGTCAGGGCGCCGTTTCCGGCAGCATTCCCTGTTCTGCAACACGCCCTCAGGTTTCCACCCGCTCCCCTTCAGTCCCAGTTTCTGACCCACCTTGATTCACCACTGCACGCCTATATGGCCTGGATCGGCGGCGGCCAGACCTTTCGCGTCGCCGTTCTCATGCGGAACCGCCCGTTACTGGAGCTGACCCGCGAGCATGACGCCATTATCGACTCTTCATCGGACGGTCTGTTTGTCTGCGACGGTCAGGGGCGTATTCTGCGGGTTAATCCCGCTTCGGCCCGCATCAACCAGGCTCAGGCCAGCCAGCTGGAGGGGCGTCCGTACGAGGAGGCAGCGGCGGAAGGGCTGGTCATTCTGCCATCGGCCGCCCTCGAGGCCATCAAAAGCCAACAGACCGTCAGCCTGTTGCAGGAAAATCGCCACGGCCGCAAACTGATCTCCACGGCCACTCCGGTTTTTGACGATCAGCGACAGCTGATCCGGGTTGTTGTCAGTGAGCGGGACATCACGGAAATCGAACGCCTGAAAAAGGAGCTGGAAGAGCAGCAGGCCCTGGGACACCAGTTCCGGCGGCAATTGTCGGAAATTCAGCAGCAGCATATGGGCGAGCGTCCGATCATTGCCGAGAGTCCGGCCATGAAGGCGACCCTGCGGCAGGCCCGGCGCTTGAGTGAGGTCGACTCAACGGTGCTGCTTTTGGGAGAGTCCGGGGTCGGCAAAGGGTTGATCGCCGATCTGATCCACAGCCGTTCCCGCCGGGCGCCTCAGCCGATGATCAAACTGAATTGCGGGGCCATTCCCGAAGCTTTGTTTGAAGCGGAGCTGTTCGGGTATGAAAAGGGCGCCTTTACCGGCGCCGTCGGCAACAAGCCGGGGCAGTTCGAGCTGGCGGACAAGGGCACGATTTTCCTCGATGAGATTGCGGAAATGCCGGCCGGCGCCCAGGTCAAGCTGCTGCGCTTTATGGAGGACGGGCGACTGACGCGCCTGGGCGGCACCCGCGAACGACGCGTGGATGTTCGGATCATCGCCGCCACCAACCGGAATCTGCAAGAGCAGGTTGCGACCGGAGCCTTTCGTGCCGATCTGTATTACCGCCTCAGTGTCATCCCCCTGCACATCCCCCCTCTGCGGCGCCGACGGGAGTGCCTGATACCGCTGATCAACAATTTTATCGCCTACTTCTGCCGCCGTGACGGGGTTGACCGCCAATTGACGACAGCCGCCCTGAATGTTCTCTGCGATTATGATTTTCCCGGTAATGTCAGGGAGTTGATGAATCTGTGCGAGCGCCTGGTCGTGCTGTCCGACGCGGATCAGATCGACGTACGGCAGCTGGCGTCCGTGCTGTCACATCGGCAGCGTGATGGTGCGGCCCAGGAAGACTGGCCATACGCCATGACCATGCACGAGATTCTGACCAGTACCGAACGGGAGGTACTGCTCAGCGCCTACCGGCGGTTTGGTCGGCAGGCACTGATCGCCCGCCATCTGGGTATGAGTCAGCCGACGGTTGCGCGCAAACTGCAGCGCTACGGTATCGGCACCTTTCCCGAACAACAGACAGGTCATCATGATGAAAGAGATCAGCTGGCAGGATTTTGAACAGGTCGAACTACGCACCGGGACGATCCTTGACGTGGAGGATTTTCCCGAGGCCCGGCAGCCGGCTTACAGGCTGTGCATCGATTTTGGCGAAGCCATCGGCATCAGAAAATCGAGCGCCCGGATCACCCATCTTTACAGCAAGGAGGAACTTATCGGGCGCCAGATCATCGGTGTCGTCAATTTCCCGCCGAAGCAGATCGGTCCCTGTCGCTCCGAGTGCCTGGTGACCGGTTTCTATCAGCCTGATGGTTCGGTGGTGCTGGCGGTGCCGGAGCGCCCGGTGGCCAACGGCGTCAAGCTGGGATAGCTTGGCAGCAATTCGGGGTCACAGTTCGTGGTCGGCTCGGATGCGCAGGAAAGAGGGAAATTTGGGAATTCCTGTCGGGTAATGACCATAATATCTGTAGGTGATGACCGAGCCGATAGCCGGCGGATGTTCACGATCCACGTCACTGAGACCACTGCCAATGCGAAACTCCACACCTTCGTCATTCTTGACCAGAAGAGCACCCAGACGTCCTCTATTGCGCCCCTGACCGGGAAGGTGGGCAATGACCCTGGCCTCGGCATCGAAAACCTTTTTCACTTTGAGAATCCGAGGATTGCGGCCTGACTGGTAGGGGGCCTCGGGGTCGCGGACAATCAGCCCCTCGCCGCCAAGATCGACAATCCGTTCAAGTTCCTGGTGCAGGTGATCGCGGCCTGCTACCGGGAGCTGTGCAATGACAAAGGCATAGCGTGAAGGGTTTACTGTAAACCAGTCATGCGCCTGTCTGATTCGCTCACGAAAGGGTCCATCGGCGGCGGGGACATCAAAAACAGCGAATTGAAGCTGCCGCCAGCCAGCATGGGGTTGCTGCTGCAGAGCTGTTGAAACTGTCTGCTCAAAGGCGCCGCGCCCGCCCCACAACTCTCCTTCCAGGGGAAAGGGCGGCAGTCCGGCGATAAACTCCGGCAGTGGCGCCAGCTGCACACCGTTACGGCTGAGCAGCCGCTGGCCATCCCAGTAAGCGCGAATTCCGTCCAGTTTTTCACTCATCCACCAACCGTCTATC
>CALFFB010000296.1 GCA_937958075.1 uncultured Geobacteraceae bacterium | reverse complement strand
GAGGGCATCCGTCTCGACGTCGATCACCGGGAGCGGTTCATCACCCTGATCAATCCGGCCGGACCTATCGACATCATCGGCATCGGCCGCATCGAGGGCATCGGTGAAACCATCGCTGTCCGTCTGCTCTCCGGCGGAGCCAAGGGATTCCAGTGCGGCCAGTCCGGCCACGGCGGGCTGATCGAGGCGGACGGAACCATCCACCTGGGGCTCAAGAGCGGTGTGGATCTGGTGATCCGGTTCCAGGGAGAAGCCGTCGACGACGGCGCACCGGAAAATGGCTGCTCGGGACAGTGCGGCATCGACTGCGAGGAGCGTACCTGATGAGCTACGACTTTCTCGGCAAGGGATTGCGCTACCCGTTCCGGTTTCAGTCGGTATCCGGCGGCACCCAGATCTCGACCGCCACCTCGCGGGAGCACGAGCATATCCGCGAAAGCATCCTGCAGATCCTCGGCACCCGGATCGGCGAACGGTTCATGAATCCGGAGTTCGGCTCCCGGCTGAAGGATCTGGTGTTCGAACAGAACGACGAGGTGCTCAAGGGCCTGCTGCGCCATTACGTGATCGACGCCATCAAGCGCTGGGAAAAGCGGGTGATCATCACGGAGGTGCGCTTCGACGACCGGCCGCTGAACATCGACGGCAACCTGCTGCTGGTGCATATCGCCTACCGGGTGATCCAGAGCCAGGTGGACGGCAACCTGGTCTATCCCTTCTACAGAGAAGACCCGAACAATCCCGCGCCCAGCTATCCCCAGCCGGAGCCCGAGCCGGAACCGCCGCCGGTGCGCAGCGTGCGCCTGTCGCCGGACGTGCGCTCGCTGTTCAATCTGCTCTGGTTCGACGCGGCCGAGATGAGCCCCGATCCGGACGATTCCTTCATCTGGCCAGCCGGGGAATACGAAGTCGCCTACATCGAGGGAGCCTTTCAGGACCGCAACGGCAAGTGGATCGTCAGCGATCCGGGTGACAACCACGGCCATTACCTGACATTCGAGGGAGCGCCAGAAACCGAAGCGCCCCAGGCCGAGCACGCCCTCTATCTGGCCGCGAGCGGTCTGGGCTTCGACACCCAGAGTCAGGCGGAAGACAACGCCGCTGGCACCGTTCACCGGATCACCACGTTGGAGCCGGGCCGCATCGGCCTGTTCTATTTCGAGGGCAAGAAGGAATCCCACTACCTCAACAACACCTCCGGGCAGCCCAATCCCGTCTGGCAACTGCGCGGCCCGCTCTGAGGCATCCCGCCTCCGACACATCCAGGCCCCTTCCGGTAAGTAACCGGCGTGGCGAGAGCATCAGGCGCTCTTGCATAACCGCCGAAAACCGGAGAGACCATGGGCCGCGCAAGCATCGGATACATCAACAAGGATTACGAATCGATCCGTCAGGAGCTGCTGGCGAAGATCCCGCAGCTCACCGACCGCTGGACCGATTTCAATCACTCCGATCTCGGCGTCGTCCTGCTCGATCTGTTCTGCGGCGTGGGCGACATGCTGGCCTACTACCTGGACGCCCAGGCGGCGGAGGCCTTCCTGCCCACGGCCCGCCAGCGCCAGAACGTCATCAACCTCTGCAAGCTCATCGGCTACCGGCTGGATTCGCCGGTGGCCTCCACCACCACGCTGCGTTTCCGGCTCTCCGCCCCGCTCGGCAAGGATCTGACCATTCCGGCGGGGACGGCCTGCCGCGCCTTGCTGAGTGACGGCGAGGCGGATTTCGAGACGGTCGGGGACGGCTTGATCCCGCGAGGCGTACTCTCGGTGGACATCCCGGGTCGGCAAGGCGTGCGCCGCACCGAGACCTTCACTTCGACGGGGCTGCCATTCCAGCGCATCCGCCTGACCGGCGACGTCATCGCCCAGGGCACCATCACCGTTACGGTGGGGGACGACGCCTGGAGCGAGGTCGATCACTTCCAGGACAGCCTGGCCGACAGCCGCCATTTCATGGCCGATCTGGACGCCCTCGACATCTCCACCCTGATTTTCGGCGACGGGCAAAGCGGCGCTGTACCCGCTCAGGGAAGCGCCATCGCCGTCAGCTATCTGCAGACCATCGGGGACCAGGGCAATCTCGGTCCGAACCGGATCACTCAACTGCTGAGCCCGATCTACCTTGACGGAGGCCAGGTCTCCCTGACCGTCACCAACCCGGTGCCCGCCACCGGTGGCGCTTCGCGGGAAGCCCTCGAACACGCCCGCCGACAGGCACCGGCGGAGCTGCGCAGTCTCTGGAAGGCCGTCACCCTGGAGGATTACCAGGCCCTCGCCGAGGGCTACCCCGGCGTCGCCAAGGCCAAGGTGCTCGACACCAATGCCTGTCAGAACATCCGCTATTACAACGTCCAACTGGCCATCGCCCCCAACGGCGGCGGCATGCCCTCGGCGCTGCTCAAGCGGGACCTCGCGGAGTTTCTCGAACGCCGCAAGGTCATCACGGTCGAGATCAACCTGTTCGACCCGATCTACCGGCCCGTTTCCATCGACGCCGAGGTCTACATCTGGCCCGGTGAACCGCTGGAAAACGTGCGCAGCCGCATCGAAGCCGCGCTCACCGATTTCTTTTCCTTCGACCAAGTCTCTTTCGGCCAGACCATTCACTTCTCCGACCTGGTGGCCCTGATCGACGGCGTGCGCGGCGTCAGCCACATGCACCTCTACGCGCCCCAGCAGGACATCGAGTTGCGCCACGGTGAAATCCCGGTTCTCGGCAGCGTCAACCTCGATCTGCGGAGGGCCGGTTGATGTCGGATTGGTTCAAGGACAATCTGCTCGGCCTGCTGCCGCCGCTTTACGAGCACAACGACGAGGCCGGTGACCTGCGCACCTTTCTGAGCCTTCCCGCCGGAACGCTCGACGAGCTCAAGCAGGCCATCGACGACTTCCCGACCATCTTCGATGTGGATCATTGCGACGAGCGCTTTCTGCCGCTGCTGGCAAGGCTCGTCGGCCTCGAAGTGGACGGCACCTGTTCGCCAGACTGCCAGCGCCGCCGCGTGCGGGAGGCGGTCGAAATCTATCGCCGCAAGGGCACCATTCCGGCCATCGAACGCGACTTTGACGCGCTCGGTTGGCAGGGGGAACTGCAGGAGACCTTCCGCTCGGCGCTGCGTCTCAATGCCCGTTCCAAACTCAGCAAAGCCAAGCTGCCCGGGCTGGTGTTCAGCCTCGGCGTGTTTCGCGTGCTGTGTCTCAACCAGACCGAGGGGCTGCGCGACGCCCTGGTGTTTCACCACCCGGCGGGCACGCGCTGTTTCTGGCTCCAGTTCCTCCTGGAATGGATCGAAGGCGGCGCGATGCTCGACTTCGGGCATGCCAACGCCGTGCGACGGATCGTGCTGGCGTTTCTCGACGAGACCTTCGTCCTTAGCCGCTCCTCGCTCGGTTCCTGCCGTCACCTGACCAACAAGCAGAGGGCCTGGGAGCTGCTGCAACTCACCAGTACCACGGAGATGCTCCCGGAAATCGACCGGGCCGCCGTGAAGGTCTCCCGTTTTCACGGCCGCCAGAACCGGATGCGCCTGAACCACAAGGCCCTCAACGACTGGCGGCTTCCGTACACCCGCGTCGGCGAGGATCGGGTTTCCTTCTGTACGCCCATCTACACCGGCCGCGACTTCGAAGGGGATGTGCTGGAAAGCGGCTTCGGGCTCGGCGAAAGCCATCTCAACCGCAAATCGCTGACCCATGGCGAGACCGAGCTGCGCTACTGCTTTCGGCAGAAGGACTTCTTTTTCGACACGCAGGCGGAACCGGTCGAACGGGCGGAAGCCAAGTACGACCTGCGCCTGCCCCTGGAATCCCGGCACCGCCTCTGCTTCCAGCTTGGCCGCGCCAGGCTCAACGAAGGTCTCGATCTCACCGCCAACCAGGGCGGCATCAGCAATCTGCTGCTCGCCTCCACCGCTGGCTGCGACGCGGACGTCACTTTGGCCGTCGACCGGATCGACCGATGGCGGCGGAGAGGGCCTGTGTTCCGGCTCAACGCGAACACCCTGAACACCCGGTATCTGAGCAATGCGAATCTGACCGGCGAACGGGCCTCGCTTGAAGTCTACGTGGACACAGGTTCTCTCCAGCGCCATCGGGTCGAGACCATGAAGCTGGGCGCGAGCCCGCTCAACACCACCGGCCTGCGCCTTTCCGTGGATCGGACCCGCCCGATGCGCGTCAGCCGCATGCGCCTCAACCAGGCCGGATTCCGCTGGTCGCGGCCTTCCTACCGCTGGCTGTTCCGTCAGCAGGATCTGCACGCGCCGACGCAGGCCGGGTTCGAGGCCGCCACCAACAACTATCGCGCCACCCAGTGGCCCACCTGAAGGAGAACCCATGGCGATTCACCTCTATCTTGACGAAGCGCTGACTCAGCAGATTTCCGAGGGGGATTTCAGCCGCCCCGAGGCCGAGAGCTACAACGGCACCGACGGCGACATCAAGGATCGGCAGCTCTACGTCGCCAACGAGCAGACGAGCCTCCCCTCGGCCATCGACGCGGCGCAGACCTCCATCGCTCTGGCCGAACCGCGCTTTGCCGACGGCGAACTCATCATCATCGACGGCGAGCAGATGCTCATCGAAAGCGGCGGCGGCACCGCCAATCTCACCGTGCAGCGGGGCGTGGCCAACACCGCTCCGGCCGCGCACGACGCCGGAACGACCGTCTATTCCGGCTACGACTACACCGGGCTGGTGCTCGATCCCATCGACGAAACCGGCACCGACGAATCGGTCTGGTACCGCCTGGCCCTGACCCAGGCCGAACTCGACACCGCCACCCAGGGCGCACCGCTCAATCTCGGCGACAAGGCATTTCAGCAGACGCTGTCTTTCTGGCGGCGCTGCACCGTGCTCCCGGGCACCCCGGTGCAAAACAAACTCGACATCAAGCTGCGCCTGACCGGCACGGAAAACCCGATTCTCTAA
>CALFFB010000295.1 GCA_937958075.1 uncultured Geobacteraceae bacterium | reverse complement strand
CCCACATGATTGCGCCCGGCCTGCTTCAGACTCACATACTGCGAAATCAGACTGACGATGTCGGTGCGGTCGCGTACCTGCTCAACCTTGCTGTCGGAAATCTGTCCGCTCATGATCCGCCCAACTCGGCAATGGTGACATTGTCTCCCCCCTGCTCGATGGCGGCGGCATAAAAGGCGCTCACACTGCGCTGACCAGCCAGATAGTCGCGCACCGCCCGCCGCAGGATACCCTCGCCGGCGCCATGGATGATCTCCACCTGGGCCAGCTGATGCAACAGAGCGTCATCAAGAAACCGCTCGAGCCGTGAAAGAGCCTCGTCCGTCCGCTGACCGACGAGGTTCAGCCGGTGACTCAAGGTGCGCTCGCCGCTTTTCCGGGTCACGGTGGCAACCTCTGGTGCCGAACCGGCAAACCGGCGCGGCGAAAATTGCTGCAGGGCCGTTAACGGCTGCCGCATGCGCTTGCCGCCAATCAACAGCTCGGCCTGTCTCTGGTCGAGGCGCTCGACGCGGGCCTCGACATTGAGGGGCAGCACCCGCACCAGCTCACCGATCTTCAGATCCTGCGGTGCCGCATCCAGCCGCCGGCGCTTCGGCGCAAAGGGCTGCAGTTTGTCGCGGGCGGCGGCAAGCTGCTGTTGATCGCGGACGGTCTGCCGCGGATGGTCCTGTGTTTTTTTGCGTTTCCGTAACTGCCGCAGGTGCTGTTCGGTTTCAGCAATGAGCTGTTGTGCCTGATATTGCGCCTTCTCCAGGATCTCTTTCCGGCGCTGCTTGAGCTGCTGCAGCTGGTTCTTACGCAACTGCTGCACCGCCTGGGCTTCGGCCCGCAGGTGGCGCGCCTGTTCCAGCTGCACCCGCAACTCCCCCTGCTGACGGGTCAGATCCACCAGCAGCTGATTCTGATCATGCCGGCTGCCCAGGGTGGCGATGGCCCGCTGCACCACCGCCTCCGGCAGTCCCAGGCGCCGCGCCGTCGCCAGGGCGCTGCTCACACCGGGAATGCCGTAGAGCAGTTCATAGGTCGGCTCAAGGGTCTCCGGGTCGAAGGCGACGGCGGCATTGACAACCCCGGGAGTGACCTGGGCAAACTGCTTGAGCTGACCGAGATGGGTGGTCAGCACAACCTTTGTTCCCCGCACGCACAAGGACTCGACAATGGCCTGCATCAGCGCCGCGCCCTCCGCCGGATCGGTTCCGCTGCCCGCTTCATCCAGCAGCACCAGGCTGTCATCGTCGGCTTCAGCCAGTATTCTGCGCAGGCGCAGCAGATGTCCGGAAAAAGTCGACAGGTGATCCGTAATGCTCTGGTCATCGCCAATATCAACAAACAGCCGCCCGAAAGGATAGATGCGGCTGTCCGGATGGCAGGGCAGATGCAATCCGCTGCGCATCATCAGCAGCGCCAGCCCCAGGGTCTTCAGAGCCACTGACTTGCCGCCGGTGTTGGAGCCGCTGATCACCAGGGCCCTGTCTTCTTCGCCCAGCAGCAGGTCAACGGGAATCGCCGCTGCCGGATCAAAACCCCCATGATCGAACATCAGCAGCGGATGCCGAACCCCCCGCAACTCAACCATGGGTTTTTCGGCAAAGGCCGGTCGACAACCGCGATAGGCCAGGGACAGCCGGGCGGCGGCAAAACGCAGATCGATACGACCGAGCAGGCGCTGATTGCGCAGCAGCGGCCCCTGATCGCGGCGCACCAGATCCGCCAGCTCCAGCAGGATACGGCGCTCTTCACGCTGCTCCTCACGGCCGAGCTGCTGCAGACGGTTATTGTCGTCCAGCACCAGGGTCGGTTCGACATACAGAGTCTGGCCGCTGGCCGACTCGTCATGAACAAACCCCTTGACCCGGCCACGGCTGTCACTCTTTACCGGCACCACGTAACGGTCGTTGCGCACCGTGACCAGCCGCTCCTGAAAGCAACCGGCCAGCCGGTCATCACCAAGGAGCCGTTCCAGACGCTGCTTCACCTGCGCCCGCAACTGACGCCCCTGGTAGCGCAACTGACCGAGCCGGGGGGAAGCACTGTCGAGGATCTCTCCCCGCTCCCCGATGGCCTGCTGCAGCCGCTGCCGCAATTCCGGCAGCGCTACAATGCCGGCGGCCAGGCCGCCCAGAGCCCCCTGCCCCTGGCGCCCCGTGAACCAGAGTCGGCATTTTTCCATGACCTGAACCGATTGCAGCACCAGCCGCAATTCCGGCGCCGGCGCCAGACTGCCCAGAGCCTGACAGGCGGCAACCACCGCCCGGATATCGTGGCAGCCACCGAGACCCGGCGACTGGTTGTCCCGCAGCAGATCCAGGGCTTCGTCGACCTCCGTAAGAGCGGCCTCCACCGCCGACAACTCGGCAAGGGGCTGAAGCTGCTCCGCCAGCAAGCCTCCCGGCTCCGACTGAGTCTGCCCTTTCAGCCAGGCACGAACCTGGCCGAATCCGAGATGTTCCTGTAAAACAGCGTCGTTCATGAGAGCTAGGGGCGGGGTCCGATCAATTCACGTCCTTCCGTCAACAGGGTCTGCCCAAGGGTAACAAAGGGTGGCGCCAGGTGCGATGCGGCAACGGCCTCTTTGGCGAAGGCGGGTGCCGGTCCCGACCCTGCGGCCATGATGACGACAGCCAGCAGCACCACCGCCTGCAGGACTCCGAACAGAGCGCCCGCCAGGCGGTTGACACCACCCAGAAAAACCATTTTAACAAAACGATGCAGGACGAAACCCAGAACCGCGAACACCATGACAACAGCGAGAAAAATAACCAGAAAGCCGCCCCAGACAGCGACCGGCCCCGGCACTCCGAAGCTGTCCTGCGCCCATTGTGCCAGGGGCAGATGCAGGCTAAAGGCAAAGACACCGCCAAGGACCAGCCCCAGCAACGAGCAGACTTCGCGGAGCAGTCCGCGCAGGATCCCCTTGATCAGGAATCCGCACAGAATCACCAGAATCAGGATGTCGACCAGTCCCAAACTCATTCCCTCGGATTAACAGCGGTCAGGGCATACCCTTTGGGGCAGCACAGCCCTCAGCCGGCGAGCAGTTCCCTGACGATCTGATTGACCAGGCGCCCGTCCGCCGCCCCCTTGGTCCTGGCCATGACCTGCGGCATCACCTTGCCCATATCCTTCGGCGAGGAGGCTCCGGTGGCGGCAATGACGTCGGCGATCAATGCCCGCAGCTGGGCTTCACCCAGCTGTTCCGGAAGGTACTGCTGCAGCACCACCAGTTCCCCCTCCTCCTTGGCCGCCAGTTCGGGACGATCATTGTCGCGGTACATCTGCGCTGATTCACGGCGCTGCTTGACCAGCGTACTGACAACGGCGATAACGGCCTCGTCATCAAGCTCTTGCTGCAGCTCGATCTCCCTGTTCTTTATCGCGCTGCGCAGTTGGCGGATGGTACTGAGACGATCCGACTCCCGAGCCTTCATCGCCTCCTTCATGTCCTGGTTGAGTTTGTCTTTCAGGTTCATAAAATCACCTTGCTCTATTTGAAATAAACGCGTTTTCTGGTTTAGACTTGGGGTACAATTGAAATGGCAGCGGTGTCGGGTCGAGAACTTGCGAAACCCTGCCGTTGCATACTCGACAAACACTCTATACTACTATCATTTATCAGGATTGCAAGAAAAGAAATCACCAACGGAGCCGCAACAGGAGCATGAACATAACCTCCATCAGAACAGTCGTCCTGCTGATCTTCCTGCTGCCGGCAGCGTGGGTGGGCGCCACCAGTGCCGGCAACCCTCCCGCTGACCAGAGCATCGTCCTGATTGCGTTCTCATCGCCCATCAATCCGGTCATCGCCGGCTTTATCACCACCGAGATCGAACAGGCCAATGCTGCCGGCAACCGGGCCGTCCTGCTGCAGATGGACACCCCCGGCGGCCTCGACACCGCCATGCGCGAGATCATTCAGGCCCAACTGAATTCACGTATTCCGATTATTGTTTTTGTCGCCCCCCAGGGTGCCCGCGCCGCCTCCGCCGGCGCCCTGATTACCCTGGCCGCCGATTTTGCCGCCATGGCGCCGGGGACCAATATCGGCGCGGCGACTCCGGTGAGCATCGGCGGCAGCGGCCAGACCGACGAAACCATGATGCAAAAAGTCGCCAACGACGCCGCTGCCTACGCCCGCAGCCTGGCCCAGACCCGGGGACGGAATCAGGAGTGGGCGGAAGAGGCGGTGCGTGACGGCGTCTCCATCTCCGCCCGGGAGGCCCTGGAGCTTTCCGTCATCGATCTGGTTGCCGACAATCTCCAGGAACTGCTGCGCCAACTCAACGGCTACAAGTATATCCGCGACGGCCAGCCCCTGACCTTCAGCAGCGATGAGGCCGTACTTGTCAGCGCCCGCATGAACTGGCGGCAGCAGATCCTCAACGCCCTGAGCAACCCCAGCTTCGCCTATCTGCTGATGATGCTCGGTATTCTCGGAATTTTTTTCGAGATCTCCCAGCCCGGCTCGATTTTTCCCGGCGCCGTCGGTGCCATCGCCATCCTGCTGGCGCTGTTTGCCTTTTCCGCACTGCCGGTCAACTATATCGGCGTGCTGTTGATTGTTGTCGCCTTTATCCTCTTTATTCTCGAAGCCAACGTCCCTTCCTACGGGATGCTGGCCGTCGGTGGCGTCATCGCCATGGCTTTCGGCTCCCTGATGCTCATCGACAGCAGCGAACCCTATCTGCAGATCTCCCGCGCCATCATCGCCGCAACAGTTCTGTCCTGCGCCGCCTTTACCACCCTTGCCGCAACCCTGGTGGTCCGCACCCAGAAACGCCGCTCCCACTTCGGCCAGGACGGAATTATCGGACAACAGGGGGAGGCCCTGGAGCCCGTCGGCGCCGGCGGCCGGGTGTTTATTCACGGCGAGAGCTGGAGCGCCTGTGCCGATGAAGATATCCCCAAAGGCGCGATCGTAGAAGTTGTTGCCGTCGTTGACGGCCTGAAACTGAAAGTCAAAGCAACGGCGACTGATCCTCGGCCGCCCCACCTGTCCTGAGCAAGGAGCTGGCAGTTATGTTTGAATTGAACTCGGCATTTTTCGGCATCATTATCCTCGTTGTCCTCGGCGTTATTATCAGCGCTTCCGTGCGCATCCTCCTCGAGTACGAGCGCGGCGTGGTGTTTCGCCTCGGCCGTTTCGCCAACGTCAAGGGCCCGGGACTCCGTTTTATCATCCCCATCGTCGATCAGTTGCACAAGGTCAACATGCGCACCGTCGCCATGGATGTTCCGGAACAGGATGTCATCACCCGGGACAATGTTTCGGTCAAGGTCAATGCGGTTCTGTACTTCCGCGTCATCGCCCCGGACAAGGCCCTGATCGAGGTCGACAACTACCTTTACGCCACCAGTCAGCTGGCGCAGACCTCCCTGCGCAGCGTTCTCGGCCAGGTGGAACTGGACGAGCTCCTGGCCGAACGCGACAAGATCAATCACGATCTGCAGGAGATCCTCGATCGCCAGACCGATCCCTGGGGGGTGAAGATTTCCAACGTCGAGATCAAGCACGTCGATCTGCCGGCCAGCATGCAGCGGGCCATGGCCCGCCAGGCCGAGGCCGAGCGCGAGCGACGCTCCAAGGTCATTCACGCCACCGGCGAATTCGAAGCCTCAAAAACCCTGGCCGACGCCGCCGAACAGATCAACATGCAACCGGGGGCCCTGCAGCTGCGTTTTCTGCAAACCATGACGGAAATCGCCGCGGAGAAGAATTCGACCATCCTTTTCCCCATGCCCATCGACCTGATCA
>CALFFB010000294.1 GCA_937958075.1 uncultured Geobacteraceae bacterium | reverse complement strand
GGGTTGGGGCATCCTTCGCTCATCGCCATGCACCCGCGTTTATCGAAGAACCGACCGGCGCAACATTCCTTCCGGCAGTAATCCGGGTCTACCTGGGAGCGGTTAACCACACTTCAAAACCCCGCGCTCTATCCGGCCAGTGATCGTCACCAAACGCGCCCGCTCAAACCGCTCGGCCTTGTCAATTCCCTCCGGCCACCTCGTCCGTCCATCGAAAGCATCGTGGCAGGCGCTACACATTTCCGCCGCATCATGGTCGCTTGCTTTGTACGCCATCCCCGCCCCGTTCCGGTGGGCAAGAACAGTTGTTTCCGGGTTGTTGTTGCAGATACCGGGCAGGCGCATGGTGCAGGGCTGCCCCTTGGCGGCGTCACGGTATTTCTTGTTTGACCATCGTGGTGATTTGCTGAACATCAGACCTCCATCGTTATCTGCTTCGCGGCTTCTTCTTTAACCCGCGATCTGTGCTTTTCTTTCCGCCGCGTTGCGATCCACCGCAGCACGTCATGACGCACCAGCTCATCATTCACGGGATCGTAAAAGTACCGTTCGCCCTGATAGGTGCAGCCGCCAGCCCAACGGGCGACGCTGAACTGCGTTTTGCTAACGTTGGCGATAATGTAGGGAGTCTCCCTATGTAAGCCGGACTCGCTGTTGATAGCGTCTATCTCGCTCTGAATCATTGATTCCTCCGTGCATGGTGCAAGCGAAGCAGATGATTCCATGCCGCCTGCGCTGCGTGGTAACAACCGGTGTCGTCATCCTTCGCCAAAACGTCCTCTTGACTGTCAACGGTGTGGCGCATAGCTGCCGCAAAGAAACGCCGGTCGCCGTTTTCAAACGCCTTTAGACAGTTCATGTAGCCGTATTTCTTCGCTCCCGCCTCGAACACCTGAACCAGCGGCTCAAGGATTTCCAAGGGGATCGTTGACCAGTCGAGCTTGCCCTGATCGTGTTTAACTCCTTCCATCTTTTGCTCCCATTGCTATGGCGTAGTCTTCCGGGTGCGGCAGGTAGATGTTCAGGTTGAGATATTCCCGCTCTATGTCTTTCAAGTATTCCGTGAAGTGCGGCACTTTAAGTTGTGATGTTGACGCCATTTCTACGACCCTCTTGAATAGAAACTCCGCCTGTGCCGTCATCCCTTGCCGGTATACCTCACGCAATGATTCCATCGTCTGCGCAAAGTCATCGTCTACGCGCTCCAGGATCGGCAGCAGGTGTTGTTTTTTGTTGCGAAAGTGAACCTCGGCCTTGCTCTCGCCAAGCTCATTTCCGATGACGGTACACCAGAGCCAGTAGAGGGAGTTTTGGCTGATCGACCGGTTCTCCTGATACGCCTTGATCTCGACCACCTGATTTTCGTCGGCGCGAGTAATCAGGGCGCGGGCGCGTTCTTTCCGCGCCTCGTCAATGAGTCTGATCTGTGTCTTCATTGGTTGGCCATGTTTGCCGGGTCGCTTTTCGGGTTGCGTTGCATACGGTCACCTCATTAAAATATGGGTTTATACAGACTGTCTAAACCTTGTTA
>CALFFB010000293.1 GCA_937958075.1 uncultured Geobacteraceae bacterium | reverse complement strand
CAGCTCTTAAGAGTTACAGCATCCGTTTCAGGGCGTCGATGCGCTCGTCCAGGGGGGGGTGGGTCATGAACAGGCGCTTGAAGCCCTGGCTTTTGCTGCCGGAGATGCCGAAGGCGGCCATCTGTTCGGGCAGCTGGGTGTGGCCACTGTTGCGCTTGAGTTTTTCGAGGGCGGCGATCATCTTGTCGCGGCCGGCGAGGCGGGCGCTGCCGGAGTCGGCGCGAAATTCGCGCTGGCGGCTGAACCAGAAGACGATGATGCTGGCCAGGATACCGAAGACGATCTGGGCGATGATGGAGGTGATGTAGAATGCCGGTCCGTGCCCTTCTTCGGTTTTGAAGACGGCGCGGTCGATGAAGTGGCCGACCACCCGTGAAATGACGATGACAAAGGTGTTGACCACCCCTTGAATCAGGGCCAGGGTGACCATGTCGCCATTGGCAACGTGGCTGACTTCGTGGGCCATGACCGCTTCGGCTTCGTCACGGGTCATGGAGCGCAACAGGCCGGTGCTGACGGCGACCAGGGCGTCGTTGCGGCGCATGCCGGTGGCAAAGGCGTTGATCTCCGGCGCGTCGTAGATGGCGACTTCGGGCATGCCGATGCCGGCAATCTCCGCCTGCTGTTTTACCGTGCGGACCAGCCATTCTTCGGCTTCATTGGCGGGCGATGTGATGACCCGCGCGCCGGTCATCCGCTTGGCAATGAATTTGGACATGGCCAGGGAGATAAAGGAGCCGCCGAAACCGAACACGGCGGCGAAGATCAGCAGGTTGTACATGTCCAGGCCGACCCCCTGCTCGTCAAGCATGCTGCCGACGCCGAGCAGATTGAGGACAATGCTCAGGACAAAGATGATGGCAAGGTTGGTGGCGATAAAGAGTAAAATGCGTTTCATGTTTTCTTCTTCCTCCAGGGTTGACGCCGGTTGCGGCGGTTTTGATCTATGAAACTGATGAATTGACAGGCCCATCGGCCAGGCCATCGCAATATCCAATCCAGGGGACACTTTTCGCCCTCCCTGGCCGTTCGACTGTCGCCCTCCATGGCGACAGACGCCCCTGTCATGGACATGACGATGCCCTGTCCTGACAGCTTGAGAACGTTGCCGATGTTGAGGATTATTCTTGTCCCGCTTTGGTCTGTCAAGTAAAACCGTCGCCGTAGAATCCGATTATCTGACCGAAATAATTGCGTTTATGCACAGTCTCCCGGTGTGTTTCCGCTGCCGTTGACCGGCCCTGAGTCCTCCCTTTGAATCAGGGGTCAGGGCGTGGTTGCGGATGGCAGCAACCGGGTCAGGCGAAAATGGTAGTTCTGGAGGATGGCCAGGACCTTCCAGCGCTGTTGCTGCCCCATGCGCAGCAGGATTTTCTGCCCGGCGGACAGGTTTTCCAGGTCCGGATCGGCATAGGTGTAGAGGACCGAAGGCTGTTCCAGGGCGATGGGATCAACGGGATCGGGGGTCTCCAGCAGATGCTCGATAACGTAGACCAGTCGGTCATTGAAATAGGCGTTGGGGTAGCCCAGCTGCTGATAGGCCGTTTGCAGCAGGGGGTAAAGGCGGATGTACTGGGCGATGACCTGATCCGCATCGAGCTGTTCAAGCAATGCGACGTACGGGGCGTAGCGCTGATGATTGTCCGGATGGGTCCGCAGGCTGCCTTCACTGCCGCTGACCAGAAATTTCCCTTCGGGCAAGGTCAATGGAATATGCGCCAGGGGGAGTTTCTTCTCCGGCAGGCGATCAATGGTCAACACCAGGCGCTGAATGAAGCTGTCGACAATCAGCAGGTTGTCAAAGACTTTTCCGGCAAACAGCGTGTTCAGAATCCGGCCGACAGGGGCGTCGCTCTGGTCAACGGAGGGCAATGGCGGTTGCGGTTCCTGTGCGGGGGGGGGCGGAGGACTGCTGTCGTCCGGCGTGACGGCCTCGGCGGGCTCGGTGGCTTCCGGCTCGGGTACGGCATAACGGACGACGGGCACCTTGACCGGCTCTGCCGGCGGCAGGGTCGGTGCCGGATCAGTGACGACAAGGTCGCTGACTGGTGGCTGCTGGGCCAGGTAGAGCCCGGCAGCAAGGGCAACAAGAACGACAAGTATCAAAAGATAACGTTTCTTCATGAGCAATCCCTCGTGATGAAGGGCGCGGGGCAGGCGCCTTCTGCTGAGGAGTGAAAGAAAACAGACCGGCTGTGAAGTCTGGGCCTTAAGGGATCAGATACATCTTTTTATCATAATTGCACGCCTGCTGTGGGAAAAATCCGTGCGGACTCTGGCCCTGGCTGGTAAATTCTGCCATGCTGTGGCGGTGACAGGAGAAACCATCTGCCGTTT
>CALFFB010000292.1 GCA_937958075.1 uncultured Geobacteraceae bacterium | reverse complement strand
GGTTCTTGCAGGCGATGCTGCAGGTGTGGCAGCCGATACATTTATCCAGATGGAAAACTGTGGCTATCTGTGCGCGTATCTTCATGGTGTCATCCTTTATGATGCGGTGCGATTAACATCTCGTCCTGTATCGCCATAATCTGTCTGTTGTGCATGGGGACGGGGTTCCCATGACAAGGGCGTCAAGTCGCCTGGATGGCGACTTTCGAGCGGCCAGGGATGGCGTAAAGCGTCCCTGGGAATGGGAGTTTCGTCCCCATGCACATCACCGCAGCATTCCAATGATTTCTACCATTGCGGTTCCCCATCCAGGCGGCGCACCAGAATAAAGGTGTCGCGGTTGGCACCGGTGGGTCCCCAGTAATTCCAGCCGTAAGTAAACTGCCCGTAACCGCCGACCATCAGGTTCGGCTTGAGGCGCACCCGGTTCAGGCTGTTGTGCCCGCCGCCGCGGCGGTTGTTGCGCAGGGGCGACCTGGGCACGCCGACGGTGCGCTCCGGCGAATGGTAAAGGAAACAGATCCCCTGGGGCAGCCGTGAACTGACCACCGCCCGGGTCACCACCACCCCGTGATCGTTGTAGATTTCCACCCAGTCGTTGTCCGCCACGCCGATGCTCGCCGCATCCCTGTCATTGATCCAGAATGGATGACAGCCGCGCGACAGGGTCAGCATCCGGTGATTGTCGCCATAGGTGCTGTGAATGCTCCACTTGCCGTGGGGGGTCAGGTAATTGAGCAGGATGCTGTTGTTCTCGGTTTTGGTGACGACCAGATCCTGCAAGACGCTGGGATCCGCTTTCGGCTTGTAGGTCGGCAGATGCTCGCCGTAAGCCAGATAGCTCTCATGGTCGAGGTAAAAGTGCTGACGACCGGTCAGGGTACGCCAGGGCACCAGGCGCTCGACATTGAGGCTGTACGAGGTGTAGGCCCGCCCGTCGTTGGTCAAACCGCTCCAGCAGGGGCTGGTCAACAGCCGGCGCGGCTGACGGTCGAGATCGGCAAAGGTGGTGCGGATACTGCGGTTTTTCTCGGCCAGGTCGAGCAGGGGTACGCCGGTTTTTGCCTCTTCGGCCTGAAACGCCTTGTAAGCCACCTCACCATTGGTTTCCGGCGCCAGATGCAGAATAATATTGGCGGCTTCCCGGGCATCCTCCAGAGAAGGATAGGTCTGCTCATTCCAGGTCTGGGTCGGCGCCGTCTCCACCAGCTCATCGTAGAACTCCTCCACCGACCAGTTCAGTCCGTGAACACCGATGCCGTCCTTGCGCGGACCCGGGCCGTAGGAGATGAACCGCTTGTAGAGATTGCGGTAGTCCCGCTCCACCACCACCAGATTCGGCATGGTCTTGCCGGGGATCGCCGCGCACTCCCCCTTGCTCCAGTCCTTGATCGTCGGCTGCGCCATCTCCGCCGGGGTATCGTGGGCCAGGGGCACCGCCACCAGGTCGCGCACCGGCTCCGGCAGATGCACCTCGGCCAGCTCGCTGACCTTCTTCGCCAGATTCTTGAAGATGTCCCAGTCGCTGCGCGACTCCCAGCAGGGGGGCACCGCCGCCTGCAGGGGATGGATGAAGGAATGCATGTCGCTGGTGTTGAGATCGTCCTTCTCGTACCAGGTGGCGGTGGGCAGAATGATGTCGGAGTAAAGAGCCGAAGTATCCATACGGAAATTGATGTCGACCACCAGGTCGAGTTTCCCCTCAGGGGCCTGATCGCGCCAGACCACTTCTTCCACCGAATCCTTAGCCGTCTCCGGGGCGATGAGATTGGTGTGGGTGCCGAGGTAGTGCTTGAGGAAATACTCGTGCCCCTTGGCGCTCGACATCAGAGCGTTACCGCGCCAGATGATCCACAGGCGTGGCCAGTTCTCCGGCGCGTCGGGATCTTCCACGGCAAACTTCATCTTCTTGTCCGTCAGTTGCTTCACTGTCCAGTCGACAACCTCCTGATTGCTGACGGCGCCAGCGGCTTTCGCTTCTTCCACCAGCTTTGCCGGACTGCGATCGAACTGCGGATAGAAGGGAAGCCAGCCGCTGCGCACCGCGCGGATCTGGTGATCGATGGTGTGGCCGCTGGTCAGGGGATTACGCTCGGCCGCCGGATTGAGCTGAATCTCGTCGGCGGTGCGCTCATAACGCCACTGATCCGTATGGACGTAGTGGTATGAGGGCGCGTTCTGAAAACGCGGCGGCTTGCTCCAGTCCAGGGCACCCATGATCGTCGCCCAGGGGGCGATGGGGGCCAGTTTCTCCTGTCCGACATAATGGTTGAGTCCACCGCCGTTGCGGCCGACACAGCCGCACAGCATCAGCGCGACGATGCCGGCGCGGTAGATGAGATTGGCGTGATACCAGTGATTGATACCGGCGCCGATGATGATGGAGCATTTGCCCTCGGTGCCCTCGGCGGTGGCCGCCCACTCGCGGGCGAACTGAATCACCGTGGCCCGGTCGATGCCGGTGAACTTCTCCTGCCAGGCCGGGGTATAGACACCCGCTTCATCGTCATACCCTTGCGGATAGGCACCACTCAGGCCCCGCTCGACGCCGAACTGCGCCAGCAGCAGATCAAATACGGTAGTAACGGCGATGCGGCCTTCGTCTGTCTCCAGATAACGCACCGGCACCCCGCGACTGACGTGCGTTTCCGAGGAGAAGTCATCGAAAGCAACCGACAGCACATCCTCATGCTGCTGCAGCAGTGACAGGCGCGGCTGCAGGGGCTTGCCGTCACGGCCGTCTTTCATCTGCAGGTTCCACTCCCCTTTCTTCTGCTGCCAACGAAAACCCAGGGTCCCCAGGGGCATGCGCGGACGGCGACTGTCATCGTCCCAGATGAGATATTTAAAGTCGGCGTTCTCTTCATCGCGATAGTCATCCAGCAGCGACGCCGCCACCATGCGGCCGGGGCGATAACCGCCCTTATGCTCATCGAGACGGATCAGAAACGGGCAGTCGCTGTAGCGCTTGAGATAATCCATGAAATAGGGGGTCTGGGCGCGATGGTGAAATTCCGTCAGGATGACGTGATTGACCGCCATCCAGAATGCGCCGTCCTGCCCGGCATGGAGGGGGATCCACTGATCGCCGAACTTCGACGACATGCTGAAGTCGGGGGACAGCACCGCCACCTTGCTGCCGTTGTGGCGCGCTTCGGTCAGGTAATGAACGTCCGGTGTCCGGGTCATGCCGGGATTGGAACCCATGACGGCGATAAATTTGCTGTTGTACCAGTCGGCGCTCTCGGCGACATCGGTCTGCTCCCCCCAGATTTCCGGCGAAGCGTTGGGCAGATCGCAATACCAGTCGTAAAAACTCAGGTTGGCGCCCCCCAGCAGCTGCATGAAGCGCGAACCACCGGCGAAACTGAGCATGGACATGGCCGGGATCGGCGAGAACCCCACCAGGCGGTCGGCTCCGTATGTCTTGATAGTGTAAATGGTTGAAGCGGCGATGATCTCTTCCACCTCATCCCAGCTGGAGCGACGAAAGCCTCCCTTGCCACGGGCCTGCTGGTAGCTGCGACGCTTGTCCGGATCTTCCACAATGACGGTCCAGGCCGCCACCGGATCGGTGTGGTCCGCCCTGGCAGCCCGCCACAGGTCGGCCAGGGTGCCACGCAGATAGGGGTAGCGAATGCGCAGGGGGCTGTAAAGATACCAGGAAAAGGAGATGCCGCGCTGGCAACCCCGCGGCTCATACGGCGGGATGCCCTCTTCGA
>CALFFB010000291.1 GCA_937958075.1 uncultured Geobacteraceae bacterium | reverse complement strand
ACAGCCGGCCAATCGATGGCAAACCCTTTGAGGTAAAGTTCCTTGAGGCCCTCAAGGGTGACGCCCAAACCGGCTCTGCTGCGGGAAGCTGTCGCCACCAGAGCGAGATCAGAAGCAGCTGTCTGCTGCCGGATCAGGCTGGTCAGGACAGAGGATGGGCCGATTTCGATAAAGGCTTCAATGCCCATCTCCACGGCGGTCCGCAGACAGCGGGAAAAATTGACGGGTTGACGCAGATGCTCCCGCCAGTAGCGGGCGCTGAAGGGCTGTTCCTCTCCGAACAATCTGCCCGTCAGGTTGGACAGAACGGGAATTCGCGGGGACTTATAAGTGAGGGTCCGGCAAAACTCGTGAAAGGGCTCAAGGGCCGGCTCGATAAAACGGCTGTGGGAGGCAAAGTGAATGGCCAGGGGCTTGTGATCGATGCGGCGCTGCTGTAATTCACGGGCCAGGGCATCGAGATCCTCGGCGCTGCCGGCGACAACCAGCTGTTCCGGGCTGTTTACCACCGCCAGGTCGATGGCGGGAAATTCCGCAAGGAGGGCATCCAGGGTTGCTTCATGGCAAAAGACGGTCATCATCCGTCCCTGAACGGGCAGGGAACTGGTCAGCTCTCCCCGCTTGCAGATCAGGTCGACGGTATCGCCCAGGCTCATGACTCCAGCCAGACCGGCGGCGATGTATTCCCCCAGGCTGTGGCCGATGAGCAGGTCGGGTTCGACGCCCCAGTGGTGCCACAGACGAAAGGCACCCCAGGCAAAACAAAAGTAAGACAGTTGCGCGTAGGGACTGGCATCGATGTCCGGAGCGACGTTTCCCTTCTCCCCACCAGGATAGACCACCGGCTGAATCTCATAGCCGCGCGCCGCACAAACGGCGGCACATTCGTCAAAACCGCTGCGGAAGGCCTGGTACTGCCGGTACAGGTCGGCGCCCATGGCCACGTATTGCGTCCCCTGACCCGGCAGCAGCATGGCCACCTTGCCCTTTTGCCGACCGCTGACACGTACCGGCTCGCGCCCCTCGGCCAGGGCCACCAGCTTGTTTCTGAGCTGCTTTTTGTCCGTCATCACCATGGCCGTCCGCCAGGGGTGCAGATCGCGCCCTGTAAGCTGGGCTTTGCTGACCCCGGCATGCCAGGGCAGCTGATCGGCATCCAGCGCGGTGACATAGCGGGCGGCGAGCCGGCGCAGGGCATCTTCACCTGGCGCCGACAACGCCCACAGCAGAGGCCCCGAGCCATCGGCTTCCGGCGCCTGGGTGGTCGCTTCAGGCAAGGCCATGACCACATGGGCGTTGGTGCCGCTGTAACCAAAGGAGCTGACACCGGCGACCGGAAGACGCCCCGCCAGGGATGTCGGTTGCGCCGATGCCGCCAGCGGGATGCTCTGCCAGTCGATGTGGGGGGACGGACTGCTCAGCCCGCGGATACCGGCAACAACGCCCCGGCGCAGGTCGGCAATCACCCTGATCAGACCGGCAACTCCGGCACAGGCTTCCAGATGTCCCAACCGTGACTTGAGGGCTCCGAGAATGATGGGCGACAAGGACCTGTCTCGATCTTGAAAAACCTCCGCCAGAGCGGCAACTTCGATGGGATCTCCCAGGGGGGTGCCGGTGCCGTGGGCCTCGATGACGCTGATGTCATTGGCGCTGACCCCGGCCACGTCCAGGGCCTGTCGCACCAGGCGGGTCTGGGCGGCGCCACTGGGAGCGGTCAAACCGTTGCTGCGCCCATCCTGATTGACGGCGGAGCCGCGAATGACGGCATGGATACGATTCTTGTCGGCGACAGCTGCGGACAAAGGCTTGAGGAGCAGCAGAGCACAGCCTTCACCACGGACGTAACCGTTGGCGTCAGCATTGAAGGCATGGCAGGTGGCCGTCGGCGAGAGGGCGCCGATTGCCCGCATGGAGGCGAACAGACGCGGGCTGAGGATCAGATTGACGCCACCGGCCAGAGCCAGAGAGCAATCCCCGTTGCGCAGGGCCTGACAGGCCTGATGAATCGCCACCAGTGAAGAGGAGCAGGCCGTGTCGATGGAGACCGACGGGCCCTGAAAGTCAAAACAGTAGCTGATCCGCCCGCTGGCGGTATTGAACATGTTCCCCGTGGCCGTGTAGGGCGACACCTCAGGCTGACGGTAGCTGAATTCCTTGAAGTCATCCGTACTGATCCCCAGATAGACGCCGACATCCTTACCGCGCAGGGAGGAGGGAGGAATATTGGCATCTTCCAGGGTGCCCCTGGCGATCTCCAGCAGCAGCCGTTGCTGCGGATCAAGCTCACTGGCTTCTCCGGCCGAGATCTGAAAGGCCGGCGCATCAAAGGTCCAGATATCCCGCTGAAGAAAGGCCGCCTTTTCCCCCTGCAGCCAGGGACGGTCCGCCGGAGCGTCGGTAACGGCACTGGTATCCCGCTGCAGAAACGCCTGCAGTTCCTCGACCGTCGTCAGGTCGGGGGGCAGGTGAAAGGCCATGCCGATGACAGCGACCGGTTCCCTGGCCTCCCTGCTGCGCTGGGTCTCGCCAGGCGTCGGCGACTGAGCCCCGCCGTGGGGTAAAGCCCGGGCAAATTCGGCCACCCTGGGATACCGAAAAAAAAGATCGGGCGGAATTGCTCTGCCCAGGGCGTGGGTCAGTCGGGTCGACAGGGCGAGGATCTGCGCCGAGGTGATTCCCAGATCAAGCCAGGTGCTGTCCGCATCGAAATCGGGTTGTTGTCCGGTAATCTCCGCCAGGACCGTGAGCAGCCGGGACTCGATCTCCTCGGTGGTCCCGACCTCTGGCGTATCTGCCCGGACTGCGGTCGGCTGCGTCTCGAGATCGGCAAGCAGTTGCCGGTAGTGCCTGGCCTCATCCAGCTCACCATCGGCGGAAACCAGCAGCCGGCCAGGAGACTGGCCTGCCACAAGGTCTGTGCGCATATCGAAACCGAGAAGGGACTGGGGAGCAATTTCCACAAGGGTGTCCGGCTCGTCCTGCTCAAGCAGATGGGCAAAGGCCTGATGGAAACGGACCGGTTGACGGATATGTCGTTGCCAGTATTCGGCATTCCAGGGGCCGGAATAGAGGTCGCCGGTCAGGGCCGAATAGTAGGCACAGGCGGCGGAGCCTGGTGTGAGAGCAGCAAGTTCACGGGCAAAACGCTCCAGGTGGGGATCAAGATGGGCGCTGTGAAAGGCGATACTGGTGCGTGGACGCCGGCAGAAGATCTTCTGCTGTTCCAGTTGTTTCTGCACCAGCTCAATGTCTTCACTGTCACCACTTATGACTATGGCGGCATGACTGTTCCACGCGGCGATGGAGATTCCTGAATAGGTTTTACGCAGATCCTCGGCCCGCCCTTCGTCCAGGGCGGCATAGAGCATGGCACCCCGGTTTTTGACAGCCTCGATCAACCGGCAGTGGGCTTCCACCAGAGTGACCGCGTCCGCGTCGGTCAGAATGCCCGCGCACCAGGCGGCAGCAACCTCGCCGGAACTGTGGCCGAGAACAGCACCCGGGGTTATGGCGGCCGCGCGCAGCAGCTCGACATAGGCGGCCTGGTAACTGAAGGTCAGACGATGGGCAGTGGCGGAGCACTGCAACCGGGCCTCGTCACCCTGCAGCAGGGTCGTGATGAGATCGGGGCAGCCGGACTGCTGAAACAGGTCGTGAAACCTCTCGAAGGTCTGGCGAAACAGGGGCTGATTGTGGTAAAGGCTGCGCCCCATGCCCGCCCACTGGGCACCCAGCCCGCTGAAAATGTAGACCGGCTTTTGCATAAATTCAGGACATCGAATCTGTGGTGTCCTGCTGGATGACACCACATTCCAGGGTGAGCAGGTGATCGGCGACATCGAAGTAACGATCATCGTGACTGATGGCGATAATGGTTTTGCCGGCCGCCTTCAGTTGCGGCAGAAAAGTGCGATAGTAGTATTCGCGAAAGGCCGGATCCTGATCCGCGGCAACCTCGTCAAAAAGGCAGACGGGGCGATCCTCGATCATGGCATTGACCAGGGCGATGCGCTTGCGTTGCCCGGTGGACAGATCCAGGGTTTCAAAACCCTGTTCCTGGCTGTAACCGGTCTTGTCGGCGATATGGAATTGCTGCAGCAAGGCCTCGATGCGTTCCGCCTCAACCTGGCGATAGCCGTAAAGGCGATCGAACAGGTGAAAGTCGGTAAAAATCACGGAAAACAGGGAACGATAGCCGTGGTACAGGGAACGGGTCACCGTCGTCCCGTCAACCTTGATGGCGCCGCCCTGAGGAAAGTACAGACCGGCAAGCAGTTTCATCAGGGTGGTTTTGCCGCTGCCGTTACCACCGGTGACAAAGAGAATCTCCCCCTGCTTGATGGACAGGTTGAGGGGACCCAGCTGAAACAGGGCATGGGCGTTCTTCTGATAACTGTAACTGACATTCTCCAGCCTGATTTCCTGGAAACGCTGGATCATGGCCGGCCGCGATGAGGATGTCCGGTCATCGGCATCCTGCAGGTTTTTTTCCAGTAGATTCAGATCTTCGATGGCCATGCGTGCTTTTGACAGCATGGGAATGGAATCAACAATGATGCCGATGGGTCCGGATATGAACAGCACAACAGCGACAATGGCGATGGTCGTTTCCGGAGTGGTCAGATTGTAGGTCGGCAGCAGAAAAGCGATACAGCCGATGAGCATGAAAAACAGGGTCTGGGAGAGAATGATGGAGGAGACAAAGCCTTTTTCCGTCTCATTCTTCAGGGTCTTGCCGTCGTCTCTGTTGGTGGCGAGGAAGTGCTGATAGATATCCTGATGCTTGCCGGCGTTGACCTTCAGCTCTTTGAAGCCGGAGAGGAAATGGCCGAGGAGGGTAAAAAACCGGGTTTCATTGATTTTATAACGGCGCAGGGCCTGAGCCGTCTGACGCTGAAAAACCTGGTAGATGGAAATACCGACAATCAGCGCCAGGACAGTAATCCAGAACGCCGCCGGCGACAGAAAGTAAACGTAGACAGCTGAACACAGCAACATCACGGCACCGGATGCGGCTGATACCGCCATTCGTGATGATTCGTAAATGATTTCGCTGTTTTCCACCAGGCTGCGGTAGATGGTCTGGGAGCCGATTTTGTCGAAACTGTCAAGGCTGAGGTTGTTGACCTGTCCGATAAGCCGGGTATGGGTGGCGGAAAGGTTCGCCTGCACCAGCTGCGCGGTAGAGAGCAGGGCGAAACGTTTCGACAGGATATAGATAAAGATGCACAGCAGAAACAGCAGAAAATGGCGGATACTGATCTCGGAAAAATCACTGGCAACAGTGTTGACAATCACCATGAACAGGGCGTTGGCAACCCCGGCGATGAGACTGGCGGCAACGATCCGGACCCGCTGGTTACCGGCATCCTTGAACAGAAAATGGTAGATGGACAAATCCATGGACATCCCTAGTTAACAGTTGGTTGTTCAGCAGATTGATTCAACTACTTCGTTTCCAGAATTGTCCCCGGTATGATCGGGTAGTTTTTCTGCGGATAGATGCTGCGCAGCACCG
>CALFFB010000290.1 GCA_937958075.1 uncultured Geobacteraceae bacterium | reverse complement strand
GTCGAAATGGGGTGCGATCCGGGTGACGGTGAAGCTGTCCACCAGGGTATCCAGAAAGAGATCCCCGGATTCCCTGACGGTCATGCGGCTGCCCCGGTTGTTGAACCAGTGCAGCGATTCCTGCAGCCGCCGTTTCTCCTGTTCGATAAAGTCCTTCATGGTCATTGTTTGCGTTTGCTCCAGCTTTGCGGGGTATGGACGATGTCCTCCACCTTGCGCCCGTCGGGCAGTTTCTTAATGCCGCGCCGAGTGAAACTCTGGATGATCTCCCGACGTTCGTTGTCGCTTCTGGCCACGATGAATTCAATGTTGTCCAGCAGCGTCACCGAGTATTTGAAGATGGTTTCGTTGCCATGGCGCTGCGAGAACCGCTTCCAGTCGTCGATGCTGGCTCCCCGGTTGCGCTGCACGTAGTCGTCAATCACCTTGCCGTAGGCGTCATGGTCATAACTGATGGCGTCCATGCGCCGCAGCATCTGTTTCTTGAAGTAGAGGGCCGGTGAGGCGTCGCTGGCCGGTTGCTTCTTGATGCGGGTGAAGAAATAGCTCGCGCCGCCGGTCTGCATGTCGGCCACCGGGGACATTCCGCCCGGAGCCACGCCCATGCGCATCTTCTCGACCGTGCTGACCATGGCTCCGTTGTTCTCCATGATCAAGTCGATGAAGCCGGACATACTCTCGCCGTTGGTCAGATCGTGGACCAGCGAATAGCCCTTCATCTGTTTTTCCAGGTCCTCCTCAGTGATGTCGAACCGGAGCTGGTGCCGGTATCCGCCCTTGGCGTCGCGGTCCAGAAAGCCCGCCTGGTATTCGCCCAGCGGGTTGTATCCGGAAAGCTGGGTGATGTCCTGGACGCCCAGTTCCTTTTGCCAATAGCCGCGCAGAGCCTGGACCCGCTCGGTGGTGGTGGCGTTGCGGTCGTCGAGCGATTTCTGCAGTCGTTTGTAGTCGGCGCTCTTGTCGGTCTTGCGGATGTAGGCGAGCTTTTCGAGGTACATCTGCTCCGCGTTTTCCGCCGTGGCCACCCGGGTATCGATCCCAAGCTGTTCGAGCTTTTCCAGCATCGCCTCGACCCGTCCGGGGGTAGCGTCGCCGTCCAGGATCATTTCCAGCTCGCCGCGCTGGGCATAGAGGTTGGTGTCCGACCAGGGGCGATAGCGGACCCGGGTGCCGTCCTCGAAGGTGACGGTGTACTGGTGCCCGTCCTGCATGCGGGAGTTTTGATTGAACAGCGTCCGGTTGTCGATGTCGTCGGCCTCGACGGTAATGGTGCCGGAACCGATCCTGCGCTTGGTGTGGGTCACCTTGCCGCGTTCCACCTTGAACGGCGGTTTCTCCTTGGGTTTCTGCGCGTCGAGCTTGGGCAGGTACTGCTCGAATACGCCGTTGGTGGCCCGGTCCCAGTCGACGGACTCTTCGATCTCCTTAACCCATTTCAGATAATGGTCCGCCATCTCCTTGACCTTGGGGTCGGTGCTCTTTTGCAGGGTCTCCAGTTTCTTGCGCAGGCGCAGGGCCTTGTCGATCTTGGTCCGGTTGTACTTGCCGTCGCCCACGTGGAAATTGACGTTTTTGACGGCGTCCAGAATCGTCGGAAAGAAGCTGTCTTCGACCAGCGGTTGTCCCTTTTCCCCGACCGCCGTCTGCACATACCTGCGCAGCACCTCGTCGATGCGGCGGTCCGTGTCCGGCCGGATCTTCATCTTGACCACGGTGCGCTTCTTCCCCTTGAAGCTCTCGGTGAAGATCAGCGCGTTCTGGTCCTCCACGTCGCCACTGTCGAAGGGCAGCGTCTTGCCCTGCCAGCCGAGTTTGCGGGCCTCCTCGACCAGGGCTTCCTCGGCGGAGGAGAGCAGCTTTTTCTTGCCGGTGGCGGCGCTCAGCTTGTCGAAACGGAAGCCCCGATCCCCCAGCACATCGGCGTAATAGCCCTCGAAGTCACGCCGGAGATTGTGTTTCCGCTCCAGGGCCAGATCGTAGAAATGCCGCAGCCCGGCCGGGTCCTTGGAAAACCGTCCCTCGGCGTAGGGCCGCAGCAGATCGAGGTAATCCTCGTCGGCGATCTTTTCGACTTCCTGGATGTAGCGAAGGGTCGCGTTCGGATCGACCCGTACCTTCCCTTCCTTGGCCGCCCGGAAGACCTTGTTGTAAAACGGCTCTTCCTCGCCGCAGACGCCGTTGGGGTGATAGTCGAGCGAGAGCTTGTCCTGGCCCAGAAACTTGAATGCCTGGCCTTTGTCGATGCCGTAGACGCGACCGTCCCGGGCGCGGATGAACTGCTTGGAATGTCCGTCGTGGTTGGCGATCAGCCAGTCGACCACATGCTCGCGCTGGATCTGCTCCAGTTCGATGGTGGTCAGATCCTGTGGCAGGATGTTGCGAAAATCGAATTCGTCCCGCAGATCGGTACGCCATTTCTGGATGGAGCCGGTGCGGCCGTTCAACTGGATGGTGCGCACCTCGATGGAATGGGGGTCGATCAGGCGACCGATCTTGTAGGCGGCTTCCTCTCCGAAGGCGATGAACTCATCGTCCTTGCGGCCAATGGGCTTGAACAGCCATTTGTCGCCGTTCTCGTCGGTCCAGAACTCCTTTTCGTGTGCGCCGCCGACAGCGGCCTTGCCGGTTTTCTTGAATTTTGACGGCAGACCTTTCTGCTGCCACGCTGAATCGACTGTGGCGAACTCCGCGCCTTTCTTGCCGATCTTGGCCTCGGGCGGCTTGACCGGGCTCGGCTGTGGAGCAGGTTTCGGCGGATCTTTCTTCGGCGTGGCGGGCTTGGCAGGAGCGGTTTTCTTCTTGCCGCCATGCTTTTCGGCCCAGGCTGCGTGCTTGGTGTCGATGCTGGCCTGAACCGCTTTGATTTTCGCGGGATCGGTCTCGGTGAAGAGCGTGGTCAGCTCGTCTTTGTTGGCCCACTGCCAATACTGGACCTTGGTCTCCTTGGCGAGCGTCTTGAGCTCTGCCGATTTCAGTTTGCCGACCTGATCCTGGAAGAGCTGTTTTTTGAGGGCGATTTCCTTGCTGTGGGCCGCAAGCAGCTCCTGGGGCAGATCGGTGCCGCCGGAAACCGCCTGTTCCGCCTTGGCAATCGCGTCGAGGAAATCCTTGTAGCCGGTCGGCGTGTCGGGAACGACCACGGCCTTGGCGGCGTCTTCGAGGGCCGTTTTCTGTTTCAGGATCAACTTCTGCTTGGCCTCGTCGACCGCCTTTTTCTTGACCGACTCGGCCATGTCGGCACCGGCCTTCTTCTGTAGCGCCTCGACGAGCTGCTGTTTGTTCTTGAGGATGCCGATGCCGTGCTTCTGTTTGGCCGCCGCGAGTTCCTTGCCCATCAGGCCGCTGTGATCCACGCCGGGCTCCAGCTTGTCGAGCAGCTCGATGGTCTCCTGTTTGGTCATATTGAGGGAGATGCCGTTCTCCTTCGCCATCTCCTTGAGCTGCTGGGCGGTCATGCCCTCCAGCCCCTCGGCTGGAGGGATTTTTGCCATTTGGGCGGCGAGCAGCTTGGCCTGTTTGAGTTCTGCCTGCTTCAGTCCGAGCAACTCGACCAGTTCTTCCTTGGTCCGCAGCAGGCCGATCTTGTGTTCCTTGAGCTTGGCGCTGAGTGCCGCTCCGGCCAGGTCGCCGTGATCGATCCCCGGTTCGGCCAGATCGAGCAGCTTGATGAAATCGGCCTTGGTCCGGGCAATGGCCACGCCGTTCTGTTTCGCCAGGGTCTGGAGCTGTTTGACCGTCAGCGAACCGAGGTCGGCGATGTCGCCGTTTTCAAAGGCGCTCTTGAGCTTGGCGTTCTCCTTGGCCTGGGCGTCGGCCATGCCTTCCAGCACATGGGGCGGGAGAATGCAGGCGTCCCCCTGCGATGCCTGGGCGGCGGCCTTGGCTGCCATCTCGCTGCCGCAGACGGTCATCGGCCAGGCCACGATGTTGGTGCAGCGGCAGTGCGGATGCGCGGGTTGCTGGGGGAACTTGTCGATGGGAAAGGTCTTGCCGTCCAGGCCGCCGCAGACCGGGCACATGCGCTCGTCCTCCATGGCCAGCCATTCCAGCTTCTGGATGCCGACCCGCTCGTGGAATTTGAGCCTGCCCATGTTGTGGGCGCGGAGGACCTCGGTGCGGGCGATCATCTCCATGCGGTACTGGGCCTTGCTGAACACCCGGCTTCCGGCCTGGCGAAAGGAGTCCTTGTCGACGATCACCTTGCCCATATCCCGGACGATGTCGTCGGCTCCCTTGCCCGTGGCGACGCCGTTCAGGATGGTGCGCTTGATGCCGTCTGCGAGTTCTCGGTGGACGTCACCGGCGAGCGTGAGGTTGTACTGCGCCATGAAGTCGAGGGCATTGGTGTCGACGATGGTGAACACCTTGGTGGCCAGCTTGTCGATGCCTTCGGGCTTGAGGTCGGCGTAGAACGGCAGCGCTGCGTCGGCGAGTTCTCCGATTCCCTGCTGGATACCGAGCTTGAAGGAGTCCTTGGTCGTCTTGCGAAAGACCAGGGTCTGCTCCCGCTTGAGCCGCTTCATGGTGTCGTCGAGTTCGAGCTGGAGCTTTTCCAGCCCCTTGAGGGCGGCGAGCTTGTTGTCCGGCAGGGAGCCGAGGGAGCGGTACTGGAGGATGGCGCGGGCGACCTCGTCTTCGGCCTGTTTCAGCGCCTGGGTGAGCTGGGCCGTGACCTGGTCGTTGTAGCGGTTGCGGGCCGTCAGGCTTTTCAGGGTGGCCGCCTGGATACGCTGCTTGAGGTCCGACGGCATCAGCGGGACTCCCGGCGGTCGATGAAACGACAGGCCGGGGCGTCGAAAGTACGCTCGCTGTTGTGGACCCGGCAGTGGTTGGTGTCAGCAATGAAGTGGCTGCACTCGTCGCACACGGCCGCATCGCCGGTGGACTCCAGGTCGCCCGACCAGACCAAAGCCGCCTCCGCCGTGGGTTCATCGTCCTCGGCCGGAATCCCGAGCATCTTCCGGGCGCGAGGCACGCTGAGAATGCCGGAGACGACCATATCCACCACCGGCTTCACCTGCTTCTCGTCCATCAGGTCGATCTGCTTACGTTCGGTCTCGCGGTTGGCGGCCTCGATGTCCGGGTCCAGGTCCATCTTGAGTTGAAGGCTGGAGCGGCTGATGAGCTTGCGGTCGTAGAGTTCGATGAGGAGCTTCTTGAAATCGACCGCGTCGCTGGGGTCGAGGTCGTTGAAGATGAACTGGATGCTTTTGTCGCCGTGGCCGTTCAGCTCCATCCAGTCGTCGAACACCCAGTCGAGGAGCTTGCGTGCGGCCTGTTTGATCTCGCGGATCATGACCATCATCTTCTGCATGCTCACCGAGGCGGTGGCGAAATTCGGGCCGTCTCCGGTCACCAGCGAGCGTGACAGGCCCAGGGCCACCACGATGTCTTCCTTCACCTCTTTGACCTTGTCCTCGACGTTGAGGACCTGACCGTCGGTGCCGTGGGTTTCGACGTTGACGTAGAACGGGACCACCAGGCCGCTTTTCATGTCCATCTTGTTGACCATGTCGCGAACCTGTTCGAGCATCCGCTGGTCCGGCATCACCATCTTCTGGCCGAACGCGCCGCCCACCTTGAGCAGGCGGAACGGCGTGGCCCAGCGCTTGGCGATGGCCTGTTCGGCCCGGCGGTAGTCGCGCAGCAGTTCGATGGCTTGAAAGGCGGGAAGCACGAGGGAGTTGCCCCGGGGCGAGAAGGCCGGTGCGTCCCATTTGAGGTGGACCACCTGTTCGACGGGCAGCGGGATGGATTCCCCGCCGCCGGGGGTGTCTTCGGGAAATTGCCGGGCCTCGATCAGCTCGCCCTGGGCGTATTTGACTTTGACCGAAACCGGGTTGACGCAGACCAGTTCCTCGATGTCCTGGCCGGACTTGGTGAAGCGCTTGAAGCCGATGGCGTCGCCTTTCACCAGGAGCTGAAGAACCATGTCCTTGATGAATTGCGTGATGTTCAACCGCCAGGCGGCCTCCAGTGCCTGCTCCTTGAGGGTCTCGTCATCGCTGGTGATTTTGATCTCGTCGCCCACGGCGAAGGTGCGCCAGGAGTTGACGCAGTTCTTCACCAGCGGCTCCTCGACGTAGTATTCCCAGGCCTTACGGGCGCGTTCTTCCCAGGTGGCCGGAATAGCCTCGGCGGCGTTGACCTTGCTGAAGGCCGCCGAGTCGAGCGCGGCCGCTGCGGCCAGCGGCGCGATGACAAAGCCAGTGGTGTCCAGGCTTTCGGGTTGTTCGTCCTGATGGGCGGTGCTTTCCACGTGATCCTCTCGGTAGTTTCGGCCATGACAGCCGCACATCCGGCCCGTGTGGGCCGAACCCGGCTCGATGCCGGTTACTTACCGGAGCGGGGTGGAAAGCGTCGGAGGATGCGATCAGATGAAGACCGGATTGGTGAGGACCGGCTTGAGCGAAACCACCTCTTCGCCGACCGGGTCGAGGTTGCCTTCCTCCCGGATCAGCATGGCGCAGCGCACCGCGTCGATGATGTGGTCGTTGCCCTTGGAATAGATGATCTTGCCGTCCCGCAGGGTGTAGGTGTGGGTGGTGAACTGGTCTTCCACCTCCAGGTCGTCCGAGGGGAAAATGACCTGCTTACGCTGTAGGGCTCCGTTGATGAGGCTGGTCATCAGCTCCTTGGTTCGCTTCTTGATTTCCTTGCCGTCCCGCACCGCCAGCCGGGTCATGCCGCCGAAGTCGTATCCCTTGAGCCTGCCTTCCAGCTCCAGCCCTTTGTACTTGTCCAGGGTGAGCAGCTCCTGAACCACCGCCAGACCGTTTCCGCCGTTGTCCACGCCGATGCCCGCCGGGGTGTAGTAACGCTCCAGCAGCGCGATGATCTGGGCGATGTGCGGATAGGAAACGTGTTCAAGATGCACGCGCAGGATCATTTTCAGCAGCGTCCGCTCGCCGATCTCCATCTCCTGGAATACGACGATCTCGGTGGGGTCGTTGGTGTAGCCCAGGTCGCCGCCGACCCAGAACTGCCCGCTGCGGGGCGTGAGGTTGAGCAGCATCTCCAGCCGGTCGTGGGCCGCTTCCTCGGTGTCGCAATCGCGCATCTCGGAATCGGTGATGACGATCTTCTGGTACTCCAGCAGATCCTGCCGACAGAGGTTGAACTGCTCGACATTGAAGGCCCCATAGGAAGGCTTGCCGTGTTCACCGGCCACCTCGTGCTGCCAGCCGGAGCTGTCGCGGCCGCCGTAGAACTCCAGCAGTTCGGCCTCGCGATCCTCGGTCCACAGGGGGTTGAGCCAAGACGGCCAGCGGAACACATGGAACTGATCCGATGAGGTGAGCCGGTAATAGGTGGTGTCGCGCAGGCCGTTGGGCGTGGAGTAGATGCGTAGCGTCCCCCCGGCCTTGAGGCACTGGCGCAGCGCCTTCCAGGCCCGTTCGGTCAGCCAGGCTCCTTCATCGACCCAGACGCGGCCCACGTGCAGGGACCGGAAGGCGTCGCCATAAGCCCCGGCCGGGCGGAAATAGAGCACCGAACCGTTGGTGAACTCCAGCCGGAAGTAGGGTTTGCGGTGGATCTTGGGCTTGCCGTACTTGGTCAGGGCGATGCTGTTCATCAGATCCGGGTTGGTGTCGAGCTGGAACTCGATCTCCTCGATGATGGTATCGAGGTGCCCCTGGTGCGGAGCCGCGATGAGGCCCTGGCCGCCTCGGGTGGTGAAGGCGTAATGGAGCGCGTCGGTCGAGAGCACGATGGACTTGCCCACGTCCCGGCCGTCGAGGTGGATGATGTTCTTGGCCGGGCAACGCAGGTCCTCCACCTGGTGCGGCCAGTAGTCGCGGCCTGAGCCATCCCGGTTGTAGAGGTAGGCTTGCCCCCACAACACGGGATCGCTCAGGGTCGCCGCGAGTTTGCGCTCCTTGTCGGTTACCGCCATCAGTGCATTCCCGTCCTCAAGGCGCTGCCGAGGATGGTGCCCACCAGTTCCGTCAGGATCTGCTGCACGGCCAGGGTGTTCTTCCGGTCGTGGACAGCTTCCTGAATGTCGATGATGGCCTGGTCCAACTCCGCCCAAGCCAGGTACTGCTGCTGGGCCGCTTCCAGACGGCCGAGGGCGTTCTCGATCCGTCCCGCCGCCAGCTCGGTGCCGATTTCGACCAGGGCCTCACCGGCCTGGCGGACGGCATCGCTGTTTTCCTGAAGGATCTCTTTCATTGGCCTGCCTCCTGGTTCGAGCCGTTGGCCCACAGGTCAAGGGCGTCCACGGCGGTCTGCAGGCGCAGGCCGACACCGGTCAGGCGCTCGGCGTCCGGGTGGCCGACCTCGCGCAGCGCCTTGTTGGCCTCGGTCACATACTCGGGTGTGTGGCGGTTGACGGTGGCCACTGCCGACTGGATCTGGGCCGGAGGCCGGTAGGTGGCGCAGCCGGTCATGATCCCGGCCAGGACCAGCGGGATGGTCCATTCGAGGGTCTTCTTCAACATGTTGATCTCCTTTGGTTTATGGGTTTGGGGCACATGCAGAAAGATCTCTGCAAACACTTGATTTCCAACGAAATAGAAGCGTCATTGGATGTGACGCGGGATGGTCCCGCATCCAAGAAAACCGGAACCGGAGGCAGGCCATGACCTACGACAGAAACCGCCAGCAGGCACTCAAGGCGTACCGAGAAAAGCAGGAGAACATCGCCCGGCTGATAGAGGGCATTCGCGGCAAGCTCGAAGCGGACGCGAAACAGCCGGACATCACCTGGGCGAGCGTCGGCTCCCTCGGCCACGTCGAGGAACTGCTGCGGGAGCTTGACGAGTTCCTGTCCTGAACACACCGGGCCACCGACAAAGGAGACATCGACATGACCGAATGCACCGTGCATCAAGCCGCCGAGGCTTTCATCGGCCACCTGCGGGAATCCGGAAAGAAAGAGCGGACCCTCTACACCTACCGGAAGGACCTCGACGCGGTGGAGGCCTTCTTCGGCGCGGATCGCCAGCTCGCCGAGATCCGGCTTCCCCAGGTCGGAAAGTTCTACAAGTCCGACCTGCTGCTCAAACTCCCCGACGGCAAGGAGCGGGCTGAGCGCACCGTCGCCAAGACCGTCCGGGTGTTCCGCATGATGATGGTCTGGGCCAGGGAGTCGGGGCGCATCGAGGAGCTGCCGCTGCCCAAGAGCACGCCCATGGGCCACAGCCGGGTGAAGGAGTCCAGCGATGAGCAACCGAACGGCTGACCTCGACCTGACGGCCGCGACAGAGGCGTTCTGTGCCCGCCTGTCGGCCGAAGGACGCTCCCCGGCGACCATAGCCGCATACCGCCGGGACCTCGCCCTGGTGGCCCGCGTGGCCGGGAAGCTGGTCCCTGGGATTGTCTGCCGGGAGGTCACGGTCGGGTTCCTCGACCAGGTGTTTTCCGCCGGGGCGGTCACTGAGAGTGAGCGAGGCCCACGCTCGGCGGCCTCGCTCCATCGGATGAAGGCGGCGGTGCGGGCCTTTTTCGCCTGGGCCGCCGAGACGGGCGTGGTCGGTAGCAACCCGGCCCGGTCTATCCGCATGCATCGGCTGCCGAGAAAGCTGCCGGTCTTCCTGACTACCGCCGAAAAGAAACGTCTGCTCAAGGAACTCAAGGGGCGGACCGATTTCTCCACGCTGCGCGACCGCGCCATGATCGAGGTGTTGCTGGGCACGGGGATCAGGCTTGGCGAGCTGGCCGCGCTCGACATGGATGACATCGACCTCGACGCCAAGCATCTGCGGGTGCGGGCCAAGGGGAATGTGCCGCAGGTCAAGTTCATCAAGACCGACCTCCGCACATTGCTGCGCCGTTACCTGGCCGAGCGTCGTCGACACGGCCGCCCAGAAATGGAAGCCCTGTTCCTGTCGAACCGGGACGGCAGACTCTGCCAGCGGCAGATAGCCAACCGGCTCGCCCACTGGCTGCGGAAGGCCGGGATCGAAAAGGAACTGACGCCGCACGGGCTGCGGCATACCTTCGCCACCCACCTCTACGGCGCGACCAATGACCTGCTCGTGGTGCAGCGGGCCTTGGGGCACCGGGACGTGTCCACCACCCAGATCTACACCCACCTCGTGGACGGTCAGCTCGAGGAAGCCCTCGAACGCCTTTGATCCTTCCGGACCCGACGATGGGAGCGGCCTCGGCTGCTCCTGTTTTCGTTGGGCGAGACAGTGTCGAAGACAGTGAATGACAGTGCCCGCAGAAGAACACATCCGCCGATGATGAATGATCATGACGGAGGGTCTCTACATCCCGGGTGGGGCGGGAAATATCGATTGACCGGAATTTCTCCTTCGCTGTCTGTCGGCCGCACATCGCTATAACTGCTTGGCTTGTGCGCTCCGGGCGCGGAACACACATGGCAATATCTGCTTGGCATGTGCGAGGGCCGTTGCCGAAGGAATGGCTGTTTGCGGGGCTTGGCCGGTTCTGCCTGGGGCTCGACATGCCAATATTTACTTGGGTTATGAGAGAGAGCTCCGGCGCGAACATGCCAATATCTACTTGGGTTATGCGGCTCGGCTTATGCGCACACATGCCAAGCGGATATCGGGAGCTGCAGGAGGAAATCGAGGAGTGGAAATGATGAGCGGCGGCCGGTGAATGCCGATTCCGAAAGTGCAAGGAACACGTCTTATCCGCAATTCCTGGTGAAGCTGTCTGCCGCAAGTCGCCGTGTGCCGGGGTCATCGGAAAAGCCCTCCATGGTGTTATCCGCAATTCTTTCCGCGTTTCTTGCGGCCGGAGGTTTTCGCGCCCGGTGCGTTGGCGGCCTCGGCCACCTTCTCGAGCAGCGCCGCCGCCCATTCCGCCGGAGAGGTCTGCGGGCCTTTCGGCTCCTCACCCTCGCGGGCGATCTTGGTGGTCTTGAGATCCTTCATGTGGCAGCGGATCATCCGGTCGAGTTTTTCGGCGGCGTCCGTGTTCCCCTCGATCTGGGCGCGGACCAGCTTCACCGAGTAGACGCCCACCAGCTCCACCTGCAGAAAGTCGCTGGACTTGTTGAACTCGAAGTCCTGATTGAGGCGGTCGATGATCGCGTCGAACATGACCTTCTCTTCCGGGGTCAGGCAGCGGTCGGCGAAGATGCCGTGACGCAGCCGGTTCTGGTTGCCCTCGGGCGCACCAGGCCCGCGCCGGGGCGGTTCGGTCTTGCCCTCGTTGCGGTGCCAGCGGTCCAGCGTCTCTTTGTCCGGTTTGTTCAGTGCCACGTGGAAATCCTGCCGAATATTGTTTTCCCAAGCCGGGATGCGGGGCGGGAGGCCGATTTAGCCTCCAAACGCGCTCCCGCCGGTTCAGGGGTTACTTACCGGAAGCGACGGCCAACTGTCGGTCCCGATCCTGTTTTCGTTCGGCGGCGATGATCTGGTTGACCCGGCGGGTGGTCACCCCAGCGAGGTTGGAGATCTCCTGGCTGCTGATCCCCTGCAGATGAAGGGCAAGCACCAGGTCGCGGCGCTCCTGGTAAAACCGGCTCGGGGCCGGAACCCAGAGAATCCCGGTGTAGTGCTTCTGGATCTGCTCGAAGAGTTCCTCGGGCAGGACATCCTTGGCGTTGGCGTAGCGTTTCTTTTTTTTCACGGCTTAATCCTCCACTTTCTTCATCCACGGCTGCGGCACGTCCGGGTTGTAGAACCGCAGCGTGCTGGGACGCCCGGACTTCGGCCCGTGGATAATTTCGATAGAACGCTCGGAGACTTCGCCTATCTCCTGATCGCCATCGACAAAGCAGACCAGGCCGTAGTCCTCGCCGCAGGGAAACCGGAAGCGGCCCTGGTTCTGATAGAGGCGTGCCTCGGACCAGCCCTTGGCCATGGCCTCCTCACGGATGGCGTCGACCTTGGCGACAGCCTGGGAAGTCACCGGCTGCTTACATTTCCAAGCTTGGTTCTCGGGATAAAGCCAGTCCTTTCTGGGAGCTTCGACGGGTTTCTCCTGGGGCTCGGGACGAAGCGCGGGTGGCCGATAGTTCTTCGGGGAAAAGGACTGCAGGACCTCCTGCAGGCTTTCCTTGCCGAACTCCCGGATGGCCAGCTCCTGCACGGCGTTGAATCGCTGCCGCAGCGTATTCCAGGCATCCTCGGGGAGCTTTCCGGCCTTGTGCGCGGCTTGGGCCGTGAGCATGCGGGAACGTAGCCAGGCAAAGTATTCAGGCGACAGACGGCGACACAGCGTGCTGTCGATCTTCCGGTCTTCAGGCCAGTCGCGGGCGTCCTCGATCTTGTGAACGTCGAGCCCGGTGGAGACATAGATGGCGGGCTGCGGTGGTTGCGGTGGTAATGATGGGGGTTCACATCCGGCCGAGGCTTCCTGCCCTCCGGCGGTGTGCTTGATCATGGTTTT
>CALFFB010000289.1 GCA_937958075.1 uncultured Geobacteraceae bacterium | reverse complement strand
GCAAAAAATCGCGCATCCGTTCTTTTCTGTTTGATTTTTTGGTAAGGTCTGCCGCTTGTTGTTAAATTCTGGTTGTTGTCAGCTGCACATGAAACTCTAAAGACATGTGACCGGTGCCAATCATTGAGGATCCTAAATCTCACCCGCGGTAGAACACGAAACGCCCCCGGTCACCAGATCGAGGGTGCTTCTCGCAGGCCAGGACATTTCGGAAGGGGCAATCGAAGGCCGCTTTAGCCCCAAAATCAATGCAAGACATTAATTCAGGACTGGTTTAACAAAAAGGGTATTCGGAAATTTCTGGTTGACACTTACCCAAAACGGCCTGCTCTGATCTGCCCAAGGAACGTTGATATTCCCTCGCTATTAAGGAATTTTGGCTCCTGGTAAAGTTTGTGCGGCAAGATCGAATGTATACGATCCCACAAAAAACTTCTTTTCTTTACTGGCGACCTGCTTAGACTTGTTGATGATCAGAGCATCAGCAAAATCGGCTTCTTTTCCCTTCACCGGTTTTGCGTTTCGGTAGTCGGTGAGTGCCACCCATACGGCCTGACCATCTTCAAACCTTATGTTTGGCTCCTGAAACAGCGACTGAAGAACCGCCACCAATTCGGTTTTATTCAACTGGTATTTTCTCCCTCGCAGTGTCCAGATTGTTTCAACCAGTACGACATCAGTGACCAGAACTTTCTGCTGCCCCGAAATCAATTTAGCCGATTTTTGAAACTGATGGTCATCATCTTCAAGCAGATAGCGCAACAGCACATTGGTATCTATTGCGATCATAACAGGGAGCTCTCCAATGACTCCTCATCGGTCATGGACGGGTTCCCCTGAACATGCTTTAAGACGCCCCTGGCTGCCCCTTTCAACTTTTTAACAATAGTCAATTGACCATGAGCCACAAAACTTTCCACTTCATCCCCTGGTTCAATTCCCAAGGCTTCACACTGACCTACAGGCAAGGTAATTTGCCGCTTTGCGCTGACTTTTGGCATAGGGCCTCCTTTACTTTAAGATTAAAGTAAAGATAAGGGATTCTCTGCCGATTGTCAATCAACAGAGACTGACGGTAATAACTGATGGTTTCTACTTTGCTCACGCCACACCAGAGTAGCCTGGAACGACAACCATTACATCCGGTCTTTAAATCAGGCGATACTCGGCCAATGTCAATCATAATCTCCGGATACCCACCATCTATAAACGAGCAATCCCGATTAATTGAACAGGCAGGGTTTCCTACTGCAATACAAAACTCATCGGACACACGAATGCTAAGCTATAGAAGTCAATTCAGCAGA
>CALFFB010000288.1 GCA_937958075.1 uncultured Geobacteraceae bacterium | reverse complement strand
CCTGGACCGCAAGATCGGTCAGATGCTGATGGTGGGCTTTCGCGGAACGGAACTGCAGCCGGATGCTTTTATTCTGGAAGCTATCCGCCGGCATCACCTCGGCGGGGTCATCCTCTTTGATTATGATGTTCAGCATAAACGGCCGGAGCGGAATATCACCTCTCCACGGCAGCTGCAAAACCTGATCAGGACGCTGCAGCAGGCGGCCAAAGTGCCGCTGCTGATTGCCGTGGATCAGGAAGGGGGGCGGGTGGCGCGGCTCAAGGAGAAGTACGGCTTTCCGGCGACGCCCTCCCACCGGGAACTGGGACAAAGGGACGATCCGGCAAGGACCGCAGCCGAGGCCGGCCGGATCGCCGCGACCCTGGCGGACGTCGGTATCACTGTCAATTTCGCGCCGGTGGTGGATCTGTGCAGCAACCCTGACAATCCGGTCATTGCCCGCCTGGGGCGCTGCTTTTCTCCGCAACCCGCCAGGGTCACGCGACACGCCCTGGCGTATATCCGCGCCCATCAGCAGGCGGGGGTCGCCACCGTCCTCAAGCATTTTCCCGGCCATGGCAGCTCCCGTGATGATTCCCATCTCGGATTCACCGATGTCACCGCCACCTGGGCGCCTGACGAATTGCAGCCCTATGCCGATCTTATCGCCGCCGATGCGGTCTCCGCCGTCATGACCGCCCATGTGTTTAACGCCGGTGTTGACCCCGACCACCCCGCGACCCTGTCGGCAGCAACCATCACCGGAATGCTGCGGGAACAGTTGGGGTTTGACGGTGTGGTCTTCTCCGACGACCTGCAGATGGCCGCCATCTCTGAACATTACGGCCTTGAGCAGGCCGTGCGCCTTGCCCTTCTGGCCGGGGTGGATATTCTGCTGTTCGGCAACAACCTGAATTACGATCCGGAGATTGTGCCCAGGGTTGTCGCCATTATCCGCACTTTGATTGCGGAAGGGCACATCAGTGAAGAGCGGGTCGACCAGTCTTATCGTCGGATCAAGCGGCTGAAGAAAAGTCGCACTATGCCTGCTGATGTCGATTCTGGCGGGCGCCGGAATTTGCCGGGAGTGTCTGCCCTGTGCGGGTACTGTGAACAGGAATGAATCAGGGGGGTTCCGGGGACAGTATACAAAAACAGCAGATATCAGAATGTCAAAGATAGATATACTGTCCCCGGAATTCGAAAAATCGGCCTTGGTTTCGGCGCCGGTGCCATGATCAAACATCCAGACCGACAAATACCTTGAAATTTCGGAGGCAATCTCCTAATATGCAATGTATGTTGACGCGATGGATAACAGAAAAACTCCAGAAGAATGTTGAGCAATTCCCTGCAGTGGCACTTCTCGGAGCACGCCAGGTAGGCAAAACGACACTTGCCAAGAGGATAGCCAGGTCCCGGAGCTCTCTCTATCTGGATCTGGAAGCGCCGGAAGACCTGCTCAAGCTGAGTGACCCGGGCAGTTATTTAAGCAGTCATAGCGACAAGCTTATCATTTTGGACGAGATACAGCGTGCTCCAGACCTGTTTATGGTCTTGCGTGGCTTGATCGACAAAAACAGGGAAAAGGGCAAAAGGGTCGGTCAATTTCTGCTGCTGGGCTCGGCTTCGATGGAACTGTTACGGCAATCCTCGGAAAGTTTGGCCGGGCGTATCAGTTACCTGGAAATGAGTGGCCTCAACCTGCTGGAAACCGGCAGCGACAGAGCCGATCTTTTAAAGCTGTGGCTCAGGGGAGGTTTTCCCGACAGCTATTTAGCCGGTGACGATGATCTCTCCATGGACTGGCTGGAAAATCTTGTCCGCACCTATCTGGAACGGGATGTGCCGCAAATGGGCTTTCGTGTTCCCGCAGCCAGGTTGCGGCGACTGTGGACAATGCTCGCCCACTGCCAGGGAGAACCGGTCAACTATTCAAAGCTAGGGGGGAACCTCGAAATTGATGGAAAAACAGTCAGCCACTACATCGATATTCTTGTTGACCTGCTCCTGGTTAAACGACTGGAACCGTGGCATGCAAATGTCAAAAAAAGGCTCGTAAAGTCTCCCCGTTTTTATATTCGGGATAGCGGAATACAGCACCGGCTGCTCGGCATCGACAGCTATGAGGCTTTATTGTCGAATCCGGTCCTTGGCAAAAGCTGGGAAGGCTTTGTTGTTGAAAATATTCACTCCGTGTTGCCTCGCCGCGCTGAAACCTACTTTTACCGCACAGCTGCAGGGGCGGAAATTGATCTGGTTATCAGGTTTTCCGCTTCAGAAATCTGGGCCGTCGAAATCAAACATGGCACGGCCCCAAAACTGGGCAAACATTTCAACCAAACCTGTGCTGATGTGGGTGCAACGAGGAAATACATTATTTATGGCGGAGATGATGAATTCCCCGTCGGCGATGACGTGACTGTGATATCGCTCAGAAGAATCATGCAGCTGATAACTGATAAGAGCAAGGGGAACATGCATAAGATGATAGATTGTCCCTGTGATGTGTAACCAGCCTTGCGCTATCGCATCATCCACCAGCCCCTTCGAGGAAATTCTGGCACGGGTCCGTTCCTGTACCCTGTGTGCCGAGGAACTGCCTGCCGGCCCGCGTCCGGTGGTGCAGATGCACCCGGCAGCACGGATACTCATTGCCGGTCAGGCTCCGGGCCGCAAGGTGCACGAGACCGGTATCCCCTTTAACGATCCCAGCGGCGTGCGCCTGCGCGCCTGGTTGGGGGTCGACGCCGCGACCTTCTATGACCCGAGGCTGTTCGCGCTGCTGCCCATGGCTTTCTGCTACCCCGGCAGGGGGCGTTCCGGCGATCGGCCGCCGCCTCCCCGTTGCGCCGAGACCTGGCGTAAGCCCCTGTTGGCACAGCTGCCCCAGCTGCGCTTGACGGTTGTTCTCGGTCAGTACGCTCAGGCTTATCACTGCAATGATCGGCAATCGACCCTGACCCGGCGGGTCGCGGCCTGGCGGGACTACTGGCCGGAGCTGATGCCACTGCCTCATCCGAGTCCGCGGAATACTCTGTGGATACGCCGTAATCCCTGGTTTGAGGAGGAACTGATCCCGGTCCTGCAGCAAGGGGTTGCCGATATCCTGGGCTGACGGAATACTCGAAGTTTAAACACCATCCTTGCATGTCGGCAGCACTGACGGAAAAAAGACAGCTCGCCGGGTATTTGTACAGCACAGGATCAGGGTTCCCATTCCAGGGGATACTTTTCGCCGTCCTGGCCGTTCGACCGTCGCCATCCATGGCGCCAGACGCCCCTTGCATGGAAACCCTGATCCTGTGCCCGCAAATTGAGCTGGGTAGTTACCTCGCCGGTATGGCTACTCGACATCCGGCCGGTCTCCACGGGCGCGTTTGCGGTAGAAGGAGAACAGGGTTACCAACACGCCGCCGCCCATGGCGATGCTGCCGGCGAAGGCGAGTTTGGCACCAGGGTCGTAGTTGATGGTGAGGATACTGTAGGGGTGCCGTCGTCCCTGATGAAAGGTCTGGCCGTAAGAGGTGGGAATCACCACCAGGCCGCCCCACAGCAGGGGATGGTTGGCGCGGGTGTCCACCCGCTTGATGAGGTGCTCGTCGTGATACAGCGCCAGGGTGTTGCGCATGTCCATGGGACGACCGGTGGCGCCGATAAGAGGTTCAAAATCTTCCAGTTTCAGGGTGACGCCCAACTCCGGCAGAGGTTTGCTCTGCCCCACCAGCATGCCGATGTTTTCATGGCGCCAGCCGGTCTGATTGCCCCACACAAAAGCAATGACCATGGCGACAAAGCCGATATGGATCAGGGCTTCGCCGGTTTTTCGCCAGCGGGCGTGCAGATGTGCGAGCCAGTCGAGGGTGCAGCACAGGGCGTTGACGGCCAGCAGCACCACCAGCCCTCCGGCAACGGGAATCCACCAGGATTTGAGGAGATCCTGACTGCCGACCTGGTTGATCCAGTGGCTTAAGGTCATGCCGTCGAGACTGCCGAAGATCTGCGGATTCCCCGGCATCAGGACCGAGCCGCCTACGGTCAGCAGGGTGGCGCTGGATGCCAGGACGATGGTGAGCTTGAGGGAGCACAACAGTCTCCAGATGCGGCCGCCAGGCTTGTCTTTTTTGGTCATCGTCATCACTCCTTTAAGTCAGCGGATGGTTGCTGCTCAAGAGCAGGCCGATGCCGAGATAGGTGAACAGCACAATACAAAAGCCGCAGATGGAGAGGATCGCGTAGCCGCTTCCCTGCCAGCGGCGGATGAATTTGGCGTGGCACATGCCGGCGTAAAACAGCCATACCACCGCCGACCAGATCCCCTTGATGTTCCAGGAAAAATAATGTCCCCAGGCAACATAGGCCCAGATGCTGCCGAAAATCATGCACAGGGTAAACAGGGAAAAACCCAGGAAGACGGCTTCCTCGTTCAGCTTGCGCAGTTGCGACAACTCCGGCAGCAGATCGGTCTGCAGCCGTTTCTGGAGCAGGTACAGCACTCCCATGGAAAAGGCCATGGCGAAAAAAGCGTAGCCGATGAAGGAGAGGGAGACATGAAAGGTGAACAGAGGAGTATCAAGGGCCGGTATCAACGGCGGAATGGTCGGGTCGCGGCGGATGACACTGGTCAACAGCAGCAGATTGCAGACCATGACGAACAAGCCGGCGGCATGAATCCGGTAGCGCAGCTCAAAATACAGGTAGGTTGCCGCCAGTCCCCAGCTGAAGAAGAACTGGGTGCCGAACAGATTGGTCACCGGAAAATAGCCGGCGGCAAGCCAGCGCCAGACAAGGATGAGGGTCTGCAGCACAAAGCCGACCAGAACCAGAGAAAAGGCGCTGCGCCACACCAGCGGTTTACGGATGAACAGATGCAGGCTGTAGAGCAGAATCGCCAGGGCATACAGAGCCAGGGTCACATGGAGAAGGGGTGTCATAATCGTCCTGGGGCCGGGTAAAAAGGTGGATTCTGGTGAAAGAACGCTGTGCCTGAAGCTTGGCAGATCGCCATTTTGTTGTCAGCCCGAGGGCCCGTCAACCGTATAACGCACAGACAGGTGTTGCAGAACCGGCTTTACATTTGTTGCAGCTCACCGTAATTTCAGCGGGAAACAAGATCGATTCACATGAACTGAAGCCCAAAAGGGAGTATGGAATGCGTCTTTTTGCCGTGGTTTTTCTGTTGTTATGGGGGGGTGCTCCCGCATTTGCTCAAGGGGATCAAGGGATCACCCCTTTTTATACCAGTAATTTGTCGCCGGTTGTTCAGATCCACGGGCTGCCGGCAGCGGAAAGTGGCGAACTGGCGCGTCCGGGCAAATTGTCATTACGGGTTGTTGCGGAAGTCGCCAGTCATTATACAAAGAAGACGAAAGGACCGGAGTCGGTCCTGTTTGATGGCGAGACCAGCCGCGTCATTGCCTCCATCCGCTACGGCCTGACGGATCGTTGGGAGGCGGGACTTGATGTGCCGCTGCTTTCCCACGATGGCGGCGTTCTTGACGGCTTTATCGAGGGCTGGCACGACTTCTTCGGCATGCCACAGAATGGGCGCGACAAGGTCCGCCGTAACCAGCTGCGGTATTCCTACAATCGCAACACCACCCCTGCCGTCGATCATGCGGGCAGTAACGGGGGATTCGGAGACGTGTCTCTGGCGGCCTCCTATCAGCTGCTTGAGTCCCGGGCCGGGGCACGGCGCAGTGTCGCTGTGCGCGGGGGGGTCAAACTGCCGACGGGCAACAGCGATGAGCTGCGTGGCAGTGGCGCGCCGGCGGTCCATGGGCGCTTGACGGCAACCGATGCCCAGACGTTACAGGCGCTGAACAGTACCCTGTTTGCCAGTGCCGGGGTGATGTGGCTGGGCAAGGGGGATGTCCTGGCAGATCAACAGCGGCAATGGGTCGGTTTCGGGAGTGTCGGTATCGGCTGGATGCCCTTGAGCTGGGTTGATTTCAAGCTGCAGCTGGATGGTCACACCTCTTTTTACAAAAACAGTGACCTCACCCAGATCAACTCCCCGTCAGTGCAGCTGGGTGTTGGTGGTACTCTGCATTTTTCAGAAAGGATCAGCCTGGATCTGGCCGTGACCGAAGACATCATCGTCGACAGTGCCCCGGACGTGGTTTTTCACAGTGCTTTGAACTGGCGTTTCTAGGCCGCCAAAGGGTGAAAAAAGATCAGCCGATCAGATCAAGGGTGGACTCTTCCATCTCGGCACCGGTTTGCAGGGCCTTCAGGTTTGCCTGATAGGCGTGCTTGGTGGGGATCATGCCGGTGACCTCCTGGGCGAGGTCGACATTTGAGAGCTCTTTCATGCTGCCATCGGGCTGGTTGAGCATGACGCCGGGGGTGTTGACCGGCTGACTGGCAGCGATGACCTGGCCCTCCGGGCCTTGCGTCAGAAGCGTGCGTTCGGCCTTGAATGCGTTGCTGTTGCTGTTGGCGATATTGTTGGCGCTGGTGTTCTGTTTTTTGCCCAGGGCCTGGAGCGCTGATATGCTGGAGTTGATGGAAGGGGTCATGTCGTCTGCCTCCTTTAACGTACTCTAACGCGCCGGGAGATGTGCTGTCAATTCTCCGCGAAACTCTTCTTGCCCAGCGCCCGGCCGGGCGCTGGCAGACGCAGATCGTTTTTCTGCATCCCGCTTATCCCTTGTTGTCATCCCCCTCGTCCACAGCGTCAATGACCTGGATGTCATCGTTCCTGGCACGGGATGCGTCGGTGATCTTTCGCGGTGTCTGGTCACGATCAAAAACCGTGTTGTCATCGAGGATTACCAGCCCCAGGCGTTCCGCTACATCGCGCTGGTACTGGTATTGATGGTTGAGTTTGTCGCGGCGCAGCCGATAGCTCAGGTACATCCAGACCATGACGAATACTGCAACGACCGCCAGCAGAATACCAAGGGCCGCGAGGATGTACAGGGCGACCCGTTCACCGGCGTGACCAACGAAAATGAGGATGGCGTCAAGCTTGTAGATCAGCCCGGAGACGGCGATGAGCATCAGCAGTCCCAGCAGAAACGGAACCTGGCGGGTGATGCTCAGAGCCAGCTGCAGTTTGGACGGCAGGGACAGATCGCCGCCGAAGCCGTTGGTCAGTTCACTGCTTGTAGTCGGACTGTGATCGTAGAGATATTTATTGAAGAACAGGATAATCACGCCCAGCATGAAGGTCATGACAATCGGGGCGATAAAGGAGGCGTAAACGTAGCCACGCCAGGGAAAGGGGGCGCCGGCTGACGCCAGATGAACGACAAAGCTGACGAAGAAAATCAGGGCTTCGACGATGAGCAGGGCTATCAGGTAGTTGAGGATAAATTTTTTCAGCTCTGCCTTGTCAAAGAGGGTGGCGATCCCTCTGAACTTCTCTTCCGGAGTGGTGCTCATGGAACATCCTTGGTTTACTGGCAGCGGCCAGTTGTTCTGCGCTGAAGGTTTACGTGTCTGACGCGGGCCGGTTACGGTCCAGGGAGATCGTATACAGTATACGCTGAAAAAGCGTCGGGGATAGTAGCAATGTTCAGGGCAAGAATCAAACCTGGAGGCAGCCTCCTCAAAAATTATATTGCAGCCAGGCGCTGATCAGCCTGCCGGCGTTTTCCAGGGGCGTGTTGTCGCCACCGATAAAGGCTTGTCCGAGAATCTGTAAATCCAGATTCTGAGTCACCGACCAGGTCAGGGCCGGCGACAGGTAGATCGCTGTTTCACGGGGGAAGTAGATGGCCGTCAGGGAACTGCCAAGCACCGGACTGAAGGCGTAGCTGAGGTGGGATGCCAGCTGATAGCGCGTCAGTGAAGGCCTGTCGGCGGTCAGCTCAAGCCGCTCCCGGTCAGCACTCCGGGTTCCACCGTTGCGGTTGTAGAGCAGTTCAACCACCGCGAACAGGCCGCTGCTGAACCGGTAATCCAGCGAGGTAGCAATGATGACATCCTCCACGCTGTTACCAACTTCCCGGTCGGCGGTGAAGACCATCAGCTCCCCTTTGAAGCCACTGCCGTGCACGTCTCCGGCCCAGCCTCCACCGAGGGCCGCCCGGTTCCGGAAGTATCCGCCAAGCAGCTGGATCTCATAGTTGGCGATACGAAATCCGTAGAGGGCGGCGGCAATGCTCTGCCGTGTTGTCCGGGCCGGACTGACGGCGAGATCAATGCGCGCATCGGCTCCGGTGAAATACTGCATCCTGATGGCATCACTTCCGGGGCGCTCCGGATAGTCGTAGTCATAAATGGAATACATGTTGAAAATGTCATTGGGGTTGGTCAGCAGGTTGATCCCCCAGTTGACCCGCTGCCGACCGATGCGCCATGTCAAGTTTTGGTGGTGGAGCTCCAGGTACAGGCGGTCGACCTCGGTCAGCAGCAGCCAGCTGTTTTGATCGATGATTTTCCAGGAGAGATCGACCAGCCTCTGCCTCTGACTCAGGCCCTGGTTGTAGCCGGGTGTTCTGCGGATCGGGTCTCCGCCGAACAGGCGGGTGCGCAGCCCGCCGTGAAGGGATGAGGTGGCGTTGATATGCCAACGCAGGTCGAGGCGCTGGTGCAGGCGATATTCCAGCCAGGTGCTGTCCCTGCCGGTTAAAGGCTCCGACAGGCGGGTGGCGCTGCCTGATCCCCGGAGATAGCCACCAAGCTGCAGGTTGTCACTGACCGCCCCGGCGCTGCCTGAGGTCCATGCCAGCAGGATAAGCAGGGTGATAAGGAGGTTAGGACGCATGTTGCCTATCTGTGACGATAGCGCCGTCGACCAGGGTGATAACCCGACGCGCCCGCTCAATGACCCGCTGGTCGTGGGTTGAAAAGACGAAGGTGATCTGCTTCTCCCGGTTCATCCGTTCCATGATATCGAGCAGGTTCATGGCGGCGGCGGTGTCGAGGTTGGCGGTCGGCTCATCGGCGATGATGAACTTCGGTTCCGTGGCCAGGGCCCTGGCCACGGCAACCCGCTGCTGCTCACCACCCGAAAGCTGTGCCGGTCTGACGTCCCGGCGATGGGACAGACCGACTTCGTCCAGGAGCTGATCAGCCCGTTCCCGGATCTGCTGTTTGTTGCGGTGCTGCAGCAGCATGATGAAGGCGACATTCTCTCTGGCGGTAAACACCGGAATCAGATTGTAGTGCTGAAAGACAAAGCCGATATTCCATAACCGGAAATCGATGAGCTCAGGGTCCTTTAAGGTCGCGATGTCGATGCCGTTGATGCAGACGCTGCCGGAGGTGGGCCGGTCGAGTCCGCCCAGCAGGTTGAGCAGGGTGGTTTTACCGGAGCCGGACGGGCCGACGATAGTGGTGAACTCTCCCCGGTCGATGGTGATGGTGGCGTTGCGCAGGGCCGTCACCGGAATACTCCCGGGATTGTAGACTTTCCCTAAATTCTCCGTCATGACCACCGGTTTCATGTTCTTCTCCTAGCGGCTTTTCGACGCTTCGAGGGGGTTGGTTGCAAGCGCTTTCCAGGCCGGGTACAGGGCGGCGGCCAGGGTTGTAAAGATGACCATGAAGACGACGGTGGCATAGTCGGAACCGTGCAAAAAGGGATAAATGATCCGATCATAGCCGATCTGGGCCAGCCCGGCGGCAAAGATGCCGAGGTCAACCCCTGTGCTGCTGAGCCAATTTAGGGCCATGGCGGCCAGCAGCAGTCCGGCGGCGGCGCCGCTCAAGGTCAACATCAGGGCTTCGAGCATCATCATCACGAACAGTTTACCGCGCCCCATACCGATGCATAGCAGCATCCCCAGTTCGTACCGTCGTTCAAAAAGCGACATGAGCAGGGTGTTGAGAATGCCGAAGGCCAGTGCCAGCATGATGACCGTAGTCAGGAGCAGCAGGGTGATGCTGCCGTAGTCGATGAGGGTGCGCAGCTCGGGGGATAACTCGAACCAGGTCCGGGCACTGATCCCGTTAAAGCGGGTGTTGAGGTCGGCGGCGACGGTATCGGCATCAGCAATGTCGTGAAGGAGGATGACAATTTCATGGGAGATGAACCGGTCGGCGAGCAGGGATGACAGATCATCGGCACGGACGAATACCAAAGTGCGGTCAACCTGTCGGGATGGCGACACGAACAGCCCGACGATCGTGAAAGCGGCGGCTGTCAGCTCATGGCGCGTATCTTCAAAGACCAGCACCACGCGGTTGCCGATCTCCATGTTGTGCGTGGCGGCAAGGGCCTGTCCCATGACCAGGGGGTTGCGCGTGCTCTGGTCGAGGAAGCGTCCCGCTGACAGCTGCCGGTGGAATCCGGTCGTTGCCGTTTCCGCCACGATGTCGATGCCGCGAATCCGAACCCCCGAGGCTTTTACCGGCGACTGCAACATGCCATCTATCAGGGTGCGCGGGCTGAAAGAGCGGACTCTGGGGTCTTGCGCAAGGCGGGAGACGATGACCTCCGGCTGGGGAATGGTCAGGTCGGGGGAGCGTTCTGTCATGAAGTCCGGGTGATGGATCTGCAGGTGGGTGGTTTCGTTGTTGATGAGATAATTGGTGCGCTGCTGATAGATGCCGTTACTGATCGCGATGGTCAGGGCGCCGGCCCATAAACCGCTGATGATGGCGGCCAGCAAGGCACTGCTGCGTCCGGGGTGGCGCCAGATGTTGCGCCAGGAAAGAATCAGCAGGGTCTTCATTTCAGGACCTCGCTGCGGTAAGGATATCGAGACGGATGATTTTCAGCAGTGGGTACAGGGAGATGACCAGAGCCAGTACAAAGACGATCACTCCCTGACTGAAAAAGATATTTGCCGCGAAGGATACGGGAAGGATCGGCTCCCAGCCCATGTCGATGACAGTGGCGGCCAGATCGCCCCTCAGCCTGATGGGGTAAAGGCGAAAGTAGAACAGCACCAGCCAGGCTAAGGTGAGTCCGGCGGCCACACCAATCAGGCTGATACTCAAGGTTTCCAGAAAAATGACCCGGATCAGGCGGGTTCGTTTCATGCCGAGGCTGATCAGGGTGCCGAACTCTCTGAGGCGCTCCAGGGTCATGGTCAGGACGGTGGCATAAAAGCCGAAACCGATAACGATGTAAAGGATGCCGGACAGCAGGTAGGAGCCGGCCATGTCCAGCCGCAGCAGATTGAGCAGTTCCGGCATCAGTTCCGGCCAGGTCAGCACACGGATCCCGTCATCTTTGAAGGTGCGGCGCAGGGCGGTGGCGATAGCTTCGGTTTCACTGGCACGCTCCGGCGCGACCAGCAGGGTCGTGATCTGTCCTTCTGCCGACAATAATTGCCGGGCGACATCAATGGGCAGGTAGACAATCTGATCGTCCTGTTCACGCAAGGGGTGTTTGATGATACCGACAATCTCGAACAGGCCGCTGGCCGACATGCCGAAACGCCCCTGACCGATGAGCGCCAGGGTGTCTCCCGTGGTCAGCTGCAGCCGCCGGGCCAGGCCCTGGCCGACGACGACTTCCGGTTTGTCGGGGGTGAAGAAGCGTCCTGCACTGATGCGATCCGTCAGTCCGTTGAACCTTTGCTCGGCATCCGCGTCAATGCCCACGACGAGGGAGCCCCGGGTTGCCTGATCACCGGCAGCAAGCATGAAGGTCTCGATGCGCGGCAGCAACTGACCGGTACGGGGGTGGGCAGCGGCGACGCGGCGGGCGGTGGCGGCCTCCCAGGTGAAGCTGTTATCGAGGGATGGTTCGTCGCGATAAGCCTCGTCCTGCAGTTGCAGATAGCCGGTGCCGAAACGGATCATGTTGTCGAGCATGATTTCGTGGGAACCCCGGTTCAGGGACTGGGAAAAGATGGACAGCACCACCGCGAACAGGACGCCGCCGACAGTAATCAGGGTGCGCCTGCGATTGCGCCAGATGTTGCGCCAGGCCAGGATGAAATCGATGGGCATGGGGCTCCTTGTCGTGACCAGCTGCTGGAACTAACGCAAACGCTGCATGGTGGCTTTGGTGAAAAAATCATCCTCGATGGGGATGTCGAATTCAATCGTCTGATACGTCAGTACCGTATGTTCATGTTCTTTGCCTGCGGGAGTGACGGTAACCCGCGACGGAATGCGGCGCTGACCGGTGCTGATAATGAGATCAAAAGCCATGCTGTTGACCAGCGATCCACGCTGATCGTAGTTTTCCACCCGCAGCTGCAGAAAGTCGTCGGTCGTCACCCAGAGCAGAACCTTTCCCCAGACGATGGGGGTATCCGGTTTGGGGATCATCTCGATGACATAGCATTCCCGTTGTTGATAAACTTCCCGGCGCAGCAAGCGATGGGCGAAATCCCGGACCGGATCGGTGTCGCGCACCAGGTCGTCATTGCTGAAGTCCGAGCCCATCCAGGACTGGGCCATCATTGAGGAGGGGAGACGGGTGGTGCGGTCGATGCGGGGATCGTATACCCAGATGTCCTTGTCGCTCATCAGGTAGATGGTGCCGCGATCCCGCGCCGGGGCGGTGATGAACAGCATTGTATGTTTCTGTTCCTTTTCCCAGGCGCGCAGGGAGATTTCACGGGTATAGCGGGGGCGCACGATGCGCATGGTCATTTCCGTGTAGCTGGAATCGCCACGCATGGTGTCCATCATGCGCTGAACGATTGCCGCCGGTTCAAGGGCGGTTCCCGGCTCCGCAAACGCCAGGCCAAGCAGTAACAGGAAGATCAGCTTTGATCTCATTGACAGCCTCGATCGCGCTCCCCTGGGAAGCTGTAGTGGGGTGTCTGCGTTGTCGCCTTGACCACCCAGAGTAAGTATAGATGGATGGGCGGGATTGACAAATTCTGAAAAATGTATCTGTTAAGGACCGGGGAGGAAGAACATGCTGGGAGCTTTGATCGGTGATATGGTGGGCAGCCGTTTTGAGTGGCGGAATTACAAGGGAAAGGATTTTGCCCTGATCCATCCCGATTGCCGGGCCACGGACGATTCGATACTCACCATTGCCGTGGCCGATGCCCTGTTGCGGGGGGAGGATTTCGGCTCCGCCCTGCGGCGTTATTGTCGTGCCTATCCCGACGCCGGCTATGGTGGGCGGTTTCTGCAGTGGGCGGCGGGGGACGATGATGCCGCCGGCAACAGTTTCGGTAACGGTTCGGCCATGCGCGTCGCGCCGACGGGCTGGTACGCGCGGACCCTGAAGGAGGCACTGGATCTGGCGCGGCAGAGTGCCTTGCCGACCCACAATCATCCGGAGGGGCTCAAGGGGGCCGGGGCTGTCGCCGCGGCGATCTTTCTGGCGCGCGACGGGCAGGGTAAAAACGCCATCCGCCATTATGTTGAACAGACTTTCGGTTACGATCTGCGGCCTACGCCTGACGAGATCCGGCCCGGTTACTCGTTCGACATGACCTGCCAGGGTTCTGTGCCCGAGGCGTTCAGTTGTTTTCTGAACAGTACCGATTTTGAAGATTCCTTGCGCACGGCCGTTTCCATCGGCGGGGATTCCGATACCCTTGCCTGCATCACCGGCAGCATGGCGGAGGCCTTTTATGGCGGGGTGCCGGATGACCTGCGTGATTGGTGTCTGGAACTGCTGGATGAGCCACTGCGCCCGGTGGTAAGCCGGTTTCGCGGGCGATGTGCCGCTGCTCGCCCATGACGTGCTGCCAATGGATCAGGATAGTTCTTTTAATTTGCCGATAAAGGGCTGGTCCGCGGGTAGCAGTCGGTACCTGTCCAGTTGGTCTATGGCAACCCAGGCATGGTCGGCAACCTCCAGGTGGCGAATGGTTCCCGATTTGAGCCGGCACAGATACCCTTCGATCCGGGCGATACCCCAGTCATATTCATAGGTGACCGTTGCCAGGTGGCGATCGATGTGGATGGCGATGTCCAGTTCTTCACGCAGTTCCCGGTGGAGCGCTTCGTGCCGGGATTCCCCCGGTTCGAGCTTGCCGCCGGGGAACTCCCAGTAGCCTCCGAGGCGTTTGTCGCGGGGGCGCAGCGTCACCAGCACCTGTTGCTGACGGACGATGATGGCGGCACAGACGACAATGGCCTGCGCTGAGGAGGGTGATGAATGCAAGGTGCCGACAACCTTTCTCTGATGACCGTTAACGCCCGGTTTTTTGTTGGATGGCGTTGTACTCTATGGTAGAAACGGCCATCTTGCAAGAGCCCTTCATATCATTAACTCAACGGTAATCAGCCATTTTGAGGTTTTCATGTACCGGATTTCCGATAAAGGACGCGGCGTGCGGCAGATGTTTGACGACATTTCCGGACGTTATGATCTGCTCAACCGGGTTCTTTCCCTTGGTATCGACCGGCGCTGGCGACGCTTTGCCGTCAGTCAGCTGAGTATCCCCAAAAACGGTCTGGTCCTCGATATCGCCACCGGCACCTGCGACGTTGCCCTTGAAATCGCTGCTCAGACAGATGCAACGGTGCGGATCGTCGGCGAAGATTTCACCCAGGGCATGCTGGTGCAGGGCCAGGGCAAGTTGCAGCAATCTCCGCATGGTTCACGTATCATGCTGGTAAATGCTCCCTGTGAGGCGATTCCCCATCCGGACAACAGCTTTGACGGGATAACCATCGCCTTCGGCATCCGCAACGTGGTTGACCGCCAGGCCGGCCTGCGGGAAATGGTGCGGGTGCTCAAGCCCGGCGGCCGTGCAGTCATCCTTGAGTTTTCCCATCCGAAAAACGAACTGTTCCGCAGCATCTATTATTTCTACTTCCAGAAAGTACTTCCCGCCATCGGTGGTCTGTTGTCCAAGCGCAGCGCCTATCAGTACCTGCCCGACTCGGTCCTCGAATTTCCCGCGCAGGCCGATTTTGCCGCCATGATGAAAGATGCCGGCTTCAGTCGTGTACAGCACACGGATCTGACCTTTGGCATCGCAACGGTCTATGTCGGGGACAAGGCAGAATAATTGTTTTGCAGACGGACTTCCGCAGCAGAGGGTGATGCTTGAGGAGCGGGTTCGCCCCTTTCGTGAAATTCCGATCGGAGGCGCCCGATGCGCAGTTTGTCGGCCGTTGCTGGTGGTAATCCGCTAAAAAGATGGTAGGATTTCATACAGCTGAGAAATGGACTCCCGAATTTGGTCTGATGCCGCCCGGCATGGTTTTTCGTCAGTTTTGTCCCGCGACACAGGAGGATTTTATGCCCCAGGAATACACCGTCAAGGAAGCATTGAAAATGGCTGTCATGGCAAAAAAGAATCTGAGGGATTTTTACCTTGAGGCGGCCCGGATTACGGAGAACGAAAAAGGGAAAGCGGTGCTGACCAGGCTGGCGGAGGAAGTTCAGGAAAACGCCAGAAAGTTTTACGCGCATTATCGCTGGGATGATCTCGGCAGTTTTGATGAGTTGATCAACCGGCCACCGAAAGCCGATTCAGTCATCCTGGTCGAGCTGAAAAAAGCCCTCGATAAAGATGTCCATGAGCGGAAAGCCCGTGAACTGGCCCTCAAGGAAGAAGAGAGCATGGAAAAAACCTTCCTGCAGGCGGCCAAAAATATTATTGACCCCCAGGTGCGGGCTATTTTCAACGAAGTGGCAAAGGATACCCGTACCCACTATGAAATTATCGCCTCGGAATATTCCCGCACCATGGGCATGGTTCACGAAAGCGACATGGATACCTATGTCCGGGAATAGGGCGGTTTTACATCGTTTGGCCCGGTAGCGCCGACCAGGGCTGCCGGGTGCGCCAAATCAGCATTCCCCCGTGTTCAGGTGTCCCACGGGGGTTGTTTATTGGGGGGCTTCCTCCTTTTTTTCCGGTTCCGATTGAAACAGGGAGCCGAAGTCGCGCAGCAGCTTTTCCGGCAACCCCAGGGTTCTGCGAAAAATTCCACCAACCGTACCGGACAAGGTGCCAACGGGAACCGACGTGACCGTCGGGTCTTCGCTTGATCCTTCGATCCTGAAGTATGCGGTCAGCAGGGCCCGGTCCTTGCCGCCCAGGACCCAGCCGGCAAGAGGGATGGAGCTGACCACCCTGTCAACGGTGCGCAGGGGCATGACAGCAAGAATCATCTGGGTGCTGTCGGTGGTGAGGTCGCGCGTACCGACCAGTGACATGTTCATCGCTTCCCCTGAAATTTTCAGATCTTCCGTGTAGAGCAGGCCGGCGTTGATTTGGGCGCTGCCTTCCAGCAGATCAAAGGGCATTCCTTCGCGGTCCATGTCAGGCAGTTTTCCGTAAAAAATCTGGGATACGTTGAGCAGGGAAAAGACCCTTGCCAGGCCCCGGAACCGGCGCAGGGTCCCCTCCTTGACCTGCACATAGACACCACCAGTGGCTTCGTCCCAGAAGCTGTCGTCGGCAGGATCCCCTTCCAGATAGAAATCTCCGGTCAGGGCACCACGAATCAGTCCGGGTTTGCTGAGCAGATCCTGATGCAGGGCAGAAGCATCGATGTTGTTGACGTGGCCGGATATTTTTAATGGAGCCGTCGGGTGCCGGTGCAGGTATTCAACCTTGGCCCGGCTCCAGCCATCGCCACTGTCAAAGGTCAGGGGGGAAACCGACAGGACGCCCAGGTGCTCGGTAATGGTCGCCCGGGCATTGCTGAATTTCAGGCCGCCCAGGGTGCCGTCGTGGGCGCTGGCGTGGATGATGATCGGCTCCTGGTTGGCGGGTCTCTCCATATCGCGGACGGGTTCGTAATCGGACGGGCGATTGAAAAGAGAAATGATGTCGAGAACATTAACCTGTTGACCAGTCACTTCAAGCTCAACACGCGGCTGACGGAAGCTGTAAACACCACCCCGTACGGTCGCTTCGGTTTCCTCTTCGACCTGCAGGGTGACCGGGTCAAAGCGGATACCGTGCCGGTCGATCTCAAGTTGTCCGTCGACCTGGTGCAGGCTGCGCTCCGGGTTGAAGAAAACCAGATCAGAGGCGCGGACCCTGTCAGCTTTGGCCCTCAGGCGCAAAAGGGGGGCACGCCAGTTGCGCAGGCTGCCGCTGACAGTGAAGGAGGATGTGCCGAGGTGGGCCGACAGTTCTGCAAAATCAAGACCGTCCGCGTGCAACCGTGCGCTACCGGTGACCGAATGCAGGTCGGCAATAACAGACGTCAGATGCGATCCGCCATCCTTCACCGCCAGCAGCCCCTGCCAGTTGTCGGGGGTCCAGTCCAGGTCGAGGCGGGCAGTGCCTTGCAGGTGATAGCGCGCCAGCGCCGGATGAAAGGTCGAAACGGTTTGCAAGTCAACAGCTTCGGTCGTGATGGATGCACGTGGATGTTCCCGATCCAGGGTGATGCTCGCCGCTCCCGCCACCTCCAGTGGTGGCAGGCTGAGGCGGGCGGATTCGATCTGGATGCGGTCCTCCCTGATTCTGCCCCGGGCGGAGAACTGTGCTTTCCAGCCTGCCTGCTTTCGGTACAGGGAGCTGAGCTCGAGGAGGTTTTCGGTAGCATCCACCTGCAGCTGCAATACGGGATCATCCAGGGTTCCATGCAGCTGCAGGAGCAGGTGGGTTTTGCCCCGCAATTGCCAGTCCGCAGGCCAGGCCAGCGTGTCCGACAAGGTTTTCAGATCCGGCAGGGCGGTGGCCGTGAGATCGAACAGCGGTGTGGTGAAGGGGGTTGCCACCGTGCCGCTGATATTGACGGTCTCCAGCGCCGTCTCGAGTCGGCTCGAGGTGATTGTCAGGACATCGGCGGCCAGCTCAAAGTCACCGGTCAGGGAGCTGACCGGCCAGGGGGCGGCATCCTCCCAGGTGGCGTCAGACAGGGCAAGATGCCCCCTGATGTCCGGGGCAGCGACAGGTCCTGACCAGTGCCGGCTTATCTCGAGGTCCAGACGGTCAAGGCGTACGGATTCCGGGCCTGCCGGTGGCACCGCGACAAAACGTTGCAGTTTCTTACGGGTCAGTCGCTGCTGTTCACTTTCTATGCGGCCCCTGATCAGGCGTTGGTCATGGTCTATTTCAAGATGAACCCGGGCGGTCAGTCCAAGCAGTTGGGCGGCGTCTGTTGTCAGAGTCTCCCTCTGTGGTTGCGACTGCCACATACCTTCAGCGTCCAGAATCTCCTCATCGGTTCCGGCTTGCCGTAGCCTCAGGCCGATTTTTGCTCCTTGGTTCGGTTGCCCCTCCAGGGTGATATCCATCCGGCCACGGACAGGTTGAGACGGTGAATCGGCGTTCCTCAGCACCGGCAGGGCGATTCCGGAGATGTGCAGTTTTGCCCGGAGTTCGGCAGAGCGCCAGTCCTGCAGGGAGAAGTCCGGTGGAATCTGCGTTTCCAGGAGAAACTCGGCGCCGAGCTGCGGGGTGGTACCCGACAGGATCAGTTCTGTTGCTGCGCCCGCTTGCCAGTTGTGAATCCTGGTCTGCAGGTTGGTGAGATGTACCGGCTCGGCAGTGGCCGCTGTTGCCTGCGGGGTGATGGTGATTTCGCCCTGCCTGACCACGAGTGTGCCGACTGCCCATTGATTGATGAGGGCGCTGCTGTCTTGTGGCGATCGTACAGCAGGGGCTGAAGTCAAAGGCAGACGCAGGTGAATCTGCGGCCGGTGAAGTTCAACATCAGTTATCAGCAGCTCACCATGCAGCAGGGGGGTGAGTTGCACCCTTGCCGTCAGGCGCGGCAGAAAGGCCGACAGTTCTCCCTCATCGTCACCGATAGCGACCTCGCTGAACTCGAGCACCAAACCCCGGTCAAAGGTCATGGAGCTTGAGGCGATGGCGACCGGTTGCTGCAGGGCGTCGCTCAAGCGTTGCTCCAGGGTATGACGATAATCGTCCAGATCGAAGCGGCTGAGGTAGTAGATCAACCCGGCGCCCAGAACTCCGCAAAACAGCAGGAGCAGCAGGATGGTACGGATGAGAATGTGACCGTTGTTTTGTTTCATCGGCTGGTCTGCATCAGGTCAGGCAAGACAGGAAAGTTCATCGCGACGCCCTTTCGCTCCTATCATAACGGTTCCCACCGGGGGCGACAAGGCGTATTCAGGACAGGAATCCCGACGGCTCGGAATCCTTATGCCGCGGATATCTTGGCTTTACACGGGCAAGTTTCCCCTGATACCATGACCCGCCCTCGGACACTAGGGGGCGCGGACACCTCTGCGCGATCTTTTCCGTCCTTACGTTTGCTTCGCCTGTGGTTATTCCGGCCGCTGGCGACTCTCCAAGGCGATCATGAAAATAAAGCGACTCGATATAGCCGGCTTTAAGTCCTTTGTCGACAAGGTGACCCTTGATTTCGAGCCGGGGATTACCGGCATTGTCGGGCCTAATGGCTGCGGCAAAAGCAATATCCTGGACGCCGTGCGCTGGGTCATGGGGGAACAGAATGTCAGGTTGTTGCGTGGCCGGAATATGGAAGACGTGATCTTCGGGGGGAGTGAAACCCGCAAGCCGACCAGCCTGGCGCAGGTATCCCTGGTGCTCGACAACAGTGATCGTAATTGTCCGGAAGCCTATCGTGATTATGCGGAAATCATGGTCACCCGCAAGCTGTACCGCAGTGGCGACAGTGAATATCTCATCAACAAAACCCCTTGTCGACTGCTTGATATTAATGAACTGTTCATGGACACAGGGGTCGGCGCCCGAGCTTATTCTATTATTGAGCAGGGCAAGGTTGGCGCTCTGGTCAGCGCCAGGCCCGAGGAACGACGGGTCCTGATTGAGGAGGCGGCAGGGGTTACCAAGTTCAAGTCGCGAAAAAAAAGCGCCCTGAAAAAGATGGACGCGACCCGGCAGAACCTGGTGCGACTTGGTGATGTGATTGCGGAAGTCCGGCGTCAGCTCGGCAGTCTGCAGCGGCAGGCGCAAAAGGCCGAACAGTTCCGCGATCTGCGCCGGGAGGCGCGGCGCATCGAGCTGTGCTTAAGCGGTAACCGGCTTTTGCGTCTTGATCAGGCACTGGAACTGTCCCGCCGGCAGGAAGGGCAGTTCAGCGACAAGCTGGCGACTCTGGATGCTCAGGTAACACAGGGGGAGGTCCGGCTGGAGACGTTGCAGCTGGAGCTGGCCGAGGCGGAGAGCCGGTATCATCAGGCGCAGCAGAAAGAATACCAGCTGGCCGCCGATGTTCAGCGTCTTGAAAGTGAACGCAATCTGATTGTGCGGCAGCGGGAAGAGCACCTGGCCCAGCAGCAACAGGCGGAGATCGATCTGCAACAGTGCGAAGGGCGTCTGACTGAACTGGCTGCGGAAGCTGATGAATTGACCCGCAGTCAGCAGGCAGGCAGTCAGGAACTGGAGGCGTTGAAAGAGCAGAGTGCCGATGGAGAAAAGGAGCTGGAAGGACTGCGCAACCAGGTTAAGCAGGAGAACGACAAGTTCGAACGCTGTCGGCGGGAGGTCATGGAGCAGCTGTCCCAGGCGGGACGGTTGCAGAGCCGTGCTGATGAGCTTGAGCGGCGACTGGCCGGAGAAAAAAAACGCGCGGAACAACTGACACAGGAGCGTGACCAGATCCGCGAACGCCAAGCGGCAATGGGGGATCTGGACAGGGAACTGGCCAGCCGCCACGACCGGATTGAGGCCGAGAAAGAGGAGATAGCACAGCGTCTTGACGCTCTTGAGGAAGAGCGGACCGTGCGCAAAAATTCACTGGCCCGCCAGCAGCAGCGGCTGGATGAACAGCGGGAGCAGTTGGGGCAGGCAAGTTCGCGTTATGAATCACTGACCGAGTTGCAGCGTAACCGTGAAGGCTACGGTGAAGGCGCCCGAACCCTGCTGGCGGCACAGGCCGGTCGCCGCATTCTGGCGGAAATGGTGCGGGTTGATGCGGCAGCCGAGATCGCCGTCGAGGCGGTGCTGGGGGAACGCCTGCAGGGGATTTCCCTGACGTCACTGGAGGAACTGAAGGACAGTCTTGCCTTGTTGCGCTCCGAGGGGGTACGCGGCCACCTGCTCTTTCAGCGGCAACCCGGTCCGGCTCTCGATTATCCCGCGGGGACGCCTTTGTCAAAGCGGGTGGTCCCTGTTGCCGAAGCGCAACCTCTGCTGGACCAGCTGTTGGCCGGGGTGTTTCTGGTAGAGGATGTCACTGACCATCTTCAGGTGGAGCTGGCGCCGGGAATGCTGCTGGTCGATTCCTGCGGTCAGTGTCTGGACTGGCGCGGCTGGGTCGGCGGTGGTCACGGTGGATCGGAAGATGCGGGTCTGCTGCGTCGACAGCGGCAGCTCGAAGAGTTGACAGGGCAGATCGAGACACTGAGGCAAAAGGTTGCCGACGAGCGTGCGGTTCTGGAGCAGCAACAGCAGCTGTTTGCCGAAGTGGAAGAGATGCAGGGCTGCGCACAGTCAGCGGCGCACCGTGCTGCGTTGCAGCTGCTGGAATGGGAAAAGGATCGGCAGGCGGCAGCAACAGAGGGTGCTCAGCTTGAACGACGGCTGAGCCTCCTCGACTTTGAGCTGGACCAGTTGCGCGAGCATGAGGCAGCTCTGCGGGATGAACATCAGCAGTGTCTTGCTGACCGTGAGCAGGCCGTCTTTCTCCAGCAGGACAAAGAGCAGGCAGCGCAGCACTTACAGCAGGAACTTGATGGGCTCAGGCAGACCCTGGATGACCGTCAGGACAGTCTGACCCGTCAGCGCATTGCCCTGGCCGCTCTCGAACAGCAGCAGACCGGGACGACCCAGACCCTGCAGCGCATTGCCCGTGAACGGGACGAGACGGCCACCCGGCGCGATCTTCTCCGGCGACGCATTGCTGAAGGTGATACGGCACAACAGGAGTTTGGGCAACGCGATCAGGATTTGCGGACGGACATTGATGAGCACCTGCAGCAGTATACGGCTCAGCAGCAGCAGGGGCGCTCCCTTCAGGCGACGTATCAGCAGCAACGTGACCAGCTGGAGACCTTTCGCGAAAAACAGCGGCAAGTGCGCACCGTGGCCGAAGAACAGAGAAAGGATCTGGCCAGGCTCCAGCTGCAGCAGAAGGAACTGCAACTGGAAGCTGAACATCTGCTGCTGAGTGTTGAGGAACGCTTCGCGGTCGATCTGCGCGTGCAGCAAGTGCCGGAAGCAACGGACAGCGAACTGGAGCGTCAGCGTCAGCAGTTGCAGGGGTTGCAGCAGAAGATCACTGCCCTTGGCGACGTCAACCTGATGGCGATTGAGGAATTTGAGGAGCTGGAAAAGCGTTACGATTTCCTGATACAACAGCGGGATGATTTAAAGCAGTCTCTTGATGATCTGGAAAAAGCCATCGCCCAGATTAACCGGACCACCAGACGCCGCTTCAAGGAGACGTTTGAACAGGCAAATGCCATGTTTCAGCAGGTGTTTCCCCGGCTGTTCCGAGGGGGGCAGGCCGAGCTGCGGCTGACGGATGAGTCCGACCTGCTGGAAACAGGGGTCGAAATTATCGTCCAGCCGCCGGGCAAGCGCCTGCAGAATGTCAACCTTCTGTCCGGTGGCGAAAAGGCACTGACGGCGGTCGCGCTGATTTTTTCCCTGTTTTTGCTGAAGCCGACCCCTTTTTGCGTGCTTGACGAGGTGGATGCGCCTCTGGATGATGCCAACATCGATCGTTTCGCGGAGATGGTTCGGGAGATGACCGACCGGTCACAATTTATCCTGATCACACACAGCAAGCGCACCATGTCGATTGTTGATACCCTGTACGGTGTGACGATGCAGGAAGCGGGAGTTTCGCGACTGGTATCGGTGCGCATGAACGTCTTTGGAGATGCGCCTGAGCCGGTTGCCGGTTGAGGCTCACCAAGAAAAAAATCGCTATTTCTGTTTGGATGGAGTATGTCATTTCACCTCATTTTAAAGAGCATTGTGGCAGAGAATCCCGGTGTCATTGGCGCGGTTGTTGTTGACTGGGAAGGGGAGGCCGTTGCCCATGCGGCACTGGACCGGTCCCCGGATATGCACCTGATCGGTGCCCATGGCGGGATTTTGTCGCAACAGATTGATAGCGCACTCAGGGCGGCCCTGAATGTAGCGCCGCGAGAAGTGGTGCTGCGCACCGATGCCGGCGGCATCGTTCTTGTTCCCCTCAGCGATGAGTATCTGCTGGTGGTGTGTTTTGCGGCGGCATCTCCACCGGCGGCGGCGCTGAGGAAAATACAAGAGTCTGTTAAATACCTGGAACGTGAACTGGCCTGAAAAAGGAGCGTCCGGCGCTCTTTTTTCTGCTGACAGCCTGATAACTGGATGAAGGATTTGAATTGTTATGGATTGGTACGGATTGCTGGAAAAAATAAAAACCTTTGCTGTTGATGAGGCTCTGCTGTGGTTTGTCGGGCTGGTCGAGCAGCTGACGCTGTTGATGGAGCGTCTCGGGGTGCCGGAAGAGTATCGCATGATCGCCTCCTGGGGCGTCCTGTATCTGGCCGTGACGGGGATCGCCTTGCTGCTGATTCTGGTGCTGCTGAAAATCGTACGGCGACCGGTCGGAAAGAGGGCGCAGATCCGGAAGGCAGAAAAAACCCAGGCTTCTGCTGCGGACGTTGAACCGGACGTTGAACCGGACGTTGAACCGGACGTTGAACCGGACGTTGAACCGGACGTTGAACCGGAAGCTGAACCGGAAGCTGAACCGGAAGCTGAACCGGAAGCTGAACCG
>CALFFB010000287.1 GCA_937958075.1 uncultured Geobacteraceae bacterium | reverse complement strand
TTATTTTTTGCCGAGGCGCACCGCCTTGATGAAACGTGCGTCCACCGCCTCGCCCACCAGCTTCAGGGTTTCTCCATCAACCTGTGAGTCCACGGAGAACACCACCATCGCTTCCCCGGCCTTTTCCCGCCGGCCCAGGCTCATGTTGCCGATATTGACCTGGCGCTCTCCGAGAATCGTGCCGATCTTGCCGATCAGGCCCGGCCGATCCTGATAGTTGATGACCAGCATGTGCTCTTCGGGGCGAAAATCGATGGGGAAATCGCGCAGCTTGACGACCTTCGGCGTGCCCTCGAAGAGGGTGCCGGCAATGCGCCGCTTGCCTTCGGAACTTTCCAGATCGATGGTGATCAGGCTGGAAAAAGAGTCCGTTTCCGTGGAGCGGACCGATTCCACCTCGATACCACGGGTCCGCGCCACCAGGCTGGCGTTGACCATGTTGACATCCTGGTCGGTGCTGTGGTCAAGCAGGGCCGCCAGCCCGCAGATGGTCAGGGGCGCGCAGTCGTAACGGGCGATCTTGCCGTTGTAGGTGAAGGTGATCTTGCCCGGATTGGCGGGGGCCAGCTGCGAGATAAAATCACCGAGGATGGAGGCCAGCTCCATGAACGGCTTCATGTGCTCCATCTGGTCCGGATCGAAACGGGGGATATTCACCGCATTGCCGAGGGGCTTGCCGTCAAGGTAGTTGACAATCTCCTTGCTCACATCGACCGCCACGTTCTTCTGCGCTTCCACCGTGTTGGCCCCCAGATGCGGAGTGACCAGCATGTTGGGATGGGCGATGAGCCTCTTCAGCAGGTCGCTGCGCGGCGGCTCTTCGCTGAACACATCAAAGGCGGCCCCGGCGCACTTGCCGCTCTCGAGGGCGGCCAGCATGGCTTCCTCGTTGACAATACCGCCCCGGGCACAGTTGACAAGGATGACGCCATCCTGCATGCCGGCAAAGTGTTCAGCGTCGATGAGGTTGCGGGTTTCATCATTGAGGGGCGTATGGACGGTGATAATGTCGGAAAAGCGGATCAGATCGTCCAGGGAGACCAGCCTGACGCCGAAATCCTCGGCCCGCTTTTCGGAAATATAGGGATCGTAGGTGATGACCTCCGCCTCGAAGGCGCGGCAGCGCAACGCCACCCGTCCGCCGACCTTGCCCAGGCCGATGACCCCGACGGTTTTCCCTTTGAGCTCGCTGCCGGTAAAGGGCGCCCGTTTCCACTCGCCACTTTTCAGGCTGCTGTTGGCCCGGGGCACGTTACGGCACCAGGAGAGCAGTATCGCCAAAGTATGTTCCGCCGCCGAGTTGACATTACCGTAAGGGGCGTTAACAACGATAATGCCGCGACTGCTGGCGGCATCGACATCGACATTGTCAATACCGACTCCGGCCCGGGCGACGATTTTCAGGTTGCGGGCATGGGACAGCAGCGCGTCATCCACCAGGGTGCCGCTGCGGGTGATAATCGCCTCGTATTCACCGATACACTGATGCAGCTCGGAGGTTTTAAGGCCCAGCTTCTTGTCGATCTCAATTCTGGGATCGGCCGTTAGCGGCATCAGGCCACTGTCGGAAATCTCATCGGTTATCAGAACTTTCATCGGCTAGCCTTTCTGTGCAAAAAACCCGTTAACGGCGTCTGCAAAAAAGCTGGATTTTATGTTCCGCCGGGCATTCTTGTCAATCGGATAAACCCTCACCGGCACCCTCGTTCGCCAGCAGGCGCACCTCGTCGAGATAAATCACCTGGGGCTCGTCCAGATAGACCGCAAACAGGCCGACGCCGGCCACCCGCTGCAAATCGAAAGAACGGTCGCGCGGTGCGTCCGCAACCGCAGTCAGGGGCGTGACCAGATGATTCCACCCCGGTTGCAGGGTGACCGACCGATTGTAGCGGTCACCGTGGGCATTGCCCGACAGGCGGTGCGCCTGATCGTGGATGCGCAGATGCAGCTCAAGCTCATCACTGCCGGGGTGATAGACACGCAGGCTCAAGGCTGCGTAGGAGCGCCAGTCCGCAGGAAAATACTGCAGAAAGACACCGGGATAGCGACCCGCCGACAGGGTCACCTGCAGGGCACCCTCCCCGGTGTGAGCGATGGTCGAAGCGATCTGCCGTGTCGATTTGCCGATCCAGCGGGTGTGCTCAAAAGGGGTTTCAAAGCCGGACAGCAGGGGAAACTGACGATAGGCAATCAGATCATCGACCACAGCTCTGGCCAGGGGGAGCAACGCCAGAGCCGTCAGGACAACGACGGGAAACTGGATCAAAAGGCCTCTAAACAGTGACCATCGCCGGTGATGCTGCCCATAAAAAACCAGAACCAGCCAACCGCCGAGAAGATCATGATACAGATCCTGCCAGCTCGGTTCGCGTCCGGTCTGTCCCTGCAGCAATTCGACCGCGCCGCCGACGACAAGGCAGAAGAGGGTCACCTCAAACCACTGCCGCCAGACGGCAAGATGACCGCGCCAGGCCAGGTACAGATACGACCACAGGGCAAAACAGACCAGGTGGCCGGCCAGCCAGGCAAAACGCACCGAACGCAGGGCGTCGGGGCCGGGTCCTCCGACAAACAGCAGAACCACACAAAGCACGGCCGGAGGCAGAACCAGACCAATCTGGTGGCGACTCAGACCCGCCATGCCTACCCGACTGTAATATTTTTCGACACTGCGCAAAGGATGCCTTTCTCTGAACCAAGGAGCGTTTCAGACCCCATCTTCTACCTTAAGTTGTTGAATTGCGCAACATTTGCCAAATGAGTGCCGGTGATCATCCTGCCATCATCGACGCAAACCCTGGGGTATATAAATTGCATTTTGCGATAGTATCAGCTAATGTAAAACACGACACCGCAACCCGAATTGTCCCCCTTTTGTGTCGTCGGACGACACAAAACAAACCCGAGCGGGATGCCCTATGGAAAAAAGCCGTATTCAATACAGTCCGGCCAGAGAAAAGCAGCGCTTCAAGGCGGTAGACAGGGCTCTGGTACTCATCGACCGGGGGCCCGAATCCCTGCCTTACCATATCATGGACATCAGTGAAGGCGGACTCTCCTTTCGCTACCTTGGACAGAAGCTCAAACGCTCCGATGTCAAAGAGGTCAGCCTTTATCACAATCATGAACTCATCGCCGAGGAACTTCCCATCAAGGCGGTGTCCGATTATCGCCTCAAAGACACTCCGGTGCCGGTGCGCCGCGGCAGTGTCCAGTTTGATACGCTGACAACGGAGCAGCAACATCAGCTGCGCTCTTTTATCCGCCTCTATACCCAGGCGCCTTTGCCCATCAAAGAGAAGAAACAGCAGTAGTTGAAGCCTGTTACTTAACCTGCGCCACAAAAAAAAGACCACCCTTTCAAGGTGGTCTTTTTGGTGAATCTGACGTTCAGACCAAAGGTCAACCGTTGCGCCGTGCAAACTCCTCCATGAACTGGGCCAGGGCCTCGACCCCCGCCATCGGCATGGGGTTGTAGATGGACGCCCGCACGCCACCGACGCTGCGATAGCCCGGCAGGGCGTAGAGCCCCTGCGCCGCCGCTTCTTCAAGAAATGCCGCGGTCAGCTGCTCGTCCGCCAAAACAAAGGGGACATTCATGATGGAACGATGCTCCGGCAGAGCGATGCCACGATAGAAATCACCGGCATCGATGACCCGATAGAGGCGCGCCGCCTTGGTTTCGTTGACCTTCTCCATGGCCTCAACGCCACCCTGCTCGCGCAGCCATTCCAGCACCAGCTTGACCACGTAGATGGCGAAGGTGTTGGCGGTGTTGGTCAGGGAGTTGTCCCTGGCGCACTGGGCATAATCAAGGAGCGTCGGCGTAGCTTTGTCAGCGTGGCCGAGGAGATCCTCGCGGACAATGACCATCGCCACGCCCGACGGTCCGAGGTTTTTCTGCAGTCCGGCATAGACGACGCCAAAGCGGTTATAGTCAATCCGCCGCGACAGCAGCTCCGAAGTCATGTCGGCAACCACCGGCACCTGCCCGCCATCGGGAAACTGCTGCCAGCGGGTACCGTAAATAGTATTGTTGCTGGTGATATGCACATAGGCCGCGTCCTGATCGATCAACGCCAACGGCAGCTCGGGAATCCGGTCATAGCTGGTTGCGGCGCTGCTGACGACCGTCTTGACCTGACAGAATTTTTCCGCCTCCACCGCCGCGACCCTGGCGAAATTTCCGGTTTCAGCATACAGGCACTTGCGCCCCGGCACCCGCCCCGCGAGGTTCAGGGGCAAAGCCGAAAACTGCATCCGCGCGCCACCATGCATGAACAGAAGCCGGTAATTGTCCGGTACCCCGGCCAGCTCACGAAAAAGGACCAGCGCCTGGTCGAGAACATCGGTGAACTCTTTGGCCCGATGGCTGATTTCGATAATGGACACCCCCATCCCCCGATAGTCGAGCCATTCTTCCTGAATACGCCGCATGACCGGTTCCGGCAACATGGCCGGCCCGGCACCAAAATTATAAACTCTGTTGCTCATCGTTGAACCCCGTTGCAAGAATTTGCCAATGATTCAGCACCGGCCAGAACCTGCGCTGAACACATGCGACATGACTATTTCACGACCCGCAAGCCACCGCCACCCTTGGGCGGATCGGAATCATCCTCCGGCGCCGAAGGTTGTCCATCCTTGTCCAGCAGATGCGGCAAGGTTCCTTCCCGCATCATTTTTTCCACCCCATCAGCAATACTCAGACACTGCTTCATACACACCCGATACGCCGGGCAGTGCGTGCAGTCAACCTCACCGCCCGCCGCTCGCAGGCTGTGAACCAGCAATTCCACGCTTTCCAGTTGGGTCAAGGGAACCAGATACATGTCACTCCTTTAAAAAATCAGGGAATTTTCTTCTGCGGACAGGCGCTGACCATCAGGCCAGGGTGCGCTCGCACACCTCGACAAAAGCCCGCAGCTTCTTCATCATCGTCGCGAAATCACCGGGGCGCAGGGATTGCGGCCCGTCGCTGGTCGCATTTTCCGGACAGGGGTGCACCTCCACCAGCAGACCATCGGCCCCGGCGGCAGCAGCGGCATAACACATGGACGGCACCAGGGCCGCATGCCCCGTGGCGTGGGACGGATCGATCATCACCGGCAGGTGGGTCTGCTGCTTGAGCACCGGCACCGCGGAAATATCGAGGGTGTTGCGGGTGGCCGTTTCAAAGGTGCGAATGCCGCGCTCGCACAGGATCACCCGTCGATTGCCCTCCGACAGGATATATTCGGCGCTCATGAGAAATTCCTGAATGGTGGTCGCCATGCCGCGCTTGAGAAGGATCGGCTTGTCGAGCTGGCCGAGCATCTTCAGCAGGGCGAAATTCTGGGTATTGCGGGCGCCGACCTGCATCACGTCGGCGTAGCGGGCCACCAGTTCGACATCGCGCGGATTCACCACCTCGGTGACAATGGGCAGGCCCGTCAGCTCCCGCGCTTCCGCCAGCAGCTTCAAGCCCTCCTCCTCCATTCCCTGGAAGGAATAGGGGCTGGTGCGCGGCTTGAAGGCACCACCGCGCAACAGACGCGCACCGGCGCTTTTCACCGCCGTTGCCGTTTCACAGATCTGCTCGCGGGTTTCCACGGCGCAGGGCCCGGCCACAACCACAAACTCCTTGCCGCCGATGGTCAGGCCGGGGGCAATCTCGACACAACTCGGCTCCGGCTGCACCTCAAGGCTTGCCAGCTTGTACGGCTTCAGAATCGGAACAACGTTCTCAACCCCCGGCATCGATTGCAGAATCTGCAACTTCTCCTTGCCCCGCTCCTCACCGACAGCGCCGACGACATTGCGGGTTTCGCCGTAAATGACATGGGGCTGATAACCCATCTCCACAATTTTCGCCTCGACCGCTGCCAGCTGTTGCTGTTCCGCCCCTTTTTTCATCACAATGATCATGCTGCACTCCTTTGTCGACATCGACAGTTGAAGGCAAAAAGGCCGCCTGGTCTCCCGGCGGCCTTCACGTACTCTATTACAGACGAAACACCATGGGAGAACCTTTTGCAAGCCGTTCTGCCATGGTTTGTGTGGTGATTTACGCGCACCCTTCCCCGGCAGACGGCCGATAAAAGCCGAAAAACCAAAAGAAAAAGCTGCGATAAAAAGCCACGGTCATCATATCTCTATCCTTGTGTTCAGATCGGCACAGACTACACAAGCCGGCAATGACAATGCAAGGGAAAAATCTCCTTATCACCCCCGCCCACGGCCCGTTATTTTTGCTTGACAGTGCCACACCCTTTGGTTATAAACGGGATTCGTTTTTGCCCAGATAGCTCAGTCGGTAGAGCAGAGGACTGAAAATCCTCGTGTCGGCAGTTCGATTCTGTCTCTGGGCACCATAAACACAATAAAAGCAGCGACTTACACGGTCGCTGCTTTTTTGTTATCTTTCGCGCACTCTTCGCGCACTCTTTGTGCTACACCGGCACCTTCTTCCATCCCCTTTCT
>CALFFB010000286.1 GCA_937958075.1 uncultured Geobacteraceae bacterium | reverse complement strand
AAGAACCCCGAATACCTCCTCGACTTCCACGCCACCATGACCCTTGTCACCGGCTATGACGCCAAGCGCCGCGCTGCTGTCATTCAGCGCTGGTACGACCTGGAAACCGGCGCCGCCGCTCCAGCCTTTAACATTCCCCAGAGCTTGCCTGAAGCCCTGCGCCTTGCCGCTGACCTGGCTGAAGACAAAGCCAAACTCCAGGAACAGATCAAACAGGACGCCCCCAAGGTCGAATTTTTCGATGCCGTCGCCAACTCGTCCGACCTGATCCTGCTGCGTGAGGCCGCGAAAATCCTGGCGGTTCCCAACCTTGGCCAAAACACGTTATTCAAAATACTTCGCGCCACAAAGGTTCTGATGGACAACAACGAGCCCTATCAGCAGCAGATCGATGCTGGCCGCTTCATGGTCCGGGAACGGAGCTATCGCAAAGGGGATGAGATCAAAATTGCACGAACCACCATGGTCACGCAGAAGGGATTAGACTTTCTGCGCCGTCTCGTTGTGAAAAATATCCACAACGGACGCTGGCTGAATCCCCCGAATCATTGGCAACTCCCCGGTTGCCGCAAAGCCCCGGTCCTCTCCTGGAACAGACCAGACCCAGGCGGAAACAGCCAGCAACTTTCCCTGTGAAAATGATGCCCCGGCCTTGATTGGTCGGGGCTTTTTTCTTAAAACGGATTGGCCTTCAAGCGCGACCGCATCTTGACCCGCGTCCCTTCCGGCGTCTGATACCTCTTGCCCTTCGCCGCGACATACCAGCTCCGCTCCTCACAACGCTTTGTGTAGAACGTCCCGAACCCGTGGACCGTCAACAGCGTCCCGTCGGCGGTAATCTCCTCAATATCCCGGAACAAACCATCAACCAGCTGCTGCGCCCCGCGCCGTGACAATCGGGTCCCGCCATTCAGGCTTGCCCGCTCGACCATCCGATCAACCAATTCCTTCTTGCTTGTCATATCCTTCCTCCTTTGTTGTTGTTGTTGAACCGTGCGAATTTCGCACAAAATACCGCCTTCCTTCGACGATCTCCCTTCGACCTATACCCTAGCCTACCTTGGCCTCCCAGCGTCCATTAGAGAGGCATTTTAGTTGTTGCCCAGAAATCACTATCATCAGAGCCAGACGGGTCGGGCAAATTTACTTCATCGCCCGGTTGCGGCTCCGCGAAACGACCTGCAGGTTCTTGCTGCTGTTGTCACGCGGATTCCCGTTTTTGTGATGAACATCCTTGCCATCACCCTTCTTCACCTTGCCCGCCTTCTCCGCCTGGCGCCGTGCCTGGTTGCGGGCTGCCCGGTCCTTCTTGGCCTTGTCGCTTGACTGAAACTTCTCGTAGTCCTGGCTTCTGTCCCATTCTCTGCGCGTCATACGTCCTCCTGTGGGTAAAAGATGTACTCCTCCAAACTGATGCCGTTGGCGCCCAGGGCTGCCATTTCCTCCGGCACCGCGATCTCGTCCAGAATGCTGGCGTTCCTCCCCTCCGCGATCTTCTGTATCGCTTCTGCGAACAGGTACGCCCGGTCGCCGCGCTCATGCAGTAACTTCAGCAGGTCCTCCGTCCCGCAGAAGTAACCCTTTCCATCAGGCCCCTCATAGCGGCACAAGGTATCTGTCCCCTGCATCATCGTGAACATTTCCCGCAACGTCTTGCCAGCAAAGGGGCCTGCCATCACATCACGCCACACCCCGTTCCTGCGCGTTTTGATACTCATCCTTATTTCCGTCATGCCACCCACCCTTCCGGCAAAAGGCCATCATCGCTGTCAGCGGCAACGAACTGCTGCTGTGGCTGACTATCGGTGTAGACCAAGGTCTGCCGATCAAAAAACAATCCCCATCGCCCTTCCTTCTCGCCATCTTCCCGGTACTTGTCGCAGATCAGCATGGCGTCATAGCGTTGATTGAGCTCATCAAACACAGAGCCACGCACCCCACCGTTTTCCCGTAGGTGCTCCTGGATGTCCAATTCCTTCTGCTTGTTCCGGAACACGCAAAACACGTTGTCCGCTTGGTCGGTGATCGACCCCGTGCCCTTGATGTCCATCTTGTTCGGTGGACTCATCTCGTCCGCCTGCTTGCGGGCATGGGCCACCAGATGAACGCACACCGAAAACTCGTTGCAAAAATCAGCCATCCGCTCCACCGTCAGCTTCTGTCCATCGTAGTCCTGATCCCCCATGCCCAGCTTCATCAGGCTGTCCACAACAAACTGCCGCACCCCGTAACGCCGATAGGCATACTCGAACACCGCCAATACCCGGTCGACCTTACCGGTCCCCACCAGGTTGAACACCCAGAACTGGTCACGCCAATCATCGACGATCCGCAGAATGGTTCCCTCAGATGGACGGCTCGATCCCGCCGCCTGCCGCATCATCCGCCCGAACGTCACATGCGGTCGCATCTCCAGGGAGGCGATACACACCCGCTCCCCTTGCTGAGCAGCGGCCATCATCACCTGACCCAGCAGAACTGACTTCCCGTGGCCGTTATACCCGGTCCAGATGGACAGCTCCCCGTGATGTATCCGCATCGGTCCCGTCTTCCTCCAGGGGAGATCGAACCCTGGCCTCGTCCCGGCTGCCGGATGGAAATACTCGACAATATCTGCCGTGAACGCGCTGACAGGTAGCAGCTCTTCCGGGTCATTGGTCTGGGCCTGCTCATAACAGGTTGCGATCTGCTCCGCCGTCACCCCTCGCTGCAGGCACTCGTTGGCGTCCTTGTAGGGCAGCTCCACAATCCGGCACCGATGTGCCCCCAGCCGGGAGCAAATCTCCACCACTGCCGCCTGCCCCTCGGTATCGCCATCAAGGCACAGGTAAATCTCATCAAAGCGCTCCAGGTTGTGCCATTCAGAATCCAACCACTGCTGTTTGTTGCCGCCGCCACCCCCATTAGGTACCGATAGCGCCGGATGCCCGTAAACCGCCAGACTCATGGCGTCGACCTCACCCTCACAGATCGTGACGGTACGGGCATCATCGGGAATGGCCTGCCACCCGAACAAGATCGGCTCACAACCACCTTCAGCACGAATGATCTTCTTGCCATCCGGACGGTGCAGGCACAGGTACTTCAGAGCCACCAGTTCACTATCACGCATGAACGGGAACACCAGCCAATCCTGCTGCTCGGCCTTGAATTTGTCGGGAAGGTTCTGCAGATAGGCAACGCGGTAACTGGCAATCACTTCATCCGTCAACCCGCGCCCCCTCAGATAGGTCGCGGCAGCATCATTGCTGGCAACACGTTTTGCTGCTGGTCTCGATGGTCGGCTATACTCCTTCTTCCTGCGCCCGGCAAACGGGTTCTCGTCCTTGATCCCCAGGTAGTCTTTCACCTCTTTCGCTGTTTCAGCGGCGGTCAAGCCACGACTGATCCGCCACAAGTCAATCAGGTCACCAGAGTGCCCCGTTGCTGCGAAGTCCGCCCAGACACCAGCCTTACCACCGCTGACACAAATCCGCAGTGACTGCCCCGATCCGCCGCAGATATCGCCATAACACAGGTCGTTGCCGATCCGCTTGCCTGCAGTCCCAAGCAGATGCTCCGCGACAGTTGTCGCCTGCATGGCCAGCATCTGCGCCATATCCCGGAAAGAAATACTGCTCATGACAGGGCCGCCCAGGGGTCTTTTTTCGCAACGGCAGACTTTGGTGAGGCCTGTACCGTCGTCGGTTTACCGGCAGCCCTCCACCAGTTGAGGATCGTCAGGTAATGGTTTTTGTATTTGTCGATCTTGTCATACGTCGACAGCCGGTCAATGAACTCGTCACGACTGTCCTGCAGCTGTTCCGTCAACTTGTCGTATTGCTCAGTTGTGAGCACCACGTTTTCAGCAATTCCATATTTGCCAGGGGTCTCTTTTTTATCTCTATCTCTTCTATTCTTATCTCTTCTATTCTCTTCTATTCTTATAGGAGGGACTTTGTCGGGACACTGTCGGGAGTTTGTCGGGACACTGTCCGGACTTTGTCGGGACACTGTCGGGACACTGTCGGGAGTTTGTCCGGAGTTTGTCCGGAGTTTGTCGGGACACTGTCCGGAGCTGTCATGGTCTACAAGTGCCTGCAATTCCTCGTTTTTTCTTATGAGTTTTTGCGTGTACTCGTCTGTTCGGTGCGCCATTTTAAGACAAGTTATCATCCCCCCTGACTGCTCAAAGAGGTTGAGCTGCACCATGTAGCGCATCATCTCCTCGACCCTTTCGTAGTGTATTCCGGTGTCGACAGAGATGAGCTCAGAGTCCTCTTCCAGGACAAATGTCAGGTTGTGTGGCTCCACCGTCCTGGCTATACACTCCAGGCAATACCAGTAAAGGCCATAGCCCTCCATCCCATATTTGTTTTTGAGCTTCCTCAGCTTGCTATCAAGGATCGCGTTTGAGTCATGCTTAAACCACTTCAAGATACCCTCCCTGTAGACGAAAAACCCCAGAGACGTGAGGCAGCACATCTCCGGGGCTTCGTTCTGGACGGCTCCCGCCCATATCAGATCATGGCTGCTCTGCCTAGCTCCATGATATTGCTCTTCTATTGTCTTGCGTTTGGTACTTTACGCCACCTTGCTTGACGTTGTCAACCTTCTTGGGTGTCAAACTCGATAATGTTTCTGGCCTTCAGGTCTTTGCAATGCACAACGTATTTTCTGATAGCGTAGCGCACCAGAACGGCTGGCGGGATGTCGAGTTCGGCACCAACAGCCCGCAATGTCTCCCGATCCTCCTCAGACACGCGGACGTTGAAGTGGGCCGTCTTCTGCGCTGCTTTCCTTGGCTGTGTCACCTTCTTCTTTGTCTTGCTCATGATGTCCTCCGCCGCCGCCTGATGTAACTTAAAACAGCTGTCCGCAGAAACTCGGCCATCACCACATCCTGTGGCCGCGACTGCTCAATGTCGTAAAAATCCTGCTCATTTACGCGGAAGGTCATCACCCTGCGCTTGGCATGAATGCCCTGCTCACGCTTTTGCTTTACTGCCATAACACCTCCTTCCTAATAGGCAATATACTCCTCGCCCGTGCCATCGTCTTCAGTCTCTGTCCGGCGGATCGACGGATCGATGCTCTCGTCGTCAATGTCCCAGATGATCAGCGCCACCGAGCTGCTGGTCGCCCGAGGACTGGTGTCCGGGGTCAGAGTTGCTTTGCTGACCTGTATCCATGACCCGGCCTTGTAGTTCTCTGCGATATAGACAGCCAGCTCATCCTGGAAACACATGCAGGGGATGAACAATGGCTTGTATTTCCGGTTTGGCTGACTCTTGATATGGAATGACCCGACAAACACCCCACCGGTCTTTTTGGCGATCAGCTTCGGGTTCCCCACAACATGTCCGCACAGCTTGACGTTGTTATACTTTGCCGTCACCGCTCTCCTCCTTCCCCGCCTCCTGCTGCTCCGCGTCTCCGGTTATCTCGAATATCGATGCCGTCTCCTCGCTGTCGAACGACGGACGAATCGTGTCGTCCTGGGTGATGCTCAGGGCAATCTCAGCCGCCAGCGGCAACGTCTTACACAGCTTCTTGAGCACCGTCTTGCGGGCCATCTCTGCGTAATCCGTCACCCAGGGGCCATTGCTACGGGCCTGCGCCCTCGCCCGGATCGCATCGACCTGCTTCCGGTTCATCACCTCAATGCGTGGGATGGTGCTGCCCTTGATATGGGCAACGGCATACACAGCGATCAGGGCGTCATCGTCGGTATTGGCTCCGGGGATATGCTCGACTAGAGGGTCGGTTCCCAGCTTGTAGGTAAATTCATCCCCCTTGTACACCGCATAAGCATAGACCGAATCCACTTTGTCGGACCGTGAAACCAGCTCAAGCATGCCCCGGTATCCGAGCTGCAGGCTGACCTGCCCCTTGTACGGGATCAGGTAGCAGTGCCCCAGGGGGCCAGGTTCAAGGCCCAACTGAGAGGCCGTCAGGAGGCTTCCAAACAGGCTGTGGGGGGTGCATTTGCCCAGCTCAGGGTTCTTGCGAAACTCGGTCAGAGCAATGCGGGCCATCCGCTCAGAGCTCATGTGTCGCGGCAACGCCTTGGCCAGTTGCGGTGCCAGGGCCATAATCTGATCTGCCAGGTTTTTCGGGCGCTCGGCAACGGCGCCTGCTTTTTCTTTCAAACGTCCTTTAAGGTCTGTGCTCATACTCTCTCCTTTTATTTGACCAGCAGCCTGCGGCTTGTGGTCGGTTTGGTGTAGCGCTCATAAAGAGCTGGATAATCTGTCTTAAACGTCTTGGTATCAAACCGGTTGGTCGTGGTCGGCTTCCAGCTCACGGAGCGATCAAGACAGGAGGCCACAACGCATTGGTCCCCAATCATCGCCTTGAGGTTGTTGGTAATCCCCTCCTTCTCCTTCTCCAGCTCCTTGATCTTGGCCGTGACCACATCGTATCTCTGCAACCATGGGCTCAGGTTGGGGATCACCAGCTCACGCTCCTGCGGGTTGGCGAACATCCCGCTCAGGGCCGTGGTCGTCGCCTGGCTGTCATCAATGGCCGGGGGCACGCCCTTCTTGATGTGGTCAAACCAGAACTGATGAGAAATCTCCATGATCGCCTCTGCCATCTCCTTGTCGTAGGTCACAACACGTTCGATGAGCTGCGTCCCCCCAAGGAGAGCGGCTATCCTGCAATCTCTCAGGCCGCACACCATCAGGTACCACATGACCTGCAGGTGATATTGTGTCGGTATCTTCGGCTCATCCTCAGAGCCCCACCCGCGCATGGCATTGGGGCCAACACACTTAATCTCAAGCACCCCCTCCGAGGGGGCAATGATGTGTCGATCAATATTCCCCAGCATCCAGTCATGGTCCTGGTGCTGCAGCACGTAGGGGACCTTCCTGACCTTGGCGTCCGGGTTTCGTTTGAGCCATAGACTTGTAATCGGGTCCTCCATGAATGTCCCGACAGCCATTGCCTCATTCTCGGCCTTTGGGGGCAGCATCGACAGCTTGTTGGCGTAGACAGACAGGGCTGATTCATAGGGAGACTCACCAGCTATCGCCGCAATATCGGTTCCGGTCAGCCCCTTTTTGCGCAGCTCCAGCCAGTCGTGGTGCTTCTTTGGCTTCTTCAGTCTTCGACAGTTCATCGGCCCCCCTTGATCGTCATGGCGAGAGCAGCAATGGCAACAAACAGAAAAACAAACATCGCATCAGTCAATTCCATCCTTATCCCTCCTACCATCCTCGATGGATGTCAACTCTGTCAAAAAATGCTTCATGGCGGAGCGTATCGCATTCACCTTCTTGTTGGTATTCATCCGCCGCCACTCAGCGCGGTAGACTCGCGCCGTGTCGTACTCACAACGGGCCAGTTCAACCAGCTCGTCAATGGTTCGGTCAGCAACTGCCAGCGCCAGGAAACATGTTGCCTTCACCTGAATAGGCGGCCTTTCCGTCTCGACCTTTTTCTGTTTCTGCCCAGCATTACATCCACCAAAACACGTTGGCAGACGGTGGTCGCGCTGTCGTGTTTCGCAGCTCGACTTCAGCATGTTAGGGCGCTTATGCGGATCGTCTCCCGCCGCTTCCGGGCAGTGGATCATCTCCTTCGGTTGGTTGTCGGCGTCGCCAAGAGTCACCCCTGTCGCCGCGAGAACTGTCGCCCTATGATTCTTTGCCTGCATTCCTACACCTCCCCGCTGAGTATCTGGTACTTGAAGTGCTCGATCAGCCACAATGCGTCCTTCTTGCTCAGATTGAAGCTGGCCCTTGTATCCATTCCGTCTTCCTTGTCAAACCCAATAACCAGCACCTTATCGTACACCCCCTTGGCTTCTTCGAGCACATGATCAACATCATAGGCAGTCTTGATGATGTCTCCCATCACGCTACCTCCAGTATTGTGATCTCTGTATCCATCCTCTGCCACAGCCTGTGTGCTGCCCTTGTTGCGGCATAGCTTGATGACTCCGGCCAGCAGTCCAGCAGTGAACTGAGGCGGGTCTTAACTGATGTCGGCAATGGCTCTAATTCATCCAAGTGAAACGTCACCAGCGCCACCAGCAGCACATCATGCGGCATGCCTGACTCATCGGCTATGCTGTTCATCGATTCCCGTACTGTTCGGAACACCTGCGCTCCACGCTCAACGTCATCTGCTGTGATTCTGCCGAGGTCTATCTTGTTCATCGCCACGGCGAGGTTGGTGCATCTGGTCTGCTTACGGGACTTATCGGGCAGCCAGTTACCGAGCACCCTCAGAGCGCCGATGGCCGCTGAATAATGTAGAGCCTTCTTGTTCATGCGTTATTCCTCCACTTCATATTCTTCTGCTATATGTACACAAGCAACACGGTCGCTATGTGCAAGCTGGTCGGCATATGCCTTC
>CALFFB010000285.1 GCA_937958075.1 uncultured Geobacteraceae bacterium | reverse complement strand
AGGCCCTTGAGACCCTGTTCGGCAAGTTGCAACAGCAGGTCACCCTGCTGCTGGAACAGGGTGCGCGCGAGCCCTCACGGACCTGGCAGCGGTCAACCACGGACCTGCTGATTCAGGTGCGTGAGCAGCTGGAACGCCCCCTGCCACCGGGACTCCGCTTACCGGAATGGACCCAGGCCCTGCAGCAGCTGCAACAGCACCCGCAGGCCCCGCCCCATATCGCCACCGAGGCTGGTCGCCTGCTGGCCCAGTTGAATCAGCAGGCGACCTTGCAGGCAGTGACCGGTTCGGCAAGTACCCTGGTCCCCGAAGTACGGCAGGCCCTGGCCTCCCTGCAGCAGCTGGTGCAGGAGGTTAAAACCCTGCAGGCGCCCACGGATGGCGTTGTCGACAAGGCTGTCGCTGACGGATTCAAACCCCTGCCTCCGGCTTTGTTGGGCCGGATAGAGGGCGTCACCCAGCTGTTGCAGCAGCTGCAGCAGCGCGAAGGCATGCCGGCAACCCTGCAGGAAGCCATCTCCACCATCACCACCCAGCTGCACCAGCTGGCAACTGCGCCAACCCTGCCGGCGCGGGGCGAGGCTTTGGGGCTGCTGTCGCAATTTTTCGGACTGCATCTGGAGCGGGAGCTTCTGTACGACAAGCAGAAAACCGCCCTGAACAACCTCAAGCGCAGCCTGCTGGCCCTGCAGCAGTCCGCGGCTGATGATGTCCGCGAGCCCCTGCAGCGCATCGAGTTGTTTCAGCTGGCCAAGGCGCGCTTTGGTGAGATGCAGATGCAGTTTCTGCCCCTGCCCTTCAGTGACCTGGAAGAGGGCTTTCTGCTGGCCCAGCGCCAGGAAAATGAACCGGGCCGGGACGGCCAGGGGGATGGCACCTATCAGCTGTCCCTCTCCCTGCGGCTGTCCGCTCTCGGCAATATGCGGGTTGATATGCACTTCGACCGGCATCAGGGAGTGACCATCAACCTGGCTTGCGATGACAGGGACAAGGTCGATTTTATGAAGGCGCACGCCCAGGAGTTAAAGGATGGCCTGTCCAGCGTCAGGCTGCGGGATCTCTCCTACAGCATAGACGCCGCCCATCCGGTGCAGCTGCTGCGACAACGGCTGCTGCCGCAGCAGGACTCTCTGCTCGACACGAGGATCTGATGGCCGATTCTTTTCGCCAGTTGCGGGCTGTCGCCCTGCATTATGAAGAAACGCCGGGCGCCACCCCCAGGGTGACAGCCTCCGGCCAGGGGGACTTCGCCCGGAAAATCATCGCCGCCGCCCGGCAGGCCGGTGTCGATATTGTCGAAGATCCCGATCTGATGGAGGTCCTCGGACGGGTGCCGGTAGGTGAGGACATTCCGCCGGAGCTGTTTCAGGCGGTGGCCGAGGTGCTGGCCTTTCTTTACCGGATCAATGGACAGTACGCCACGGCAGAGCCGGATTGAAAAAAATCTTTACAGGTTTGGCGGCCTTGGTGTAGTGTTCCCAATTCGCGGAGAGGTGACCGAGAGGCCGATGGTGCTCGCCTGGAAAGCGGGTGTAGTGAAAGCTACCGGGGGTTCGAATCCCCCCCTCTCCGCCATATATTCAGACATGAATCCTGTGTTGGGGGATTCGAAGCGAAGCGAACGCTGACTTGATGTCAGAAAAGCGGCCAGGGATGGCCGCGGCAGTGAGCGCAGGGGAGCCGACGCAGGAACCGCCGTGATGGCGGTGACGAAGTGGGCGAATCCCCCCCTCTCCGCCATATTATATATTATCGGAACAATCTGTTGCCGGTAGAAGTGACAGCCGGGTCCTGCGCAACAGGCGGCCGTAAACCCCGTCAGGCCCGGAAGGGAGCAGCGGTAGCGGTTTGAATGTGTGCCGCAGGGGCGCCTGGCTGTCACTTGTGCCGGCAATTTTTTTAACTCGCACCGTAGCCCCATCACTTCACGGCGGGGAGACAAGGTGTTGATCGGAGATTCGGAGAAAAATAGTTTCTTGCATTATTGGTTAACCGTGAGAACATCGCGCCATGCTGCGACAAAAAGCCTATAAATTTGCACTGATCGTCTCGCCAGGACAGCAACAGCAGTTGTTGCGTTTTGCCGGGACGTGCCGCTACGTCTGGAATCGGATGTTGGCGTTGCAAAAGCATCGGCTTGATAGCGGAGAACCCGTACTGCGCTACAACCAGGCGGCACTGTTGCTGCCCCAGTGGAAACAGGAACTCCCTTGGCTGAAGACAGAAGCACATTCCCAGGCATTGCAACAAACCCTTAAATCACTGGATCGAGCGTTGATGGACGCCTTCGACCGAAGCAGCCCAAAACAGTTTCCTCGTTTCAAGAAGAAAGGTGGGCATAATGCCTTCCGCTTTCCGCAGGGCATCAAGCTCGATCAGAACAACAGCCGGATATTCCTGCCAAAACTCGGTTGGCTGCGCTACCGGAATAGCCGTGAGGTTCTTGGAACAGTGAAGAATGTCACCGTCTCACAGCGAGCCGGTCGCTGGTTCGTCAGCATCCAGACCGAACAGGACATGGAAGCACCCATTCATCCGTCCGGTTCCATGGTTGGGATCGACATGGGCGTGACACAGTTCGCCACCCTGTCTGACGGAACGGTCATCGCCCCGCTGAACAGCCTTCAAAAGCACCAACGGGCGCTTCGCAAAGCCCAGCAGTCGTTGTCCCGTAAAGTGAAACGCTCGAACAACTGGCACAAGCAGAAACGGAAAATCACCACGCTCCACGCCCGGATCGCCGATGGGCGAAACGACTATCTTCACAAGACCAGTACCGCGATCAGCAAAAACCACGCGGTTGCCGTACTGGAAGACCTGACCGTGAAGAATATGTCGTCATCAGCCAAAGGCACTGTAGAGCAACCTGGTCGGAACGTCCGGCAGAAGACCGGACTGAACCGTTCCATTCTCGACCAGGGCTGGTACGAGTTTCGCCGGCAACTGGAGTACAAGCAGCGGTGGAACGGCGGGATGGTTATTGCCGTACCGCCACGCAACACCAGCCGCACCTGTCCGCAATGCGGCCACATTTCCGCCGACAACCGGAAAACCCAAGCCGTCTTTCTCTGCGTCCAATGTGGACACGCAGGACACGCCGACCTGGTGGCGGCCATCAACATCAAAAGGGCAGGACATGCCCGGTTCGCCTGTGAAGTGAGTGGTGCAGTAACGCCGCCAGCAGCAGGAACCCTCCGAACTGACGACGCAGGAGTTACATCATGTGTCACAGCGTAGGAATCCCGGCCGTTCAGGGCCGGGAGGATGTCAAGTCCTATCTGGTTTTAGCTCGTAAGTGGCGTCCCCAGGTGTTTGCCGATCTGGTCGGGCAGGAGCACGTCAGCCGGACCCTGCAGAACGCCATCACCAGCGACCGGGTGCACCACGCTTTTCTGTTCACCGGCGCCCGTGGCGTCGGCAAGACCTCGGCAGCGCGCATTTTCGCCAAGGCCCTCAACTGTCAGCAGGGGATCACCACCACCCCCTGTGGCACCTGCGCTTCCTGCATCGATATCGCCGGCAGCCAGGGCATCGATGTCCTGGAGATCGACGGCGCCTCCCACAATGGTGTCGATGACATCCGCGAACTGCGCGAGGCGGTGCGCTATCTGCCGTCCCAGGCGCGCTACAAGATCATCATCATCGACGAAGTCCACATGCTCTCCAAGAGCGCCTTCAACGCCCTGCTCAAGACCCTGGAAGAACCCCCCGCTCACGTCAAGTTCATCTTCGCGACCACGGAGCCCCACAAGATCCCCCTGACCATCCTCTCCCGCTGTCAGCGGTTTGACTTCAAGAAGATTCTGCTGCCGGCGCTGGTGGCACGCCTGCGGTATATTGTCGCTGAAGAAGGGGTTGTCGTCAGCGATGCCGGGTTGACAGCGGTGGCCCGCCAGGCCGGGGGCAGCATGCGGGACGCCCTGTCCCTGCTGGATCAGATCATTGCCTGCTGCGGCAACGAGGTGGATGATGAAGCCCTTGAACAGTTGCTGGGACTGGTCGGTCAGCAACTGATCCTGGCAACCCTGGCCGCGATGTTTCAACGCGACCCGGCCTCCGCCCTGCAACTGGCGCGGCAGGTGGATGATCTGGGGCATTGCTTTCGCCAGTTCTGCCGGCAACTGATCGACTGGCTGCGGGCCCTGGTCATGCTCAAGGTGACGGACGACCCCGCCGGACTGGTCGATCTGAGCGCGGCCGAGCTGCAATCCCTGGCGGAGCTGGGCGCTTCCTGTCCCCTGGAAGAGGTACAGCGGATTCTGGCGGCCCTGATTCGCGCCGAAGCCGAACTTGCGGAGTCGAGCTATCCGCGCCTGACCCTGGAAGTCACTCTGGTGCGGCTGGCCACCCTGCCGACGGGCATTGAGGTCACCGCCCTGATCGAGCGTCTGGGGCAGCTGGAACAGCGCCTGGCCGGACATCTGACGGCCGCGCCAGCGAAAAAAAGGCCGGAACCGCCGGCGGCAGCGTCACCGGAGCCATCGGCGCAATCACCCATACCACCGGAACCTGTCCCCCTGCCGGAAGAAGAGCCTCCAGCCGCCGATTCTGAACCGGCGCCGGCTGACAGACATCAGGCCGCACCCGTCGCGGCGACGGCGGAGCACGGTTTCAGCGGCCTGGTGGACTTTGTCAAGCAGCGTCGTCGGCCACGGATTTCGGCCCTGCTTGAACAGGCCAGCCTGCTGCAGCTTGAGCTGCCGCTTTTGGAAATTTCTCTGCCGCAGAAATTTTACGGCCTGGCCGACAGCGACATGCTGCAGGCGCTGCAGGAACTGGCCGGTGAGTATTTTGCCACCGAAGTCAGGGTCAGGATCGTCAAGGGCAGAAACGGCGAGCCGCAACCACCATCCCTGCATGAGGAGCGCACGCGACAGGAAAGTGACCGGCAACGCAAATTGCGCCAGAACGCCCTTGAGCATCCCATGATCAAGGCAGCCCTGGATATTTTCGGGGGGGATGTAGAGTCGGTGACGCCGACGGACAAGGGTTTTGTGTGACAGCACTATCTCAATACAATCATCATCAGCGATAAGGAGTAAAGACATGGCAAAGGGCCTTGGCAATATCATGAAGCAGGCGCAGCAGATGCAGGCGAAGATTGCGCGGATCCAGCAGGAGCTGGAAACCCGCGAGGTTGAGGCCGCGGCCGGTGGCGGCATGGTCACGGTACGGGTGAACGGCAAGCAGCAGCTGCTGGACCTGAAAATCGAGCCGGCGGTGGTTGATCCGCAGGATATCGACATGCTGCAGGATCTGGTCATTGCTGCCGTCAACGAGGGGTTGAAAAAGAGCCAGGACATGGTCCAGGAGGAGATGGGCAAGGTCACCGGCGGGATGAGCCTGCCCGGCCTCTTCTAGGGAACTGATCGTACAGATTTTCAGTTATATGGCGCACAGAGAATATTTACTTTGAATAAAAAAAGATTGAGTTACGGGCCAACGCATGGTAGATATCTTTTTGGTCTGACCAGTTGGCCGCTCTTTCTTTTGGTTTCAATGTAGTTTTTTAGCGTCCCTGAAAACGACGTTATAAAAGCATAAACCATTAGATTCCGGAGATAAAATTATGATAGGCTCCCTCCCGTCTTTCGCCAGACTCGAAGCGGAACTCGGAAAGCTCCCGGGTATCGGAGGTAAGACAGCGGCACGACTGGCGTTTCATCTGTTGCGGGCACCCCAGAGCGAGGTCATCTCTCTGGCCGAGGCGCTGGTGGAGATGAAACAGAAGGTGCGTTTTTGCGAACGTTGTTTCCACATTGCCGAAGAGCCCCTGTGCTCTATCTGTGCTGACGACAAGCGTGACGGCGGCGTGATCTGCGTCGTCGAACAGCCCCAGGATCTGCTGGCCATCGAGCGCAGTCGTTCCTACAACGGACTGTATCATGTATTGCACGGAGCCATATCGCCCCTGGACGGCGTTCAGCCCGAAGATCTGAAGATCCCCCAGTTTGAACAGAGGCTGGAAGCGGAGCCGGTGACGGAGATCATACTGGCAACCAATTTCAGCGTCGCGGGAGAGGCGACAGCTCTGTACCTGGCGCGCCTGTGCAAACAACGAGGGATTTCCGTAAGCCGCCTTGCGCACGGTATCCCCCTGGGCAGCGACCTGGAATACATCGATGCCGGTACGGTGCAGCAGGCGGTCAGCGGTCGCCGCGCCGTCTCCTAGAGCAATTGGACAATGACGCGCATCGGCGGCCTGATGCGCCGTCTGAAAAATAGCGATGATCCACTTTTCAAAAATCCTTTCCGTTGATTGAGGTGTTTTAACGTCAACACGAAACTGCAGGTTTTCACACACACAGGAGGTATGCATGTCCCGGAAAATGGTCAATATCGACGGTAATGCCGCGGCGGCGCATGTTGCTCATGCGACCAACGAGGTGATTGCCATCTATCCCATCACCCCGTCATCGGTCATGGGGGAAATTTCCGACGCCAAAAGTTCCGTCGGCGAGAAGAACATCTGGGGAACCATCCCCAAGGTGGTTGAGCTGCAATCGGAAGGCGGTGCCGCCGGCGCTGTGCACGGGGCGCTGCAGGCGGGGGCATTGACCACCACCTTTACCGCCTCCCAGGGGCTGCTGTTGATGATCCCCAACATGTTCAAGATTGCCGGCGAACTGACCCCGACGGTCTTTCATGTATCGGCCCGGGCCATCGCCGCCCAGGCCCTGTCGATTTTCGGCGATCATTCCGACGTCATGGCCTGCCGTTCCACCGGCTGGGCCATGTTCTGCTCCAACAATCCCCAGGAAGTCATGGACTTCGCCCTGATCTCCCAGGCCGCGACCCTGGAATCACGGGTTCCTTTCCTGCATTATTTTGACGGGTTCCGTACCTCACATGAAGTACAGAAGATCGAGGAGCTGTCCCAGGACGACATGCGTCACATGATCGACGACAAATTGGTCACCGCCCATCGTGAGCGCGCCATGTCCCCCGATCGGCCGAAGCTGCGCGGGACCGCCCAGAACCCGGATGTCTATTTCCAGGGCCGGGAAACGGTCAACCCCTTCTACGCCAAGGTGCCGGCCATCCTCAAGGCACAGATGGAGAAATTCGCCGCCCTGACCGGTCGCAAGTACAATCTGGTCGATTATGTCGGTGCGCCCGACGCCGAGCGGGTGGTGGTGATGATGGGCTCCGGCTGTGAAGCCATGGAAGAAACGATCACCTATCTGGCCGCCCAGGGAGAAAAGGTCGGCCTGATCAAGATCCGTCTGTTCCTCCCCTTCCCCATTGAGGATTTCTGCAAGGCGATTCCCGCCAGCGTCAAGAAGATTGCCGTGCTCGACCGCACCAAGGAGCCGGGCTCCATCGGTGAGCCTCTGTATCAGGCGGTGCGTACCGCCATCGGCGAAGGCATGGTCGATGATCTGACCAGTTTCTCCGGCTATCCGACGATTGTCGGTGGCCGCTACGGTCTGGGGTCCTTCGAGTTCAGCCCCGGCATGTGCAAGGCGGTTCTCGACAACCTGCTGGCCGACAAGCCGAAAAACCACTTCATTGTCGGTTTCAAGGACGATGTGCTCGGCACCAGCCTCGATTTCGACAACAACTTCCTGGTGCCCTTCGACGGTTACGCCGCCATGTTCTTCGGCCTCGGCTCCGACGGCACCGTCGGCGCCAACAAGAACTCCATCAAGATCATCGGTGACTGTACCGACAACAAGGTGCAGGCCTATTTCGTCTATGATTCGAAAAAAGCCGGCACCATGACCACCTCGCACCTGCGCTTCGGCAAGAACGAGATCAAGAGCACCTACCTGATCTCCCAGGCCGACTTCATCGCCTGTCACAACTTCTCCTTTTTGGAGAAATACGACATGCTCAAGAGCGCCAAGCAGGGCGCGACCTTCCTCCTCAACGCGCCCTACGGCAAGGACGAGGTGTGGAGCAAGCTGCCGAAGAAGGTGCAGCAGCACATCATCGACAAGCAGCTGAAATTCTTCGTTATCGACGGTATCCACCTGGGCGAGAAGATCGGCCTGGGTGCCCGCATCAACGTCATTATGCAGACCGCCTTCTTCAAGATCTCCGGCATCATTCCGGAGGCCCAGGCTATCAGCCAGATCAAGGACGCCATCGACAAGACCTACGGCAAGGCCGGTGAAAAGGTCGTGGCCATGAACAAGCAGGGGGTCGATCAGGCCCTGGAAAACATCTTCGAGGTGGCAGTACCGGCAGCAGCCGACAGCAAGATCGAGATGCAGACCGGCAAGTGGGGCAGCTACTCCGGCATGATCAAGACCACCCTCGGGCCGATTATCGACGGTGTCGGTCACGAACTGCCCCTCTCCGCCATGCCGGTGGACGGCACCTTCCCCACCGGAACCGCCTGTATCGAAAAACGCAACATCGCAGTCAATATTCCGGTCTGGGACAAGGAACTCTGTATCCAGTGCGGTATCTGCTCCTTCGTCTGCCCCCATGCCGCCATCCGCATGAAGATCTACGACGAGAAGGAACTGACCGGCGCGCCGACCACCTTCAAGTCAGCAGCGGCCAAGGGCAAGGACATGGACGGCAAGCTCTACACCCTGCAGGTGGCTCCGGAGGATTGTACCGGTTGCGGCGCCTGTGTTTACAACTGCCCGGCCAAGAGCAAGGAAAACGAGAAGCACAAGGCCATCAACATGACCTTCCAGGCACCCCTGCGGGCGACGGAAGCGGCCAACTTCGAGTTCTTCCTCTCCCTGCCGGAAACCGATCCGGCGCTGATCAACCGCGCGACCCTCAAAGGCAGCCAGTTGCTGCAGCCCCTGTTTGAGTTCTCCGGCGCCTGTGCCGGCTGCGGCGAGACCCCCTTCGTCAAGCTCTGTTCCCAGCTGTTCGGTGACCGGATGCTGGTGGCCAACGCCACCGGGTGTTCCTCCATCTACGGCGGCAACCTGCCGACGACACCCTGGACAACCCGTGCTGACGGCCGGGGCCCGACCTGGAGCAACTCCCTGTTCGAGGACAACGCCGAGTTCGGCTACGGCATGCGTCTGGCCGTGGACAAGAGCACGGAATACGCCCGTGAGCTTCTCGACCGTAATATTGCCTGTGGCTGCGCCGCCTGTCAGGGCAGCGCCGATCTCAAGCGGGCGATCCTCGACAGCGCCCAGGACACCCAGGAGGAGATCGAAATCCAGCGCGGCCGGGTCGCCAAGCTGCGGGCGATTCTTGAGAAGTGTACCCACGAGACCGCACCCCAGCTGCTGGTCAACGTTGACTTCCTGGTCGTCAAGTCCGTCTGGATTCACGGTGGCGACGGCTGGGCCTACGACATCGGCTACGGCGGTCTCGACCACGTGCTGGCCTCCGGCGAGAACGTCAACGTTCTGGTGCTCGACACGGAAGTGTACTCCAACACCGGCGGTCAGGCCTCCAAGTCGACACCCCTGGGGGCGGTGGCCCAGTTCGCGGCCGGCGGCAAGCGCCAGCCGAAGAAGGACCTCGGGATGATGGCCATGTCCTACGGCAACATCTATATCGCCAAGGTCTCCATGGCCAATCCGGCCCAGGCGGTCAAGGCCTTCCTTGAAGCGGATGCCTTTGACGGGCCGTCCCTGATCATCGCCTACAGCCACTGTATCGCCCACGGCATCGCCATGGACAGCGGCATCGAAGGCTGTAAAGAGGCGGTGGCTTCCGGTCACTGGCCCCTGTATCGCTACGATCCGCGTCTGGCCGAGCAGGGCAAGAATCCGCTGCAGCTCGACAGCAAGGATCCGTCCATCAGCTTCGAGGATTACGCCAGCAAGCAGAACCGCTTCAAGGTTCTCAAGAAGATCAATCCTGAAGCGGCCCAGAGCCTGATGATCGACGCCAATCGGATGACGGCGGAACGCTTCAGCCTCTACAAGCAGATGGCGAGCATGACTGTTGGCGGCGAGGAAAAATAACCTTTTCCGTTAAAGGTTTCTGGTATACATTCAGGCTCCCGGTGGTGACATCGGGAGCCTTTTTTATGCACTGCAGCGCACTATTCTGATGGTTTGTCAATGACGGAATTGTTCTTTGTTTTTATCAACGTCACCCTGCCGGTGTTCGCTATTGTCCTGATCGGTGCCCTGGCCGGCGGTCGTCTGCAGCTTGAAGCGCGGACCCTGACGCGCACCGCCTATTATGTTTTTGTTCCCGCCTTTATCTTCCACTCCATCAGTACCGCGCACATCGAACTGGCCAGCGCGGTCAGCATGATCGGCTACATCATCCTGGTGCATCTGCTGGGTGTAGCTATCGCCGTCGGCATCGGACTTGTGCTGCGCCGCAGCAAAGAGATGATCGCCGCCTTTGCCATGATCGCCTCCTTCGGCAATGTCGGCAACTATGGCCTGGCGCTGATCCGTTTTCGTCTGGGGGATGAGGCCGTGGCCCCGGCGACAATTTTTTATGTCGCCATCACCATCAGCGCTTTTATCGTCTGTGTCGGCGCTGCCGGCTGGGCGCGGGGGGGCAGTCGTGGCGCCCTGTGGCAGGTCGTGAAAACCCCGGCCCTGCTGGCCATGGTGCCGGCGGTGCTGGTGTCGTCCACCGGCCTGGAGGTGCCGCTGATGGCACAGCGCATGGTCGGGCTGCTGGCCGATGCCATGATTCCGGTGATGCTCTTCGCTTTGGGGCTGCAGATGCTCGAACAGAAGAAAATTCAGCTCAATGGTGATGTCGCTGTCGCCTGCGGCATTCGTCTACTGCTGGTACCACTGCTGGCGGTGCTCGTGGCCCAGGGATTCTCCTTCAATTCCGTTGCCGGCGCTGCCGGCATCCTCCAGGCGGCCATGCCCACAGCCATCCTCGTCGCCATCATCGCCAAGGAGCATGATATCGTACCTGATTTTGTAACTTCGGTGGTGGTTGTCTCGACCCTGGTCAGCGTGGTGACCCTGACCTTGTTGATGGTGGTGGTGTGATGGGTGGGTCTGGTGCCGCCGGGCACCAAAGGGAGGGCGTCAGGTGGGTCGAAACCTTCTTGAAAATATGAATGGACTGCCCGTTTCTTGCGGAAAGGACAAAGCTAAAGATGCCGATCAAAGTCCATTCTCTGGTGCAGTATCCTCACTATATCGATTCCTTCATCTACGACCCTGAAGAAGATCACATGAGAGCCTGCTCTCATTTTTCGATATCCCCTTCTGATGTCGCCAATATCTATGGATTTTCCAGGATCAGCGGCTGCCTGTTCTATACTGGCCCAGAGATCGCGCACATATTTTTCGGCTTGTTCAATACCCCATTGCGAAAAGGTGTAATCCCAGATTGCGCTCAGATCGATTTTGGCCCGTGGAGATAATACAATTCTCCTCATAGGACAGGAAAAGCCTTTTTGTTGGCGATAAAGGATTCAATATCCAGGCTGCTGGCAGGGCCTGAGTTCTCTCC
>CALFFB010000284.1 GCA_937958075.1 uncultured Geobacteraceae bacterium | reverse complement strand
TATCACTTCCTGCAGCCTGAACAGCTCCGGGCAGGGTAAACATAAAGCAGCTCCCTTGATCCTTGCCTGCAGATTCAACCCAGATGCGCCCCTGGTAGATGGTGACGATTTTTTTAACCAGAGCCAACCCCAGGCCGCTACCGTCACTGTCCGGATCAAGCTGGGAGAAGAGGTTGAAGATGCGGTCAGCATCTTCCGGCGAAATTCCCATCCCGTTGTCGCGCACGTAGAAAACCACGTCCGGCCCTTTTTGAGTTGCACCGATCTCGATGTGGGGTTGCGCCTGCTCCCCTCGATACTTGACGGCATTTTCAATCAGGTTCTGCCAGATCTGCCCGAAATGCATGGGATTACCATGCAGCTGCCAGGGCAGTTTGTCGACAGAAACCTGGATCCGGTGCTGATGTAAGATACCGGCCAGTGAGTCCAGACAGCTTTGAATTGATTGATCAGCGGTCAGGTTTTGCGCCGGGGCTTCCGCTGTGCCGATGCGTGAGAACTGCACCAGGGCATCCAGGAGCAGCTGCATTTTGTCGGTGGCTTTTTCGATATAGTTCAGATAGTTATAAATGTCCTGCTGGTCACCCTCCTGCAGGTCCTGTCGCAGCAGATTGACAAAGGATTTCACCGTGATGAGGGGGCTTTTCAGGTCATGGGAGACGATGTAAACAAACTGCTCCATCTCCTGATTTTTTTGTTCCAGCGCTAACTGGTCCTGCTTGCGATCAGTGATGTTTCTGCTGATACGGTAGAACCCGGTGACATCCCCCCGGTCGTTACGTTCGGGGGTTGAGAGGATTTCAACCCATATCAGAGAACCATCCTTGCAGCGTTGCCGGACCTCGATAGTTCTCGAATGAACGCTTTCGAAAAAGGCCTGGCTGTCTTCTGCCGCCATAAATTCCGTCAACAGGTGACCAATAACATCCTCGGGAGGATAGCCGGTAACCCGGGTGAAGGCAGGATTGATTGAAATAATATTGGCATCCACATCGGTGATCAGAGTGGCCTCGGTGCTCGCATCGAAGACGGTGGCGTTGATGCGTTGGAGACGTTCGTACTCAGCCTGCTGAGCAATAAAGTGGAGCTCACGCCGATAAAACACGACGGCAAGCAGAATAACGACCAACAAGGATGGCACCACAACGCCCAGGAGAGTTTGTGCCTGGGTCTTCCAGTGCCTCAGGACATAGTCACGATTGATGTTGGTGACAACCACGAAGGGGTAGAGTTGTGACGCCCGAAATGCGGTCAAAACATGCTTTCCATTACCCAGATTTCGTTCGTACTCGCCGAACTCCTCTTCAGACAGCTGCAGTTCGTTCGTGACAAATTCACGCTGAGTACCGGGTTGTTCGTCCGGATCGGTGCTCATCAGCAAAATCCCGTCGTAGCGCACGATCTCGACGGTCCCTTCCTCTATATCGATGTTCTGTGACATGTGGTTGATGAAATAATCCGGGTTCAGATTGATGAGCAGGGTTGACGTTTGGCCCTCTTCTGTCAGCGTGCGTGCCAATGGTATGAATCTTGAGAATTCGTCGTTTCCTGCACCGGGCTGGCCATCAGCAAAATCACGCCCGCTCCAGGGCGTGCCAATGCGTAACATGTCCAGTTTTTCTGCTGCCGGTGGCAGGTAATGATCCAGAACCACATCCATGCCGATGTTGGCGACATTCGAGCTGGCAATGATCGTTGCACGGTCGTCGATCAGAGATATGGAGCGAAGAAAGGGCGTGTGGCGCAACATCCTGAAGAGATTTTTTGCTGCTGCGCCAGGATCAGAGAACTGGTCTTCCGGCCCGACGATATTGGCGCCAACGAGTTCAGTGACGTGCAGGCTCTGGGTGATGAAATCCTCAAAGCTGCGCGAATGCATGGATGATATTCCGATACCATTGACAATGGCATCATTGTGTGCCCGCCACAGGGAGTAGGTGGTAAGGGCAACTGTACCGCTGACAAAGAGCAGCAAGCCACCAATGAAATAGGTTCGAAAGTGTTTTGCCCGTTCCGTCATGGCGCGACAACGATAGGTTCAAGCTTGTGCCGTTCAGCGGCAACCCTCAGGCGACCATCCTTTTTGACATCACTCACAAACTGCTCCATGCGCGCATACCAGACGTCATCGCCCAATTTCATGGCATAGGCATAAGGGGTAACATGATAGATCTCCGGTGGCGACACCAGGCGTGCCCAGTCAGCGTTGGCCAGAAATCGTTGGCTGTAGGGAAAATCCGTCATGAAAACATCAGCACGCCCCGATTGGACTTCCTGCTCGCGGGCAAAGGGTGTATCAAGAACGAGCAGCTGCGCGGCCTTGAGCTTTTCCTTCATGACCGGTTCATGGAGCGTACCTTTGGCAACCGCCACAATTGAGCCGGCACTGTCAATATCTGCCCATTCCTTGATGCGGCGGTTGGTTTTGGTCGTTATTCCATAGATATCACTGACAAGATGACTCTGGGTAAAGCGAAGTTTTTCCGCGCGTGCCGGGGTAATCCCGATGGCGAACATGGCAACGTCACAGCGGTCTTGATTGACATCATCGATCAGCGTGGCAAATGAGCTGTCAACAAACTCGACAGCGACACCCAGATCCTTCCCGAGTTCTTTGGCCATATCGATGTCGATTCCGGACAGCTCCCGGGTTTTCGGGTTCCGGTAGGTGATGCTGTAGTAATCCGGCCAGATACAGATACGCACCAGGTTGGCCTCTTTGACACGATCGAGGCGATTTTCGGGTGCGCCTGAGGCGGCAACGGGCAATGAAACAGCACTGCAGATCGCAAAAATGATGAGAAGGAGACGTTTGCGCATCGGAACCACCTTTCTGATCGGTATTAAAAGCCATTCAGCAAAAAATCGATGGCAGCAAAAATATCGGAGCGGCGATCCGCCGCTGACATTACCTTTTTGCCCAGATCAGCGACCGGATAGCCGGCAATCTCAGGGGTTGACATCATCACCTCAACGCCCTTTACAGAGAGAACCGGACACAGTTTGGTGATAACCTGCCGGGGTGAGGTCATTGTTACCAACGGAATAACTGTCCGGGTAACAAGGTTGCTGTGGAGATCGTTCTGCACATCAAGGAGAAAGGGGATCTGCTGCTTCGATTCCGGCTCAAGGTTCTCGTAAATATCGAACTGAGCCATCAGAATCTCCGTTTTGCCGCGCCGAAAACTCCGTGTTGTTCGATGCGCCGGTTATGAGCTTCAATGGCTTCTCTGTTTTGCTCCAGCCACTGCTCTTCGAGGGCTCTGCGCAACTTGTCACACAGGGCGTCCTCAAAGGTTTTTGACAGGCTGATACCGGCTTCCCGGGCCAGGTTGACCAGGGACGAATTAGCACTTAAATTAACCGGCTTTTTCGGGGCGTCAACATCGTAGATATGGTGTGGTTGCATGGGCGCCTCCCTTGCGTGAGTGCTTGCGCATAGATTATACGCATTGCATCGTCCGGTCAAGTCAACAGATCTCCCGTCATTCCGGGTCGGCATCGCCCCGAATGGCTGCTCCAGAAACGTTGGAACCGCACGTTTTGGCAGCGCTTGAGCCGGAAATGTGATAGCCTGACCCAGGGACCGGGGGATATTGCCGTATTCTCTGGTATCCATTGCGGCTACCGACAGGGTGGCCCTT
>CALFFB010000283.1 GCA_937958075.1 uncultured Geobacteraceae bacterium | reverse complement strand
TATTCATAATGCGTCCACATCCGCAGTACCTTTACCGTACGACTCCCCTCTATAACCTGATAGACAAGCCGGTGCCTGATGTTGATGCGGCGCGAATAAGCACCCGCCAGATCGCCGACAAGTTTTTCGTAGGGTGGTGGATGTTGGAAGGGGTTCTCTGCAAGAAGGTCAAGCAAGTGCTGTGCTTTTGGTTTCAAACCAGATGCGGCAAGTTTTTTGGCGTCTTTTTGTGCCTGCCTGGTGTAGACCAGCTTCCAGTTCACCAATCCAGCTCCTCATTGCAGTCATCGACGGGCGTATTCATACCGTCAACAATTGATTCCTTCATACCGGGGATTGAATGCAGATAGAGGCTCTCCTGAATAGCGCGCCAGTCATCTTCAGACACCAGGACGGCGTTGTTGCGCTTGCCGGTAATCTGAATGGGCTCATGGGTTTCGGAAACATCATCAAGGAGCTTGTAAAGAAGCTTTCTGGCTTCTGTTGCTGTTATTGTTGTCATTGTCGCCTCCTTAGCGTACGCTAAATCGTACGCACGTTCCAGGGTTTTGTCAATCCGGATTTTGGCCGACGACTGGTTCCACAGACCTTTCTGCGCCCTGGCCCGCGAGCCTGATCCATTCCTATTCCCTGATTTTCTCCCAGGTGTCGCGCAGGGTCACGGTGCGGTTAAATACCGGTTTTCCTGACTTCGAATCCTTGCTGTCAGCAGTGAAGTAACCGACGCGCTCAAACTGAAAGCCCTCTCCGGGCTTTGCATTAAGCAATTCCGGCTCGGCCAGCCCTGTCACAATTTTCAGGGATTCAGGATTCAACGCCTCCAGATAATTGGCGGCCTTGTCGGGGTTCTCCAGTTGGAAAAGTCGATCATACTGACGAATCTCGACAGGTACCGCATGGCCTGCCGCTACCCAGTGGATGATCCCCTTGACCTTGCGCCCGTCGGCCGGATTTTTCCCCAGGGTATCAAGATCGGCATGGCAACGCAGCTCCGTAACCTGACCCTGAGCGTCGTGGACAACCTCGTCACAGCGGATGATATAGGCGTTGCGCAGACGCACTTCACGACCGGGCGCCAGGCGGAAGAACTTTTTCGGCGGATTCTCCATGAAATCATCGCGGTCGATATAGAGTTCGCGCCCGAAGGGAAGGGTGCGATTGCCGGCCTCGGGCTGCTGGGGATGGTTGGGGGCCGTGAGCTCTTCAACACGATCTTCCGGATAGTTGGTGATCACCACCTTGAGGGGGTCGGTGACCACCTGGCGTCGTGGCGCTGTCTCGTTGAGCTGTTCACGGACGCATTCTTCCAGCACCGACAGTTCGATCCAGCTTGCCCCCCGGCCGACACCGATGCGTTCGCAGAAAGTGCGGATCGCCGCCGGCGGGTAACCACGGCGACGCATACCGGAGATAGTGGGCATGCGTGGATCGTCCCAACCGTTGACGTACTTTTCTTTTACGAGTTGCAGCAGCTTGCGTTTGCTCATCACCGTGTAACTGAGATTCAGCCGGGCAAATTCAATCTGCTGGGGCGCGAAGATACCAAGCTCGCGGATAAACCAGTCGTACAGGGGGCGGTGATCCTCGAATTCGAGGGTACAGATGGAGTGGGTCACCCCTTCGATGGAATCTCCCTGGCCGTGAGCGAAGTCGTACATGGGATAGATGCACCAGTCGTTGCCGGTGCGGTGGTGGTGCGCTCGCAGAATCCGGTACATGGCCGGATCGCGCAGGTTGATATTGGGCGCCGCCATATCAATTTTGGCCCGCAGCACGTGGCTGCCGTCCGGGAATTCCCCATTCTTCATGCGCTCGAACAGATCGAGATTCTCTTCGACACTGCGCTTGCGGTAAGGGCTTTCGGTGCCGGCTTCCGTCAGGGTGCCGCGGTTTTCGCGCATTTCATCGGCACTCTGGCTGTCGACATAGGCTTTTCCGGCCTTGATCAGCTGCACCGCCCACTGGTAGAGCTGTCCGAAATAATCCGACGCAAAATAGAGATGTTCTCCCCAATCAAAACCGAGCCAGTGAATATCCTCCTTGATCGCCTCGACATACTCCGCCTCTTCTTTGCTCGGATTGGTATCATCAAAGCGCAGGTGACAACGGCCGCCGAACTCCCGGGCCAGACCGAAATTGATGCAGATACTCTTGGCGTGGCCGATATGCAGATAGCCGTTGGGTTCGGGTGGAAAGCGGGTGATCACCCGGTCACGGCGAGCGGTCGCCAGATCATCGCTGATCAGGGTACGGATAAAATTTGACGCAACAGTCGGTTCGGTGGTGCTCATGGACAACCTCGGTATCAGGTAAGCAGCGCCGCGCGGCAAGCGGGCCCGGTTGTGGTTGATGGGACAAGTAAAACGACGGCATTGGCGGCAATGCCCTCACCACGGCCACAGAAGCCAAGGTGCTCGGTGGTGGTCGCCTTGATGTTGATCAGGTCTTCGGGCACACGACAATCCGCTGCGATATTGCCTGTCATCGCCGGGATGTGGGGTGCGAGTTTCGGCTGCTGACAGATGAGGGTAGCGTCCAGATTTGCAACGCCATAGCCTTTTGCCGCCAGCAGCGCGATCACCTTGCGCAGCAGCAGACGGCTGTCACAGCCCTTGTATTGCGGGTCGCTGTCGGGAAAGTGACGGCCGATATCACCGGCGGCCACGGCTCCCAGGAGCGCGTCACAAATGGCGTGCAGCAGGACATCGGCATCGGAATGACCGAGGAGCCCCCGTTCGTAGGGAATGGTCACACCCCCCAGAATCAGCGGGCGGTCACTGACCAGCCGGTGGACATCATAACCCTGACCGACGCGCATCATGCCGATTCCTCCCGACAGCTGTCAAGCAGTGCCGCCGCGATGACCAGATCCGCCGGCGTGGTGATTTTCAGATTGCGGTCATCCCCCGGAACGACAGCAACAGAAAATCCGGCGGCTGCCACCAGGGCGGCATCATCGGTTGCCGGCAACGGCCCATCCCCGGCCCGGGAAAAAGCCTGTTCCAATACGTGATACTGGAATCCCTGGGGGGTCTGGGCCTGCCACAACGACTCCCGCTCGGGCGAGGCGATGATGCGACCAGCCGCTACCTGCTTGATGGTATCCTTCACCGGCACCGCGACGATACAGGCCCCCTGTCGGTCAACCTGGTGGAGCAGCTCCGGCAGCAGACGCGGATCGAACAGGGGGCGGGCGCCGTCATGAATCAATACCGGGCGCCGGGGTTGGTCATAACCGTCGCCGGCAAGGGCCAGAAAGCCGTTGCGTACAGAATCCTGGCGCTGCGCCCCCCCGGCAATGAGCCGTTTGACTTTGGTGAATCGGTACTTTGAAACAATCTCCTCGCGGCAGTAATCATGATCCTCTGCCGGCACAATCGGGTAGATCGCCTCCACCAGCGGATGGCTGTCAAACAGGGCAAGGGTATGGGCGAGGAGGGGACGCCCGGCCAGCTGCAAATACTGTTTACTGACCGACCCCCCCATGCGACGACCACTGCCGGCGGCGGGAATCAACAGGACAGCTTTCGGTGAGGCAGATTCAACCACGGACATGACAAGGCCCCGCTGACAAAAAGAAAGACCAGATGCGAACAGCACCCGGCCTTATGTAATCAAATTTTTCATGCGATATGTTAATGGAAAATACTTTCAAGTCGTTGTGTCACCTGATCCTCTTTGGCCCCTTCGGCCAAAGCGACTTCCGTCACCAGCAGCTTGCGCGCCTGCTCGAGGACTTTCTTCTCGCCGTAAGAAAGCTCCTTGGAGCTTCTGATCTGATAAAGATCGCGCAGCACCTCAGCGACCTCCAGCAGGTTGCCGGTTTTAAGCTTGTCCTGATATTCCCGCTGACGACGGCTCCAGGAGGCGATCTTGCCACATTCGGCAGGTTCCGCCAGGGCATCAAAGATGCCGGTAATCCGGGTCTGGTCAATGAGGCGACGCATGCCGACACTTTTGGCGTTGCCGACGGGCACCATGATGCGCATATCCGTATCGATCAGGCGCAATATGTAGTATTTCTGGCTTTGCCCGGAGTATTCACGAACTTCGATATCTTCAATTACCCCGACCCCCTGGGTCGGATAGACTGCCATATCACCGATTTTAAACAAGGCTCTGCTCCTTTAGCTCGACCCACTGACTATAGCACAAGCCTTTTCGATGGTCAAACTATTCCTTGGTTATAAGAATTTGATTTTTCGGGGAAAACGGTTTTTGCTGGAGGGTAAAATCGGGGCTGTGCTAACGTGGCAGAGCGATAAATGGCTCGCCGGATCAACGGGTTTATTGCAAACTCGGACTTCCGGCCGGCGGACACGGCAGCAGACCTCTGGTCCAGTGAACGAAAGAGGCAGATCTTATGAAGATAGCGGTTGTCGGCGCGGGGGCCCTGGGCCTGTACTACGGAGCCATGCTGCAGCGCAGCGGTGCGGATGTTCATTTTCTGCTGCGCCGCGACTATGATGCTGTCATGACGTGCGGTCTACAGGTCCACTCTCCCCATGGAGACTTTCATCTGGCGCAGGTCAGGGGCTACCGCACACCGGCGGAAATCGGCCCTGCCGACCTGGTGCTGGTCGGCCTGAAAACCTTTGCCAACGATCATCTAGCTCCTCTGCTCCAGCCCCTTATTGGTAACGATACTGCAATCCTGACCCTTCAGAACGGCTTGGGAAACGAAGAATTTCTGGCTGAGCTTTTTGGAGAACAGAACATCCTCGGCGGCGTTGCCTTTTTGTGCAGCAATCGCGGCAAACCGGGGGTTGTCCATCACCTTGGTGAAGGCAGGATTCGTCTCGGCGAGTTTACCGGTGGCCTGTCCCCACGCAGCCAACGCCTTGCCGCCCTGTTTCAGAACGCCGGGGTTCCGTGTGAGGCGGTTGGCGACCTGCGCCGGGCACGCTGGGAAAAACTGGTGTGGAACATCCCCTTCAATGGCCTCTCGGCCCTCATGCAGCAGGACGTCACCGCTCTGCTGGCCTGTCCTCACATCAGGGCGCTGGTGCGGGACTTGATGCTGGAGGTGATTGCCGGCGCCAATGCCCAGGGCCCGAGCCGGCCTATCGATGGTCCCGGCTTCAGTCAGCAGATGATCACCTTTACCGACGCCATGGATCACTATCGGCCGAGCATGCAGATCGACCGCGAAGAGGGCCGCCCCCTGGAACTTGACGCTATCTTTGCCATCCCCCTGCGCCACGCGGAAGCCGCCGGTGTCACCATGACACGGGTAGCTACAGTCTATCAGCTGCTCAGTTTCGGTGAGCCGGCAGGATGAGCGATGGCGTCATAACCGGCAACGACCACGGCGGCGCAAACCGCATAATGCTTGCGTTCATTCAATCCATGTGATTTGATGTATTTGTACTGAATTTTCGCGTACTTATAAAACAGTGTTTGGTTGACGGCACGTGGCGAGAGGACAGGATAGCTGACATGGGGAACGATGCTGCACATAAAATCCTGGTGATTGACGACGAGGCGATCATCCGCGAGGGCCTGCGGCAAACCCTGAGCCTTGAGGGGTACGAGGTCGAGCTTGCCGAAAACGGTCGGGTCGGCCTGGAAAAACTGCAGAAACATGACTTCAGCGCCGTTATCAGCGATCTGAAAATGCCGCACATGGACGGCATGGAGGTCCTCAAAACCATCCAGGTTCTGCAGCCGGAGGTACCGGTCATCATTATCACCGGCTTTGCGACCGTTGACTCCGCCGTTGACGCCATGAAAAACGGGGCCGCCGAGTACCTGACCAAGCCCTTTATCCCCGATCAGATCATCGAAAAAATCCGGACGGCCATCAGTAACCGCCAGGTGGCTGGTGACGCCCGGGTAATCGCTGATCGTTCCGAGGAGCTGCACGGCATTGCCGCGTCCTTTATCGGCAAAAGTCCCCCCATGCAGAAGGTCTTTCAGCGCATCCTGCAGGTGGCGCCAACCAACAGCACCGTTCTCATCACCGGTGAAAGCGGAACCGGCAAGGAACTGGTGGCCAGGGCCATCCACAACAACAGCACACGTAAAGACGAAGCCTTTGTCGCTATCGACTGCAACTCCCTGCCGGAGAACCTCCTCGAAAGCGAGCTGTTCGGCCATGTCAAGGGCTCCTTCACCGGAGCGACGCAAACCAAACCGGGGTTGTTTACCGTGGCCAGCGGCGGCACCCTGTTTCTTGACGAAATCGCCAACCTGAGCATGGCGACCCAGGCCAAGTTGCTGCGGGTTCTGCAGCAGCGCGAGGTCTGTCCCATCGGCGGCACCAGGGCGACCCCCATCGACATCCGCCTGGTGGCGGCAACCAATCGCGGCCTGGACAAAATGGTTGAGGCGGGAACCTTCCGCGATGACCTCTATTTCCGCCTCAATATCATCCCCATCGAACTGCCGCCACTCCGTGAGCGGAACGGCGACGTGCCCCTGCTCATCGGTCACTTTCTGCGCAAATTCTCCGAGGATATCGGCAGGCCGGTAAAAAAGCTGTCGACGGATGCCCTGCTGGCCCTGCACAACTACGCTTTTCCCGGCAACGTGCGCGAACTCGAAAACCTCATTGAGCGGGCGGTTGTTCTGACCCAGGGGGACACCATCGGGCGTGAGGCGCTGGAACTGCCGGGGGCGGAAGAGAGAGCCACCGGCCAGGAGGAGTTTGTGCCGCCGCAGAACACGGAAGAGCTCAAGGAGATTAAACGCAAGGTCCGGGAACAGGCCGTTGAGCCTGTTGAAAAGGCCTTTGTCCTGGCGGCGCTGGAACGTAACGGCTGGAATGTCACCCGGGCTGCGGAAGAAACGGGCATGCTCAGACCCAACTTTCAGGCCCTGTTGAAAAAGCTGGGCATTTCCGTCAAGGATCATCTCTCCCAATAAGGTCTGCTCCTCCTCAGGCGCAGGCCCTGTCCCTCCTGCCCGGCCACAGGCTGCTGAAAAGCCTACCCCTGGGCTTCCGCAGCCGCCCTGGTGCCGTCAGGCACTTCAATGATAAAGGCCGTTCCCTGCCCCGGGGTGCTGCGTACCTCGACCGAGCCGCCGTGGTTTTTGATAATACCGTAGGTAACGGAAAGACCGAGGCCGAACCCCTTTTCCTCCTTGGTGGAGAAGAAGGGATCAAACACCTTGTCCAGATGTTCCGGCTCGATACCGGTTCCCGTGTCGGCAACGGTAATCCGTATCCGGCCTTTGTCCCCCAGATGCTCTGTCGTCAGGGACAAGGACCCGCCCTCGGGCATGGCCTGCCCGGCGTTGATAAACATATTGAGGAAAACCTGCTGCCACTGGTCAACATCGAGCTCCACCTCAGGCAGATCGTCCGCAAACCGGCAGCAGACGTCGATATCCTGAAACAGGGTCTGGTGAGTCACCAGGTTCAGGGTGTTTTCGATAATTCTGTTGAATGATGCTGATTTTTTTTCCGGAATGGATTCCCGCGCGAATTCCAGCAGACCACGGACGATCTTGGCGCAGCGCTCCGACTCGGCAATAATCAGCTTCAGGTTCTCCTTGACCTGGGGCGGCAACTCCTGATTTTTCGCCGACAGAGAAGCAAACATCAGGATTCCCGTCAGCGGGTTGTTGATTTCATGGGCGATACCGGCCACCAACTCCCCCATGGAGGCCAGTTTCGCCGATTGCAGCAACTGGCTCTGCATGCTCTTTATCTCCCGGGTTCTCTCCTCGACCTTGACTTCCAGGGTATCCCCCCATTCCTTGAGCTGCGCCTGGGCCTTCTGCAGGTTTTCCGCCATGTGATTAAAGGACTGTCCCAGCTCACCGACCTCGTCATTGGTCAGATGCGTCACCCGGGCCGACAGATCTCCGTCAGCCAGGGATTGGGTCTGGTTCAGCAGCAGTTCAATCGGCTTGCAGATGTATTTTCTGGTGATGAGGTAGTGACACAGGGACAGAATCACCAGCATGAAGGTCGTGGACAGGAAGACATCATTGTTATGCACGTGGGACAGGTTGGCCATCTGCTTGCGGGCAAACACCAGATCCAGCACCCCGACCTTTTTCTCCTCGGGCGGATGGACATGACAGGCGGCAGTGTAACAGCTGGGCTCATTGTAGATACCGCGCGTGACACCGAGAAATTCACGACCGTCGTCACCGCTGAAAATCCTGGTCCGGTTGGCCACCGGCACATCATACATGACCCGGGAACCGGGCTGATGACAGAAAGCGCAGCTTTCATCCTCTTCATGCAGCAGGGTGCCGATCTCCTCCGCCTGGGTCGAGAAGCCGATCACCCCTTCGCGCCCGAGAATACGTGCCCGCTCCACCCGGGGATTGTCGCCGATCTCCTCAATCATCAGCTGCAGATGGTGACGATTGTCCTCGAGCATCAGATGATACGAGTTGGTCAGGATCATTTCAGCGATGGTGTCCGCTTCGTGGCGTGAGGTTTCCTCAAAGATTTTTTCCACCTTGGTCACATGCAGATAGGAGGAAATGGACATGACGATGAGCAGGATAACACTTGAGATGATGGTATACCTGACCGCCAGACGTAAACGCATGATCGACTCCTGAGGTAACTACCGGTGCCGGATGAGGGACGGCCTCCGATTCAGCGTAGTGCCGCATCCTCGGCATTATCCTGCACGGGGGGTTCCGGAGGGCGCTTGTCGGCCTTGACATGCAAACCGCAGTGCAGACAGCGCCGGAAGGGAAGGAAGGTTGGACCATTGGTGTGAAAACACTGGCCGCAGCGCGGACAGCGGACGATGCAGCAAAGAACAACAGCGACGATGAGCAAAACCAGCCAGCCGACAAAAGCGATAGTGACCCAGGTACGAACGTGCGCAGATTGCAGGGCTATCATCATGGCCGGCAGATAAGCGGCAATAACTGCCCACAACAACAATCGGCGCTGACGGATTTTCTTCAGCCCCCCGTGGTAATCGGGATCATTGGTCGGTCTGTCCTGTTCCATCGCCGCACCTCGTCTGCTGTCTGCCTGTCAGCGTCGATACTATAGTTCCTGCCGGCAAAAATCAACGCAATCCCCGGCCTGCCCGGTCTACGGCAGACCAGAGATCAGGAAAATAAAAAAAATATCTTCGCACAAAAAACATATACGCCCGACCATCGGCAGCATGTTCAGTCATTTCATAGAGTTGGGCAACTTCCATGAAATGCCTTCAGAGAAGGGCGGGCAAAAACTGTATACGCCCCTTATACAGAATAAAATCTCCGCATCCTCACCTCTTTCGTCCAGAAATATTTTTTTATTCAATAATATCAGTCGGTTTTAATGGCAAAGCCATACTTGCCAGAAATTGGCACAGTCCCTGCTTTATACGATGACAACAACTCACCACGACACAGGCGCTGATCCCGGAAAGAGATCAGCTCCGTATCGCAACAAGGAGGACGCCATGAAACGCTCATTACGCAATGCCCTGATCGCCCTGTTCGCATTTTCCTCTTCCGCCTTTGCCGCCGGGACTGCCGGCTCCGGTGAAAGTGGACTGCTGGTAACCCTGTTCCTCGGCTTTTTTGCCCTGATCATCGTTTTCCAGCTGGTACCCGCAACGCTGATGATGATCGGCATGCTCAGAGGCCTCTTCGGGCGCGATCGCAAGGAAGTGTCTTCGCACTGACCAGGCTGAAAACCCGGCTCTTAGAAGCACATACATATATCAATCTGTAACAACACCAGGAAAAGGAGACAAACCATGAAACCCGTACTGATGACATTAGCCCTGCTGTTCGCCGCCGTTCCCGCTTTTGCTGTTGACACAGCCGTGACCTACAATAGTGGCCTGCTGGTTCTGCTGTTCGTCGGCTTCTGTGCCCTGATTATCGTCATGCAGCTGATTCCCGCCGTGCTGATGCTCATCGGCGTGACCAAGGCCGTGGCTGAAGGCAGCCGCAAAACGGCACCTGCCAAAAACTGAAACGACAGTAAAGATCGACAAATGACGGCGGGGTGAGCAGTCTCATCCCGCCGGTGACGGTTTACCAGAACACCTCAAGGAGGACATCATGAAACGCTCATTATTCAGTACCCTTATCGCCCTGTTGGCCCTGGCCCCATCAGCCTTTGCCGCCCCGGCCAGCAGCAGTGGCGAAAGCAGCTTTTTGGTGGTATTGTTCCTCGGCTTTTTCGCCCTGATCATCGTGTTTCAACTGGTTCCAGCCACCCTGATGCTGTTCGGCATGCTCAGAGGTCTGTTCGGTCGTGACCGCAAGGAAGTCAAGGCAACCCGTTAAAGAGTCTTTTTGGGACTGCTGCCAAAGAAAGGATAAGACCATGCGAGGCCTGCTTATAGCAAATCAGGATCGGCAAGCGCGGGAGGAGTTGGCAGATCTGTTCAGTGGAAAGGACTATCGTGTTGTCACGGCGGAAACCGTTGCCGGCGCCCTGGATGCTATCGTCAATGACGAGATTCAGGTCGTCGTTCTCGATGGAAAGTACAACGAACAGAATGTTGTAAAACTTGTACCCCTGCTGAAAAAATGTAATCGCAACCTTTCCATTATCCTGGTGTCTGACGATATGCCCATCAATCTGGTGCGTCGCATTCGCCAGGAGGGGATCTTTTACCACGTTTTACGCGAAGCCACCGCCACCGACAATTATGAGGAGATCTCCCAGGCGGTCCACTTTGCCTTTAAAAACTATGATGAACGCACCGCCAGCAGACGCCTTTTCGCCGGCAAACAGGTATTGACGCCGGTGAAGTCCCTGCTGACGACACTGCTTGTCACGCTGGTGCTGGTGTCGCCGACCTTCGCTGTTGATACCGCCGTGACCTACAACAGCGGACTGCTGGTTCTGCTGTTCGTCGGATTCTGTGCCCTGCTCATCGTCGCCCAGCTGGTACCGGCGCTGATGATGCTTTTCGGGCTGACCAAATCCGCCGCCGAAAAACAGGCCGAGGAAAATGCGAAAACCGTCACCGTAAAGGGCCGATAGGTCCCGTCCCTGACAAAAAACAGGAGCTGCATATGCCGCAATGGTGAAGGGCGATCCGGACTGGGTCGCCCTTTTTATTGGCTCATCGAGTCACTATTGGCGGGTTGCGTCCCCGCCGGATTTCGTTCCGCCGGAGGACTTGGATACATCAAAAGCAGAACCAACATCGGCGGGTCTCGTCCCGCCAGACGACTGACTTTTTATTGGGTGATAAAAATAACA
>CALFFB010000282.1 GCA_937958075.1 uncultured Geobacteraceae bacterium | reverse complement strand
ATTGTCCCCGGTATGATCGGGTAGTTTTTCTGCGGATAGATGCTGCGCAGCACCGACCCTAAAAAGGCGGTATCCGATTTCTGGAAATTACCGAACGTCCGATTCACACACATGGCCACCGCCTCGTCAAACTCCGGCACATATTGGGCGGTACAATCGAACCCCGGATGCCCGGCGCCATGTCCGATAACTTCAAGCATGCTGATCTCCATGACGCCGAGACCATATTTATAGCCACCTTCCAGGCCCGTATCAATGGTTTGCGTCATCAATTCCAGGGTTTCCGCGGCCAGCACCACACCGGGAGTCATCAGGCTTTTGACCCAGCGGCTCAAGTCGGAAGGGGTGGACACCATCTCCCCCGAGGCCCAGGTAAAGGACCAGTCGATGGTGGTAATATCCACCAGCGGGGAGAGGTTGTAGCCCCAGTTGTGGTAGCCATGAATCCAGGGCCGCTCGTCAGGAAAATCATAGGAAGGCACAAAGGTTCTCGTCAGCCCCAGTGGTTCCAGAATTTCCTCGCGGATATTCTGACCGTAGGAGCGTCCCAGGGGGTCGTACTTTTCAATAATCAGCCCGAGAAGCACGTAATTGCTGTTGGAGTAGTGCCAGGTCTGCCCCTCCTCATTGCAGTCAGCGGCCTTTTTGTCGGCAACCAGCGTCAGCAGTTCATCCTGCCCCCAGCGATAGGTCGGATCAGCCGTAAACTTTCCTGACCAGGAGGTTTCGGCGGTAAAGCTGCAGATCCTGCTGGTATGCTGCAGCAGATCGTAAAGCTGAACCCGGTCCGGATTGAAGTTGCTCAGCAGCTGCGCCTGTTCCGGCAGAAGTTCCTGCAGGGAAGCGCCCAGGGCGAGGTGCCCGTCCTCCACCAACTGCAGGATACGCGCTGCCACAAAGGACTTGGTAATACTGCCCACCCGGTAGAGGGAATCAGCTGTCGCCGGAGTCCGGGTGACAATGTCCTCGACCCCGTGGCTGACCGTCGTCAGTTCATCCTGCTCATTGAGATAGGCAATATTCACCGACGGCGCATTGGTGGTGCTGGTGCGTTCAGCGGCAATTTCATCGAGGCTTTGCCGCTGGTAATCACCGAGGTCCTCGCCACCGCAGCCGGCGACCAGCAGAACGGCAAAAAGGGCAACACAGAACCATTGCCTGAAAGTGGCGGACAGGGTCAGGGGATCAGTGGGTTTTGATGTCATGAAGTATTCTCCTGATCAGCAGCAGGTTGTCGTGAAAACAGGAATCGTTAAACAGGGAAAAATGAGAGCCCTTGCCGGTATATTGCCTGAAGGTACCCAGAGCCTTGGAGCTCCAGTCGCGATGCCGGATGGACGGAGCCATAACCTCTTCCTGCGACTGCAGCAGGAACAGATCACCAGCATAACAGCCGTTGTCATGGCACCGCGGCAAGACAGCCAGGTAATCCTTTAATGGCGCCCTGTCGACGGACGCGCCCTCCTCCTGAAAAAACTCCCGGTAGACCTCGTCCAGTTCCTTAAGCTGCGGCGGCTCTTCAAAAATCCAGGAATCGACGAGAAGGACTGCTTTCGGGCTGAAGCGGCGGGCCATTTCAAAAGCAAAGTTGCCTCCACCGGAGTAGCCCATGAAAACGGATTTCTGTGGTTCGATATCAAGGGAGCGCAGGGTCTGTTCACAGGCGGGAATAAAATCCTCGCCACTGAAATCGACACAGGTGACCGGCAGCGGTTCCAGAGCCGCCGCCAGGCGCTCACTCAGATCGGAAAACAGATTGTCGATGGCCGGAAAAATCACCACCTGCAGATCAGTGTCGGAAGCTTGTGATCCGAAGCGGCGCACCAGCTGATCCTGTTTGTCTCTCAACCGCGCGGCCAGATCCGACAGCCGTGGATAACGGTAGATCAGGGACGCATTCACCCGGGGAAAATCCGAACGCAGCACATTGATCAGGCGCAGCACCCGCAGAGAGTTTCCACCTTCTTCAAAAAAATGGCAATGCCGATTCTCCACCGGCTGTCCCAACACCTGGGCGTAGGCTGAAGCGATCAGCTCTTCAGCCCTGGTTGCCGGCGGTGATGTGCCGGCCGAAATTCCGGACACTGCCTCCTTGAGCAGCGGACCGGCGTCCGCTTTGCCGTGCTTGTTGAGAGGTATTTCCGGCAGCCGGATCAGACGGGTCGGCACCATGAAAGAGGGGAGTTTATCCAGCAGAAAACTGCGCAGCTGTTCTGCCGTAAGGTCAGCGTCGTCTGTGACATAGCCGGCAATGAGATCGGTGTCGGCGATTGCCGCCGATGCGGTTACCACCGCCAGAGCGTCACGCACCTGCGGATGGCCGGTCAGGGCCAGGCGCACCTCCTCCAGCTCCACCCGGTAGCCCCGCACCTTGACCTGGCTGTCCCTGCGCCCCTGGAACAGCAGACTGCCGTCCGGCAATCGCTTGCCCAGATCGCCGGTCAGATAAAGACGCTCCCCCGGAGCAAAGGGATTGCCGACAAAGGCCGCCATTGTAGCTTCCGGTTGACGCCAGTAGCCCCTGGCCAGAGAGGCGCCGCCCAGACAGAGCTGTCCGGTGACCCCGTCAGGAACCGGCATCAGTTGTTCGTCGAGGAGATAGACCTGGATATTGGCCGGTGGCCGGCCGATGGGCAGAACCCCCTGCGCCGCCAGTTCCGGGGTGATCTGCTGCAGGGTCGCACACACGCAGTTCTCCGTGGGCCCGTAAGCGTTGATGAGACGGAGGTGCCCGGCAAACTGCGCGGCGATGGTGGCCGGCAGACTTTCCCCGGCACTGACAAGGGTGGTCAGGGCGGGAAAGTCCGCCTTGGTAAAGAGTCCGAGAAAGGACGGCGGCAGAGTGACCATCGTCACCTGTTGCTGCTGCATCAGATCAGCAAATTTGCGGGTGTCTTCCGTCTCCTGATCCGTCATGCATACCAGGGTCGCGGCCGATGTCAGGGTCACAAAAATTTCCGAGACCGAAGCGTCAAACCCCGGCGATGCGAACTGCAGCACCCGGTCATCGGCGCTGACACCAAAGCCGTGACGCTGTCCGTGCGCCAGGTTATTGAGGGCCCCGTGGGCGACCTCAACCCCCTTGGGCCG
>CALFFB010000281.1 GCA_937958075.1 uncultured Geobacteraceae bacterium | reverse complement strand
ACGGAGGTCAGGGCCAGGGGATGACACAGGGGAATCAGCTGTGCGGTCTGCTTGGCCGCCATGATCCCGGCAATGCGCGCCACGGCGAAGACATCGCCTTTTTCCACGGTGCGGTCCAGTATCCGCTGCAGGGTCTGCGGCTGCATGACGACCTCAGCACCGGCGACAGCCTGCCTTCTGGTTGCCGATTTTTCCGTAATATCGACCATGATGGCCTTGCCGTCCGGATCAAAATGGGTCAGTCCCTCTGTCATCGCCTCATCACCTCGATTCTCTGTAGTCAGACAAAGATCATTTCCAGGGCTTCGCCGGCGTGCTCGACCCCGATCAACTCAATACCCTGGGGAACGTCAACATTTTTCGCGTTGCGGCGGGGCAGCACGCACCGGCTGAAACCGAGCCGGGCGGCCTCCTTGATGCGCAGCTCCGGCTGGGTCACGCCGCGCACCTCACCGGTCAGGCCAACCTCGCCAAAGATCACCAACTGCGGGTCAATGACCTTATTCAGATGGCTCGAAGCCAGAGCGGCAATCGCCGCCAGATCAATGGCCGGTTCGTCGAGTCGCACGCCACCGGCGACGTTAAGAAAAATATCCTGCCCGGCCAGGGACAGTTCCACTTTTTTCTCGAGGATGGCGATCAGCAGCGCGATTCGCTTGTGGTCGATACCGATGGCCGTGCGCTGAGGTGTTCCGAAAGAGCTGCCGGACACCAGCGCCTGCAATTCTACCAGAATCGGCCGACTCCCCTCCAGAGCCGGGACAACAACGCTGCCGGCGCTTTTGTCGGGTCGCTCGGAAAGAAACAATTCCGAGGGGTTGCTGACCTCGCGCAGGCCATCGCCACGCATCTCAAACACACCGATTTCATTGGTGGAGCCGAAGCGATTTTTAACCGTGCGCAGAATTCTGTAGGGATAACCGGGGTCCCCCTCAAAATAAAGAACCGTATCGACGATATGTTCCAGCACCCGGGGACCGGCAATAGCCCCGTCCTTGGTGACATGACCGACCAGAAAGGTCGGAATACCGACACTTTTGGCCTGGACCATCAACTGGCCTGAGCACTCACGTACCTGACTGACACTGCCTGGTGCCGAATCGAGGGAACTGGTAAAGATGGTCTGTATGGAGTCAATAACCAGAAAGGAAGGCTGCAGCTCCTTGATCCGCTGCTTGATCTGTTCAAGGGATGTTTCCGCCAGCAGGTACAGCTTCTGGGCCGTTACCCCGAGGCGATCCGCCCGGAGTTTGACCTGACGTGCAGATTCTTCCGCCGTGACATAAAGCGCCGTTGCCCTGCCGGCCAGGTGGGCAAAAGCCTGCAGCAGCAGGGTCGATTTCCCGATCCCCGGATCGCCGCCGACCAGAATCAGCGACCCGGGGACAACGCCACCGCCCAGGGTCCGATCCAGCTCCGCCAGCCCGGTGCACAGGCGATCTTCCACCTGGCAATCGACGGCATGCAACGGCAGCGGTTTACCCGGTTCCGCCAGGGCCCGACTGTTGCTGCCGACCGACGCTACCTGCTGTTCCTCCACCAGGCTATTCCACTGTTGACACTCCGGACAGCGTCCGTGCCATTTCGGACTCTGGTAGCCACAGTTCTGGCAGCTGTAAACCGTTCTCGACCGCGCCACATTAACTCCTTGCTGACAGGCAGACCGCGGGCATCCTATGCCGGACCCCTCCTGATTGTCAATTGTCCATAACCTGTATCTGTGTTAGATTTGCAGACTTATCGCTGCGGCCTTGCGGAAAGAACCGCAGCCTGAACCGGCCCGCAACCGCCGGCAGCCGGAAATCACACTCAGCTCTTTAGCAAAAGAGTTTTTCCCTTTTGGATGTTATCCCTTGAATACTGATCAGACAACGGCGCTGACCGAGGTCAGCCGTCCGTCCCGCTATCTTGGTGGTGAACTCGGCAGCGTCTGCAAGCCTGCCGCTCAGGTAAAAGTGCATGTAGCTCTGGCTTTCCCCGATGTCTACGATGTCGGCATGAGTCATCTTGGCTTGCCCATTCTCTACACGATTCTCAACCAGCTCGACGGCATTGCAGCTGAGCGTGTTTTCTCCCCCTGGGTCGACATGGAGGCCTGGTTGCGTGACCACGACCAGCCCCTCTGCACCCTGGAAACCTCCACACCGCTGGCCCGCTTCGATGTCATCGGCTTTACCCTGCAATACGAACTGAGCTACACCAACGTGCTGACCATGCTCGATCTGGCCGGTCTGCCCCTGCGAGCAACTGAACGCGACGCCGAAGCACCGCTGGTGGTGGTCGGCGGCCCCTGCGCTTTCAATCCGGAACCCCTGGCAGATTTTTTTGACGTTGCCGTTATCGGCGACGGCGAAGAAGCTGTCGTGGAGCTGGTGCAGCTGGTGCGTCAGAAACAGGAACAGGGGTGGAGCAAGGATCGGTTGCTGAAAGAACTGGCACTACGCCAGGGCTTTTATGTTCCCCGTTTCTACACTGTTACCTACGATGATGATGGCAGCATTACCGCCATCACGCCTGCGACCGACAGCATTCCGCCGACCGTAACCCGACGCTTTCTCACCGATCTGGACAGCGCCACCTTTCCGACCCGCCCCATTGTTCCCTTCATGCAGACGATTCACAATCGTGTCGCCATCGAGATTGCCCGTGGCTGTACCCGTGGGTGCCGCTTCTGTCAGGCCGGATATATCTATCGTCCCGTGCGGGAACGATCACCGGAGACCATCGTCCAGCTCATTCGCGAAGCCTTGAAGCGCTCCGGTTTCGAGGAAATCTCCCTACTATCCCTGTCAACAGGAGACTACGGCTGCATTCAGCCTCTGCTGCAGCAGCTGATGACGGAACACGCTGCCGATCAGGTGTCCGTTTCCCTGCCCAGCCTGCGCGTCGGCACCCTGACCCCGGAGCTGATGGAAGAGATTAAAAAGGTGCGCAAAACCGGCTTCACCCTGGCGCCGGAAGCAGGGAGCGAACGCCTGCGTCAAGTTGTCAATAAAGGCATAAAAGCTGAGGACCTGCTCATTGCCACGGCCCAGGCCTATCAATTCGGCTGGCGCCTGATCAAGCTATATTTCATGCAGGGCCTGCCCACGGAGACAGACGAGGACCTGGAAGCAATTACTGAGCTTGCCACAGCGGTAAAGAAAAGTGGACGCGGCACAGGCGGCAACGACGTCAATGTCGCCGTTTCGACCTTTGTCCCCAAGCCCCATACACCTTTTCAGTGGGAGGCGCAGATTTCCCTTGAGGAAACCCGGCGGCGCCAGAACCTGTTACGCGACGGTTTGAAAAAGAAAAAACTGCACTTCAAGTACCATGACCCCGAGCTGTCCTTTCTCGAAGGGGTCTTCGCCCGGGGCGACCGCCGCCTGGGCCGGGTACTGGAAGCAGCCGTGCGGCTGGGATGCCGTTTCGATGGCTGGCGTGAACAGTTTGATTTTTCCCGGTGGCAACAGGCCTTCGCTGCCTGCGATCTGGATCCGGCCTGGTATTTACGTGAGCGTGCTGAAGATGAAATTCTCCCCTGGAGTCATCTTGACTGCGGTATCCCCCTGTCCTTTTTCCTTGAGGAGCGCCACAAGGCCCTGCACGCCGACCCGTCACCGACCCGTGATTGTCGTACCGGCACCTGCCATGGCTGTGGCTTGTGCGATTTTGACGAACTGCGCATGCGCCTGGTTCCGCCGGCAACGTCCCGCACTCGGCCACACCTGCCACCTGCATCCCCGGAGGCCGAGCCTGCAGACCATCCGATACGAGTGCGCCTGACCCTGAGCAAACTGGGGCGGGCACGCATGGTCGGACACCTGGAATATTTAAAAATGTTTCAGCGGGCGCTGCGTCGCACCCGGCTTCCCATGCGCTTCTCCCAGGGATTTCATCCAACCCCGAAGGTATCGTACCTTGAAGCCCTGCCTCTGGGGGTTGCCAGCACCTGTGAATTGATCGACCTGGAATTAAAGTGCCCGCTACCCGTCGAGGAGATCACTGAGGTCATCAACGCCGAGCTGCCTGAGGGATTTCGTATCCTGTCAGGGGCGATTATTCCCTGGAAATCGCCATCTCCCTCGGCGGCCGTAGCAGCGACCAGCTATCAGGTTCCGCTGCCGTCAGAGCCGCCGCTGGATATTTTGAAGGTGCGCCTGGCCGATCTTCTGTCGGCGACAGAGCAGCCTGTCACACGTTTTAAAAAAGGAGTTCCGGAACAGCTCGACATCCGCAAAGACCTGGTCACGGCCCGCATTGACGCCACAGGTTTACACCTTGAGCTGGTCAAGGGAAGTCCCCTGCTCATTGCCTCCTTTTTGTACGACATGGACCTTGAGCAGGTGCGCGGACTGGGCCTGACCAAGACCGCCATAAGACTGCATTCAGCTTAGGCGGATAAAGCGACTCACGGGCGCCAACCAAGCAGCTCGAGATGACCTGAATGATCACTGAATTTTAAATATTTCATTTTTATAAATATATTTTATTTCTGAATCAGGAGATTTCATGAACAAGGAACTTGTTATTAACACGACATCTCACGAAACCCGCGTGGCATTGCTCGAAGGTGGCCATATTGCGGAGCTCTACATCGAACGGGAGCGTGAACGCGGAATCGTCGGCAACATCTACAAAGGCAAGGTCATTCGCGTGCTGCCCGGCATGCAGGCGGCCTTTGTCGACATCGGCCTGGAAAAAGCAGCCTTTCTGTATGTTGCTGATGTCTTTGATGAGATGGAACAGGTCGAATTGCATATCGAGGGGGACGAGGGCGTAACCGACGCGGCCGAAGACCAGCCATCGGTCCTTCCTCCCATCGAAGACCTGCTGCGCGAGGGGCAGGAACTTCTGGTACAGGTCTCCAAGGAACCCATCGGTACCAAGGGGGCGCGTATTACTTCACATATCTCCCTTCCTGGTCGTCATCTGGTTTACATGCCGACGGTAGATCATGTCGGCATCTCGCGGCGCATTGTTGATGAAACGGAACGGGAAAGGCTGCGCCAGGTTCTCGAAGAGATGCGCGAACCCGGTACCGGCTTCATCGTCCGCACGGTTTCCGAAGGAAAAAGCGAGGAAGACCTGCGTCAGGACATGGAATTTCTTGTCGGCCTCTGGAAAACCATCAGCAGGGACCTCGAAGGACTGCACGCACCCTCCCTGGTTCACTCCGACCTCGATGTCACCAGCAAGGTTCTGCGCGATATTCTCACGGAAGATGTACAGCGTATCGTTGTCGACAATCTCGATGAATACGACAAGATCATCCGTTTTCTGCAAACCTTCGCCACGCGCATGAATTATCAGGTTGAGCTTTACACCGGCGAAGAGCCCATTTTTGACGCCTACGGCCTGGAGGTGGAAATCTCACGCGCCCTCGGACGAAAGGTATGGCTGAAAAGCGGCGGCTCCATCATCATTGAACAGACGGAAGCCCTAACCGCTATCGATGTCAATACCGGTCGCTACGTCGGCAAGCACAATCTGGAAGACACCATCCTGAAGACCAACCTGGAGGCCCTGAAAGAAATTGCTTTCCAGCTGCGCCTGCGCAATATCGGCGGCCTGATTATCATCGATTTTATCGACATGGAAAAGGAAGCCCACCGAGAGAAGGTTCACGCCGCCCTGGAAGAGGCCCTCAAGGGTGACAAGAACAAAACCAATATCCTGAAAATTTCTGAACTGGGGCTTGTTGAAATGACCCGCAAGCGGGTTCGAGAAAGTATCGGCCGCACCCTCTGCGAGCCCTGCCCCTATTGCGAAGGCAAGGGCTACGTTAAAGGCCGCCTGACGATTATTTACGAAATTCTGCGGGAGCTGCACCGCGAACTGATCGACCTGCCGGCCGGGCCCGTGACCCTGCTGGCCCATCCCCAGATTGCCGGTCTGCTGGTTGACGAGGAACGCAGCGGCCTGGACGAACTGGAGCAACGATTCCGCCGCTCGGTTCGCATCAATCCTCACCCGGAATTTCATATTGAGCAATACGAAATTGCCATGGGCTAGGCAATCATGCCGAAGCAGCGCCGGAAGCTGCTTGAATTCCTGAATTTTGTTGAAAAGATATGCGGTTGTGCTAGTCTTCTGCCTTTATTCGTCAGGGCAGACTGCTTATCTTTCTTCAGATTCTTTTTCTGCACCAGGGTGACTTGTCCATGGCACGAAAACCACGCCTCCATTTTTCCGGTGCCATCTATCACGTCAGTTTATGTGGCAACGGTGGACAACGCGTCTTTACCAGCGCCACCGACTGCACCCGCCTGCTGCTGCTCTGTCAGGAGGGGATTGAAAAATTCGGCCACAAAATCCACGCCTTTACGCTGCTGCCGACGGAACTGAGGCTGGTCATCGAAGTTGACGATATCCCCCTGTCGCGCGTCATGCAGCAGCTCGGATTCCGCTACACCCGCTGGTTCAACAATTACCATCAGCAGGCAGGGCACCTCTTTCAGGGCCGCTACAAGGCCGTTCTCATCGACCCGGAAGTGTATCTCTTCGACCTTGTCCGTGACCTGCATCTGGCGCCTGTGCGGGAAGGGCTGGAGCCTGATCCCATGCGTTACCCCTGGAGCAGTCATCGCGCCTACTGCGGCCGCGAGAAGATCCCCTGGCTGACCATGGATCGTACCTATTTACGGTTTGAGGAAACCGGCATCCGTGCTCTGATGAAGTTTCACGCCGACATCAACGAGGGGCTGCTTAAGGAGCCCACTGTTGATTTTTACAGTGGGGCCGACTATGACCCCAGGATTCTCGGTGACAGTGACTTCTCCCGCGGCGCCCTGAAGCTGGCCCGCCAGTTCCGGCAGCCGGCTGTCGATGCAGAGGGGATTGTCAAGGTCGTACTTGAACACTTTCAGTTAACAGAAAACGAACTTGCCGCAGCCGGCAAGAACCGCCCCTGTGCCACCGCCCGCGCCTACCTCGGCTGGCTGTGCCTGGAAACCGGGGCCATGACCCTGACCACCCTGGGCGACAGGTTGCGTCGCGATGTCTCTTCTTTGAGCTCGTCCATCCGGCGCCTGCAGCTCAGGGGAAAAAAGGACCCTTCCATTACGGAGCTTTATCAGCACCTCCGGAGCAAGTTGTAGTTACTGAAAATCCAGAACAATCATCCCGCTGAACAGCTGATCCCGATACAGCTCCAGGCGGAACCTCCTCCCCTTTCGGTCCAGGGACTTTCTGCTATCCAGATCTTTCCAGGTAAAGCGCGTAGCTGCTTCCAGCTGTCCATCGCTATTGAGCCCTACAACCTGCATCCTCACATCCGTGACGGACGGAATCCGCACGTGCGAAGCCACGGTGACCTGTGCACCGGGCAGGACCTCCAGTTCTCTGCCATCCACCTCGAGACGGACAACGGCAGGCTCAGGATCGAGCTCAACCACCCTGGTTCGCAGCAGCGCCAGGCGATTGTTGCCGTAGTGAATCCGGTACCCACCCTCTTCCTGCTGCAGGGAAATCAGCGGATTTTTTGAAGTGACGGACACAGCCTCACTTTGCGGCAAAGGGAAATCTGCGATTTCCGGTTTAAGACCGTTCAAACCGAAAGAGATCCGCCCCGAGGCCAGGTCGATCTGCCCGTCCTCCCGAATAACCTGTCTGACCCCGGCCGGCGACAGGGTGAAGTCACGACTGAAGGTCACACCTGTTTCTGTCATCAGCGCTTCCAGGGCCAAGAGAATATAATAGGTACGCAGGTGCACCGGGTGGCTTTTGCTGGACTCAATGGACAGGGCCGGCTTGTTGTTGCGCAGGGCATACCAGGTCAGGGAGTGATACGTTGGCGTTTCAGCATCAAGTCTCGCTGTCCGCATATTTTTAATGTGAAAGTGCTCCTGTTTGTTGTGGATCTTCTGGTTGACAGCGCGACTGCCGGCAACACAAAGGTCATAGAGCTGGCCAAGAAAGACCCCGTCAAGCCCCTTTTGGTCAATGACGAAACTTTGCCCCCAGCGCCAGGGTCCGCGCTGAGAACTCAGGCGTTCCGGATAATAAAACCCGCTTCCATCATGAAGATTGATCAGCAGGTCAATTTGTTCATTTTTTATTTTTTCCTTTGTTTTTTGAACCAATTCAAATTGGGGGTCTTTTCGGCTAACCTGTGCAAACTTCAGGTTGAGGTCACCTCGTTCTCTTTTCAGGATCGCGTCACGGTTTAAATCGGGGATAATCCACAAGCCGCCTGACTGGATTTGATAGCGCGTCACCAGGGTCGCCGCAGCATGAAAGGCGCCCGGCTCATCGCCATCGATGCCGCCGATGACTAAGATGCTCGGCCCCGGTCGGGAGCCATTTTTTTTAAAAATGGAAAAGGGAAGATCACTGTCGCCGGCGGCACCCAGGAAAGGCGTGGTCAACAACAGAAGCAGGAGAAATATGGAACGCATCACAAGCCATATCAGGAAGCAGGAATTTCTGCTGATTATAGATATAGGGACTCACCTGTAAAGAGTTAATCCGGTGCGCCCGGCACATCGGGATATTCCACCTGCTGTCCGTCCGCTGTGATCAGCACCGTCATTCCCTGACGACAACTCAGTTCCTCTGGCAACAGGGGGGCCTTGCCCAGGCCTCCGGGAAGATCGACAACAAAATGGGGGCAGGCCATCCCCGACACCGGCCCCCGCAGAGCGCGGATAAGGTCAAGGCCGGTCTGAAGGGGAGTGCGAAAGTGAGCGGTGCCCTGAACCAGATCCATCTGATGCAGATAGTAGGGGCGGACCCGCATTTTCAGCAGCCCGCGCAGCAGCTGCGCCATGGTGCGGGCATCGTCGTTGACGCCACGCAGCAGCACTGTCTGATTGCCCAGGACAATACCGCTGTCGGCAAGCAGGGCGCAGGCCTCAGCCGCCGCCGGCGTCAATTCACGGGGATGGTTAAAGTGGGTATTGAGGTAGATGGGAGGGTAGCTCTTCAACATTGAGACCAGTGCCGGAGTGATGCGCTGCGGCAGGGTGACAGGCACCCGGGTGCCGATACGGATCATCTCTACATGGGAGATGGCATGAATCCGGGCAAGCAGGTCTTCGAGGACAGCATCAGGCAGGATTAATGGATCACCCCCGGACAGGATCACATCGCGTATCTCCTCATCGCCGGCGATATAATCGATCCCTGCACGCAGGTCACGGAAGCTGAAGGCATGCTCACTGCTTCCGATTTTGCGCTTGCGTGTACAGAAGCGGCAGTACCCGGCACACTGATTGGTCACCTGCAGGATCACCCGATCGGGATAGCGATGAATGATGGCGGGTACCGGTGCATGCTGCTCTTCCGCCAGGGGATC
>CALFFB010000280.1 GCA_937958075.1 uncultured Geobacteraceae bacterium | reverse complement strand
TAACCTGAGTGCCCTTGTCGGATAATGCGGTTTTGTGGGTGCTAAAGTGGGAAGCTGCTCGCGTGTGAATGATCATTCTATTTTCCTGAGTTGGCCGCAAGGTGGATTTCGCTATCACCCAATTTGCTTATGTGCAAATGCACGGTTGGGCTGTCGTCGAGTAAATTACCGGTGTGAGGGGGGGGCAAACGGGCGGTGGGGCCGCTGTCAGCGTAGTTCCTGCAGACGTTTAATGATAGGCAGGTGCTGGGTACAGCGCTCTTCGCACAGACCACAGGCGGTACAGGTACCGGCCTGCCGGCGGTCGATGTTCCAGTGCAGGCGGAAGCGGTCATCCACGCTAGCACGGTCACCGGCGCTTAACAGCAGTTGATTGTAGGCATCGAGAAATTTGGGAATGGGTATTCCCTGGGGGCAGGGCAGGCAATAGCCGCAACTGGTGCAGAGTCCGTCGAAAGCGCTGCGGGTATGATTCAGCAGGCGCAACTTTTCCGCATGGGTATAGGGGGTGAAATCCTGTACGGCAGTGACCGCTTCGTCAATGTCGTCCTCGGTACTGAAGCCGACCAGGGCCGAGGTAACGGCCGGATGCGACAGATTGAAACGCAGGGCGCCGCTGACGACGGATTCTCCGGCGCGGGTCTGCAGAAAGGCAAACCGCTCGGGATTGCGGGGAATGAGCCCGCCGCCCAGGGGGTTCATGGTAAAGACGCCGAGGCCCAGTTCGCCGGCGGCGTCAACCGCGTCCTGGCGGTAGGGAAAGTTGAGGGCATTGTAGCCGAGGAGGACCCCGGCAAAATAGCCGCTTTGCAGAACCTCCGTCACCTCTTCACCGGCCATGTGGGATGAGCACAACAGGTGCTTGATGAGTCCTTCTTCCTGCGCCTTGAGGGCGGCTTCGACGGCACCCTGGCGCAGGCGGTTCTGCCAGTCGTCCGGTGTCAGCAGGTACCAGATGTAGAAGAAATCGAGATAGTCCGTCTGCAGTTTTTTCAGACTCGATTCCAGGCTCTTGCGCAGGGCGTCCCCGGAAGCGAAGCTGCACTTGCTCGACAGATAGTAGGAGTCGCGCGGCAATGGGGACAGGGCATGACCGAGAATCTTCTGGCTCAAATTGTTGCAATACAGGGGGGCGGTGTCGAAGCAGTTGATTCCCCGGTCGTAGGCATAGCGTACCAGGGCAGCGCTCTGCTCCAGGTTTTCCGGTTCGGCAAAGCGCATGCCGCCGAAGCTGATCAGGGAGATTTGTTTGCCTGTTTGTCCGAAAGATCGGGTCATCATGAGTTGGCAGCCTCCGTCTCCGATTTTTCCGGTTCACTCGGGGGGGTGGCCAGGTTGTTGTCAGCGCCGAGGATGATGGCCAGCCAGCGGGTGGATGGATTGACCTCCAGAGCGATCTTCATAATCATCGTCAAGGGGACCGACAGCAGCATGCCTACCGGTCCCAGCACCCAGCCCCAGAACACCAGGGAGATAAACACAACCAGGGGGGAAAGGCCCAGGCTTCTGCCCATCAGGCGCGGCTCGACGGCATTGCCCATGACGACGTTGATCACCAGATACAGGCTGGCGACGAAGATCGCCTGCAGCGTACCCAGTTGTACGATCGCCAGCAGGACCGCAGGGATGGCAGCGATAATTGAGCCGATGTTGGGGACATAGTTGAGCATGAAGGCGATCAGGCCCCAGAGAATGGCGTAGTCAAGACCGATAATGAGCAGGCCCGCCGCCACCAGGACCCCGGTCAGGATGCTGATCAGGGTTTTGATCACCAGATACTTGCGGACGCTGGTGGAAAACTTTTCAAAAGAGGCGAGGGAGGTATCGGCGTCGGTCAGGGCGGCCCGCAGTTTGTTCGGCATGCCGGCGGCCTCAAAGAGGATGAAGATGACCGTGATCAGAATCAAAAACGAGTTGGTCAGAACCCCGCCGGCGGCGGCCAGCATCTTTGCCGCTGACTGCATGACGGAGCCGGGGTTGAAATGGTCGATGAGCAGCTGACGGGAGATGTGGATGCCGTACTGTTCGAGCCAGTCAAACAGCTTCAGGGTCTGCTGGCGCAGCTGTTGTTCATACTGGGGGATCTGGTTGGTAAAGTCGTTAACCGAGGTGCCGATGACGGTGAGCACCAGCAGGCCGCCGAGCATGACGGTACTGATGACAATGAGCAGGGCCAGAATCGCCGGGATGCGGCGCTGGCGGAGCCAGTAGAAGGGTCCGGCGCAGATGATGGAGATGAAAAAGGCCAGCAGAAAGGGGACCAGCAGGGCCTGGGACGCGCGCAGGCCGGCGATGATGACAACCAGGGAGGCAAAAGCGATGAGTATTCCGGTGGCTTTGTTGCTCGATTGACTCATA
>CALFFB010000279.1 GCA_937958075.1 uncultured Geobacteraceae bacterium | reverse complement strand
ACAAACAGGAGATGCGGGAGCGCTATCTGAAAACAACGACCGCCGCTGAACAGCAAAAGGATGAACCCGTCACCGCGGCGGCCGCAGGTGACAGGTCCGAGAAGCCGACGATCACCGCGGATAGGCAGACCCCGGCCGAGACCTCCGCCACATCCCGGGAGGAAGACCCCCATGTCTGATGGAATGGCGTTGACCGAACATCTTGCCGAACTGCGCAAGCGACTGGTGATTGCCGCTGTCTCCTGGCTGGTGGCCTTTCTCGGGTGTTATGCGTTCGGTGAGCGCCTTTTTGAAGAGATCGCCGGTCCGGTCCGTGCTGCCCTGCCGGAAGGCAGCTCCCTGGTTTTTATCAGTGCCACCGAGCCCTTTTTCACTATCCTCAAGGTGTCGGCCCTGGCCGGTCTGGTGGTTGCCTTTCCCGTTATCATCTGGCAGGTGTGGATTTTTGTCGCGCCGGGACTGTACGGCCATGAAAAGCGTTTTGCCATCCCCTTTGTCATCTTAAGTTCCCTGTGCTTCGGTTCCGGGACCTTCTTCGGCTTTACCCTGGTGTTTCCCATGGTGTTTTCTTTTCTCGTCACCTACGGCACCGGGGTTGGCGGGGTTGAAGCCATGCTCTCCATGGGCGCTTATCTGACCCTGGCCACGCGCCTGCTCATTGCCTTCGGACTGGTGTTCGAGCTGCCCATCGTCATCTTTTTTCTTGCGCGTATGGGGGTTGTCGACCACCTCTGGCTGGCCAAAAACCGCAAATACGCCCTGCTGCTGGCTTTTGCCATCGGCGCGATTCTGACGCCGCCGGATCTGATCTCCCAGGTTTCCATCGCCATTCCTTTTGTGATTCTATATGAAGTCGGAATTATCGTGGCGCGCCTGTTCGGCAAGAGAAAGGTGGCGATGGAAGGCGACGCGGAAAGGTTCGAAGGGGCGGAGTCCTGACATGGAGACCACCTTGGGTTGTGCAACCAGCGCCGCAGATGATTGTCTTGATCAAGCCCGGCAGGCAACATGTCGGGCTTTTGCCGTTTTGTCAGGGGATGCAGGCGGGGTCGTTCCATGCGGCTGACGATAAAAATCACTCTTGCGGTCATGTTCGGCATCGTGCTGATTTTTTCCGTATACAGCTATCAGTCCATCGAGCGGGAGCGGGAGCAGATCAAGCGCAATCTGAGCCGTGAAGCGCGGCATATCGGCGAAAGTCTGCGGGTCATTGTCGTGGAGCTCTGGCATCAGCGGGGGCAGGAAGCGTCGATGGCCTTTCTCGATCGGGCCAACCAGGGCTACAGCGACACCCTGGTGCGCTGGGTCTGGATTGAGGAAGGCCTGCCGGAAGCGGTGCAGCCGCGGGTTCCCCTGAGCCATCTGGAGCGGCTGGCTCAGGAGGAAACCGTGACCCTGATGGCGGCCTCGGCCGAAGGGCAGGATTATCTGCTGACCTATCTGCCGGTGTTTACACCGACAGGGCGTATCGGCGCCATTGAGCTGTCGGAATCCATGGAAGAGATGCACGACTATGTGCAGGAAAGCCTGCGGCGCTCGGCTCTGGTCATCGGCGCTTCCGTTGTTTCCGGCCTGTTGATGATGGCCGCCCTGGGCAGTATCTGGGTCGGGCGCCCCATGCGCCAACTGCGGGCCCAGGCGGAGCGTATCGGGACCGGCGATTTCTCCGCCGGGGTTAATCTGTCAGGAAGCGATGAGTTTGCTGAACTCTCCGGAACCATCGAGCGGATGCGTGAGCAGCTGGTTCAGGCGCGGGAAGCCGAGCAGGAGGCCACCGCGGCGAAAATCGAGGCCCTGGAAAAGCTGCGGCACAGTGAACGCCTGGCTACCCTCGGGCAGCTGTCCGCCGGGATGGCCCACGAGCTGGGAACCCCCCTCAATGTCATCGCCGGGCGGGCCAAGCTGATGGGTCGGGAAGGGATTTCGCCCGCTGATATCGCCCGTTCCGCCACTATTATTCATGAGCAGGCCGAGCGCATGACCGGTATCATGCGCCAGCTCCTCAGTTTTGCCCGACGCGGCGAGGCGCGTAAGCAGCCGGTGGAGGTGCACCTGATCATGCGCGGAGTGCTGCCGCTGCTGGAGCCGACCCTGCACAAACAGCAGGTTCAGCTGCGCCTTGAAGAGGCGCAGGAGGGTCTTGTCGTCTGTGCCGACGCGGCGCAGCTGCAGCAGGTGCTGCTGAATCTTCTCCTCAACGCTATTCAGGCCATGCCGGATGGTGGCAGTATGACCCTGGCCGGCTATCCGGCACCACGGGCGAAGCCGCCGGAAGATCTGGCCGATTCGGACCAGAGGTGGGTGTGTCTGCAGGTGACCGACCAGGGCACGGGAATGGCGCCGGAGGTGCTGCGACATATTTTTGACCCCTTCTTCACGACCAAGGATGTCGGCCAGGGAACGGGGCTGGGTCTGTCTATCGCCTATGGTATTGTCCAGGAACATGGCGGCTGGATCGACGTTGAAAGCGAGCCGGGCAAGGGGAGCAGCTTTTCCGTCTATCTGCCTTTGCACGTAGGAGGACGTCAGTCATGAGCAAAGCGTCGCTGCCGGGGCGGGTGCTGGTGATCGATGACGATCAGGCCCTCTGTGACCTGCTGGCCGAGGATTTGCGCCACCGCGGCCACCAGGTGTGGACGGCACTCAAGGTGCCGGCGGCACGGGAGATTCTGCAGCAGCAGGAGATCGACATCGTGCTGACCGATCTGAACCTGCCCCGGATCAGCGGCATCGACTTCTGCGCCGAACTGCATCAGCAGCGTCCCGATCTGCCTGTTGTTATCATGACCGCCTTCGGCAGTCTGGAAACAGCCATTGCCGCCCTGCGGGCCGGGGCCTACGATTTTGTCACCAAGCCGGTGGATCTTGATCTCCTCAGTATTTCTCTGGATCGCGGTCTCCAGCATCGCCACCTGCAGGAGACGGTGCGGCTGCTCAAGGACCAGGTCCGCCGCCAGCAGCCGGAGAACGAGCTGCTCGGCGAAAGCGCTGCCATGCAGAAGCTCAGACAGCAGATCGGCCGTATCGCCGGTCTTGATACCTCGGTGCTGATTGCCGGGGAAAGCGGCACCGGCAAGGAGCTGGTTGCCAGGGCGCTGCATCGCAACAGCCCGCGCCAGGACGGGCCCTTTGTTGCCGTCAACTGTGCGGCACTGCCGGAAAGTCTCCTCGAAAGCGAACTCTTCGGCCATGTCAGAGGGGCTTTCACCGACGCCCGGGAACCGCGCACAGGGCTGTTTGTCGAGGCCACCGGGGGCACCCTGCTGCTCGATGAAATTGCCGAACTGCCTTTGTCGCTGCAACCGAAGCTGTTGCGGGTTCTCGAAGATCAGCGGGTTCGACCTCTGGGCAGCAGCACGGAAATTCGCTGCGATGTCAGGGTGCTGGCGGCCAGCCATTGTGATCTGGACAAGGCGGTTGCAGAGGGGCGCTTCCGCAGTGATCTGTACTATCGCCTCAATGTCATTCAGCTTGAGCTGCCGCCATTGCGCCAGCGGGGGAATGATATTCTGCTTTTGGCCATGCAGTTCATCGATCAGATCAGCCGTCGCTTCAACAAGTCGGTGACCGGGCTGGCGGAGCCTGCCGCCGCCTGTCTGCTGGCCTACGACTGGCCCGGCAACGTCCGCGAGCTGCGCAACGCTATCGAGCGCGCCGTTGCCCTGACCCTTCACGATCAGCTCATTGTCGATGATTTTCCCGAAGCCATCCGTCGGCGCAGCGGCAGCCCGTCGCCATCGACCCTTGCGCGCGCGGAAGAACCCGTCCTGACCCTGGAAGAGATGGAGCAGCAGTACATCCGTCGTGTCCTCGACCGGTTTGACGGCAACCGCACCCTGGCCGCCCGTCTCCTCGGCATCGACCGCAAAACCCTGTACCGTAAGCTCAAGGAAGAGTGACCCGTTCCCTATGGGGCAAATTGCCTCATCGGGACATTCTGCCCCATCCCGAAACAATCCAACCCCCTGATTTCATGCATAGAACTGTTGGCACATGGTTTGCTTGATTTAGCCGGCATGGTTCACAATACCTGTTCCGTCAGGTGCAGCCGATATGCGCTGACGGGATTTACTGTTCAATTGTTACGGAGAACCGACTGGTAATGGAAGCTTTCTGCCTGGATCTGAGCCCGCGGGTCCTGCTTGCCGAGGACGACCATGAGCTGCGCGAGCTGCTGGCCCTGGTCCTTGAGGGGGCCGGTTATCAGGTGGTGCAGTGCGACAACGGCTTGCAGCTCCTCGGACACCTTGAGCGGACGGATGATGTTGCGGCAGTGATCAGTGATCTGCGCATGCCCGGACTGGGGGGGCTGGAGGTTCTGGCGAGACATCGCCACCGGTCGCGTCAGTGTCCCTTTATCTGTATGACGGCCTTTGGCGATGAGCTGACCCATAACCGGGCCCGCCAGCTCGGGGCGGCGGAAGTTATCAACAAACCCTTTGATCTGGACGAGATGATTGCTCTGGTAGAACGTGTCTGTCTCCGTAACCAGGAAACATCAGGAGTCAAGCAATGACACAGAAGCGGATGAGATGGTTAGTGACAATGGCCCTTGGCGTGTTGCTGCTGGTCGCAGCTGGCGTCACCAGCGCCCCGGCTCAGGATAGCGGACTGGAAAACCTGCGGGAAACCGGCAAGGCCTTTCGCAGTGTGGCCCGCAAGGTGTCGCCGGCGGTTGTCTATATCGAGGTGGAGCAGACTGTCGCCAATCGCGGCACCGGCAACCCCTTTGAGGGGCAGCCCTTCGGGCCTTTCGGAGATGAGTTCTTTCGACGCTTTTTCGGACCACATTTCGAGATTCCGCAGCAGCCACAGCAGCGCCGCACCACGGGCCAGGGTTCGGGTTTTCTGATTTCGGCCGATGGCTACATCATGACCAACAACCATGTTGTGGGCGACGCCGACAAGATTACCGTGCAGTTTCAGGATGGTCGGGAGTTCGAGGCGGAACTGGTCGGCTCCGATCCTCCCACCGACGTCGCCCTGATCCGCATCAAGGCCGATGAGGAATTTCCCTTCCTGAAACTTGGTGATTCAGACACCCTGGAAGTCGGTGACTGGGTGCTGGCCTTCGGCAATCCCTTCGGATTGTCCCACACCATGACCGCCGGAATTGTCAGTGCCAAGGGGCGCACCGGCATCGGCCTGACCGATTATGAGAATTTCATCCAGACCGACGCCGCCATCAATCCCGGGAACTCCGGCGGGCCTCTGGTCAACCTCGATGGTGAAGTGGTGGGGATGAATACCGCCATCTTCAGCCGCAGCGGCGGCTACATGGGGATCGGTTTCGCCATTCCCGTCAATATGGCGGCCAATATCTACCTGCAACTGGCCGAGCATGGCGCGGTCACCCGTGGCCGCATCGGGGTCTACATTCAGGATCTGACCAAGGAGCTGGCGGAGTCCTTTGACATCGATCAGCGCCAGGGGATTCTTGTCTCCCAGGTCATGGAAGATTCGGCAGCGGAAAAGGGCGGTCTGCAGCAGGGGGACATCATTACCAGACTCAACGGCGAACCGGTGGAAAGTGTCGCCGCTTTCCGCAACCGTATCGCCATGACCCGGCCGGGCACCACCATCGAGCTGGAGCTTGTGCGCAAGGGGAAAACCCGCAAGCACAAGCTGGTTGTCGATGTCATGGAGGCGGAGCAGGCAGCAGCACCGGCAGCAACCGACGAACTGCCGCAACTGGGGTTGCGCCTGCAGAAACTGACCCCGGAGCTGGCCGAACAGTTCGGATATGAAGCCGGACGCGGCGTTCTCGTCAGCGCGGTAGAGCCGGGCTCTCTGGCCGCCCGTGCCGGGATCGAGCGCGGCGCCCTGATCGAAGAGGTCAACCGGGTCGCGGTGCAGGAGCCGGAGCAGGTCGCTTCGCTGGTCGAGAAAAGCCCGCGCAACACGGTTCTGCTGCTGGTGCGCCAGGGCAATGCCAGCCGCTATCTGACCATGAGATTCAGATAAAACACCAACCAGAAAGGCCGGTCGGCCGTCGCCCTGCTCAGCGGCGGATGACCGGTCAGGATTGCTGTGAACGTTACCTCCTACGTTCATTTCGGGGAATCAGCAGGATTCCCCATTTTTTTATCCAAAATTCGCTGAACAACGGGCGAGATTCCTGTAAACTGTTCCCTCCTTGTCATCGTCACCCTCTATGCACACACCTTCGCGGAGTTCGTCATGAACAAAGTCAAGCTGGTCCTTGTCATCATCCTGTCCATCGCGGCAGGTATTTTTGCCTATCAGAACATTGCTCCGACAGAGGTTCTGTTTTTGCGCTGGCACACGGAGCTGCCTCTGGCGTTGCTGCTCTTTGTGCCGCTGGTCCTTGGTTACCTGGTCGGAGTCACCCAGATGTGGCTGCACGCACGCAAAAAACGCCGGCAGCAGAAGCAGGAGAAAAAATCTGCGGACACAGCAGCCGAGGGGGTGTCCGCGTCGCCCGTTGCCGGAGAGCCGGAGACAGGGGGCAAGAGCGCAGCCGAGGTCATCATTCCACCGGCCGCGCCCCTGCATTCCGATCACTCATCAACGTCAGATACAGGAGGTAAGGTATGAGCCAGACGATTCTGATTACCGGCGCAACCTCAGGCTTCGGTGAGGCCTGCGCGCGCTGTTTTGCCGCCCGGGGCTGGCGGTTGATTCTCACCGGACGGCGCGGCGAACGCCTGCAGGCCCTGCAGAAGGAGCTGCATCCGGCGGTTATTGAGGTGCTCACCCTCGATGTGCGTGACCGGCAGCAGGTGATGGCCCGGCTGTCGCAACTGCCGCAGGTCGACGTGCTCCTTAACAACGCCGGCCTGGCCCTGGGTCTGGAGCCGGCCTGGGAGGTCAACCTTGACGACTGGGATACGATGATCGACACCAACGTCAAGGGCCTGACCTACTGCACCAGGGCGGTGCTGCCGCAGATGGTCGCGCGCGACAGCGGCCATGTTGTCAATATCAGTTCGACCGCCGGCAGCTGGCCCTATAGCGGCGGCAACGTCTACGGCGGCAGCAAGGCCTTTGTCGATCAGTTCAGTCGCAACCTGCGCGCCGATCTGTACGGCACCAGAATCAGGGTCACCTGCATCGCCCCGGGGATGGCGGAAAGCGAGTTTTCCGATGTCCGCTTCAAGGGGGACAAGGACAAGGCCGCCAAGGTCTATGAGGGGACTGAACCCCTGCGCCCGGAAGATATTGCCGAGGCCGTTTACTGGGCGGTATCACGACCGGCGCATGTCAATATCAATGCTATGGAAATCATGCCTGTTGCCCAGACCTGGGCACCTCTGGCGGTCCATCGCCGGAAAACGGGGCAGTGACCGCCTGACGGCCGTTAACCGCCCTGCACTGTCCGGCTCCGTCATACAGGCTGGTGCCGGACCGGGTGACGGGGGCCAGGTGAATAGATAAGAAACCATGGATGGAGTTGATTTTCTTCAGGATCTGGCCATTGTCCTGCTCGGCGCCGGGATTGCCGGCGCCCTGTGCAAGCGCATCGGTCTGTCAGTCATTGTCGGCTATCTGCTGGCCGGAATCCTTATTGGTCCCTACACCCCGCCATTTTCCTTCATTCAGGATGTCGCCCGCATAGAAACCCTCTCTCAGATCGGCCTGGTGTTTCTGATGTTCGCCATCGGTCTGGGTCTGAGCCTGACCAAGTTGCAGAAACTGGGGCTGGCGACCGTCGGCGCCACGGCTCTGGCCGCCTTTCTGGTCTTCAGCGCCGTTCAGCAGCTCGCCCAGGCGCTGGGCTGGTCGCCGGCACAGGGCTTGTTTGTCGCCGGCATGCTGATGGTCTCCAGCTCCGCCGTTATTGCCAAAATCGTCAAGGACATGAACCTCGGTCACATGCCGTCAGGGCAGACAGCCCTCGGCATGACGGTGCTGGAGGACGTGGTTGCTGTCGTTATGCTGGCGATTCTCGGTGCCCAGACCGCCACCACCTCCGGACAGCTGGGTGTCGGCAGCCTGCTCACCGGGTTGATGACCTTTGTCGTCCTGGTGGTGATCGCCGGCTTGTTGTTGTTGCCGCGGGTGCTGCGTCGGGTCAGCGCCAAGGCCGATCCGGAGCTGCAGACCATTGTCGTTGCCGGATTGCTGTTCCTGATGGCGATTCTCTCGGTCAAGGCGGGTTATTCCCTGGCTCTGGGGGCCTTTCTGCTGGGCGCGGTGGTCGCCGACATGCCCCAGAAAAGCGGCGTCGAGACCTCCTTCGCCGGCGTGCGTGATATGTTCAGCAGTGTCTTTTTCGTTGCCATCGGCATGATGATCGACGTCCAGTTGCTGGTGTCGGTCTGGCCCTGGGTGCTCGGTCTGGGGTTGTTCACCCTGGTGGTGCGGGCGGTCGCCGTGGGTACGGCCCTGATGGTTTTTGCCGTGCCGCCGGACGAGGCACGGCGGGCCGGGCTGCTGCTTCTGCCCCTGGGGGAGTTTACCTTTGTTATCGCCCAGATGGGTGTCGCCGCCCAGGTGCTGCCGCCGGCTCTCTATCCGGTGGCGGTCGGGGTGTCGCTGCTGACCGTTCTCATCGCCCCGCTGATCAACCGCCATGCCGAGACCCTGCTGACGGCCCTGAACCGGATTGAGCCGTCCTGGGTACGCCGTTTTTTCAACGCCTACCATCACTGGATGGTGCAGTTGGTCGACAATCAGGGAGGGCGCCTGTGGTGGCAGCACAGCAAGAAGCGGCTGGCCTACAGTGTCCTCGAAGGTCTGTTTGTCAGCGGCGTGCTGATCTTTTCCAGGCGCCTGCTGACGGCTCTTCAGGACACGGCGGTGACCGACTATCTGTCGACGGAGATCCTGACCCTGACCTACTGGGCCGTGATTTTCCTGCTGGTGCTGGTGCCCCTGCTCGCCATCTGGTTCAACATTTCCGCCCTGGCGCAGATGATCTCCCGGTCGGTGGGTAACCGGCCGCGCTTTCTCGCGCCCATTGTCGACAACGGCATCAAGGCTTTCGGCCTGTTGGTGATGGCGATCTGGCTTTTGTCTGTGGTGCCCGTCCGTGAGCTGAGCTGGTGGGTCTGGGCCGGGGTCATTGCCGGCGTCATTGTCGTCCTGACAATCTTTTCCCGCCGCCTGCTGTTCTGGCACAGCCAGTGGCAGCAGTCCATCGAGGGGGCTTTTGGCGAGACGCCCCCGGATGAGACGGCGCAGCAGCGATCCTGGCTGCAGGGGACCGCCAGCTGGAAGATTCTCGTCCAGGAAATGATCCTGCCGGAAGGGGCTGCCTGTTCAGGGCAGAGTATCAGCGATCTTCAGATCCGGGCACGCTATGGCTGTTCAGTGGTGGAAATCGACCGGGGCGGCCATCTTATTGTTGCTCCCGGTCCGGAGCAGAAGCTTTACAGCCGGGATCGGCTGCTGCTGCTGGGAACGCAGGAACAGCTGGCAGCGGCCCGGTCCGGGCTGGAAGAGGTCCGTCCGGCGCCGGAGCAGGCGGCCTTTGACAATGCCCGACTGGAGACGGTCACGGTGCCGGCGGGGCCGCGTGTCGGTCTGCCTTTGGCGGAACTGGAGATTCTTCAGAAAGTGGGGGTTCTGGTCACCGGTATCCGGCGCCAGGGCAGCGCCATTATCAATCCGGTCGGGACCGATCGCCTGGCGGAAGGCGATGAACTGCTGATTCTCGGGTCGCCGCAGCAGTTGCGGCACTTCAAGGTGTGGCTTCAGTACTTTGCCATCAACGAAGAATCCGAGGCTCAGGAGCAGGGCTTCCGGCAGCCGGAGGTTTTTCCCCGGAGACACAATTAAAGACTGCCCGGCTTCAGGTCGATACGTCCATACAGGGGTGTTCTGTTTTTATCAGTAACCGCTAACAGATATGGATCAGGTTATGGCATCAAAGCTGCGGGTTGAAGATTTTCAGGCGTACCGCCCTTTCCTTGAGGTGGAACCGGTCCAGCCGACCCGGCGGGTGACGCCCCAGCGACCACGCGACGAGTATCCACCGGAACAGCGTGACGGACGTGAATACCGTGACGAACGGGCCCGCCGGCGCTTTGTCGCCATGCGCGAGCTCATCGAGGGGCTGAAGGGGTCCGGTCGGATTCTCCGTGTCGATTACCAGACCGCACTGACGGAGCTGGTGGAGCAGGGGCGTGCCATCGCCGAGAAGGAGCTCTCCGATTGTCTGCGAGCCGTCAAGGTGACAGCCGAGGGGATGGCTCATCTGGCCCGGCAGTTACGTCAACCCGCCCGTCTGCCGGAACTGGAGTTCGGCGCCCAGCTGGACGAGCTGAGTAATTATTTTCCGATCTATATCAGAGGGCTGTCGGAATTTTATCTGGGCTTTGCCGGGCTGGAACTGCAGCCGGGGGAAGAGGGGCCGCACCTGGTTGATGCGATCAGCAGTGACGGTTCCTACCGCTATGCGACGAAACGGTTGCGCCTGATCTGCCGCCCCCAGGTGAAAACCCAGTACGATTCCGCCCTGGAGCTGGATATCCGGGTTCTGGTGGGTGCTGGTGAAATCGACGAGGACAACCGCCGGGCGATTCTCTATCAGCGTGGTGACAATGAGTACGCCCTGTATACGGACAAGCAGATCAATCTGTCCATCTGACATCAACGCCGCAGATAATTTGACGCCTTCTGGCCCAGGGCTTTCCAGGTTCCCAGGAGCCCCAGCAGCAGGGTCAGGGCAATTCCCGCTCCCAGGGTGAGCAAGACCGCCGTCAGCTGCATGTCAAAATCCGCATTAAGAGGCCCCTTGAGAATGGCCAGGGCCGCCAGGCTGCCGGCCACCAGACTGACCATGCCGGTGAGCACGCCAAGAAGCAGAAATTCAGCTGCGAATACCTGCAGAATATCCCATCGGGTTGAGCCACAGACCTTGTAGATAACGGCATCGCGGATGCGCCGGTGCTGGTCGGCGGAGACGGCACCAATGAGAACCAGAAAACCGGTGAGCAGGGTCATGGCTGCCATCCCCCGGAAGGCCCAGCCGATGCGGCTGAGGGTGGTGGCAACATTGTCGAGGATGTCCCGCACCGAGACGGCGGAGATATTGGTGAAGGCGCGGGTAATGCGCTGGTACATGTCATCTTCTTCACCGGGAGGCAACTGGGTTGCGGCCAGATAGGTGTGGGGCGCCTGTTCGAGAACTCCGGGAGAAAAGATCAGGGCGAAGTTCAGCTCCAGGGTCGACCAGTCCACCTGACGCAGGCTGGCGATCGTGGCGGTGATGGTGCGTCCGAGGATGTTGACGCTCAGGGTGTCGCCGATCCCGACCCCGAATCCTTCTGCCAGGTCAGCGGTCAGGGAGATCTGCGGCGGGCCCTGATAGTCTTCCGGCCACCAGGCGCCGGCAACGATGCGGGTACTTTCCGGCAGTCGGGACGCGTAACTTAAAAAACGGTCTCCGCGCACCGCCCAGCGCACCTCCGGATCGATAGCGCGCTCCTCGACGGCGACGCCGGCGATGGCGGTAATGCGGCCGCGCAGGGTCGGGGAGGCAGCGAGGGTGGCAGTATCGGAGTTCTCCTTCAGGATCCGGCGCAAGGGTTCGAGCTGATGCTGCTGGACATCGAAAAAGAAGAAGGTTGGTGCGTCCTTGGGGATATTGGCGGTGACCAGCCGGTTGAGATTGCCCTGGATCTGGACGATCATCACCAGAATGGTCAGGCCGAGCCCCAGGGAAAAGATGATGTTGCCCGCCGGTGAACCGGGGTTTTTCAGGCTGGTCAAGGCCAGGCGCAAGGCCGGATGACGCGGACGGGGCAGCTGTCGCGTCAAGCGGATGACCAGCCGGGCGAGGAGCTGGAACAGGGCAAAACACAGGGTGGCGCCAAGGATGAACCAGGTGGCCAGCTGCCGGTCGGGGCTGCTGACAAAGGCCAGGGCAACGAGGAGCAGGGCGATAAGGGCAAGGGCACAATTAATGATGGCTCCGGGACTTTTGCTGCGGGTTTCTACCGCCCCCCGGAAAAGCATGGCCGCAGGGACGCGGCAGGCGCGCCCCAGTTCATTCAGGGAGAAGAGGACCGCCGTGAGCAGGCCGAACAGCGCTGTCACCAGCCAGACCAGAGGGTAGACATCGGCTTTGATGGGGAAGGGCAGCACCGGTCCCAGCTGGCTTGTCAAAAGCCAGGGGACAGCCGCTCCGCCAAGGAGGCCGAGGAGGGTTGCCAGTCCGCCCAGCAGCAGGATCTGCAGAAAATATGTAGTGAAAATAACACGGCGGGAAGCCCCCAGGCACTTCATGGTGGCGATGTGTGTCATCTTGCTGCCGAGGTAGCCGCGCACGGCACCGGTGACCCCGAGGCCGCCCAGCAGCAGGGCACAGAGGCCGAGCAGGCTCAAGTTGGTTTCCAGGCGGTCGATAAAATCGGAAATGCGCGGTGTTGCTTCCCGCCAGCTGCGCAGCCGCCAGCCGGCTTCGGGAAACCGGTCCTGCAGTTGCCGGCGCAGAGGCTCGACCTGATCCGGGTCGGCTAACTTCAGGCGATAGTTGTAGTTGACCAGGCTGCCCGGCTGGAGCAGGCCTGTAGTTTTCAGGGCTTCGGTGCTGATCAGGACGCGTGGTCCCAGGTTGAAGATACGAAAGCTGCGGTCCGGCTCATTTGTCAGTACGGCGGTGATGCGGAAGGGGCGGTCGCCGATGAGCAGCTGGTCGCCGAGGGCAACCTCCAGACGATTCAACAGCGCCCGGTCAACGACGGCGCCGGGCAGGTTGTCGCCGTCCAGGGACCGGAGCAGGGATTGCTGCGGTTCCAGAAGAACCTCACCGTAAAGGGGATAGCTGCCATCAACGGCTTTCAGTTCAACCAGGGTACGGCGGTCACTGGCTACCGCATTGACCATGGTGCGCAGGTCAAGAACCTCGGAAACCCGGGCATTGGTGTTTAAAAATTCCCGCTGTTCATCAGAAACCGGGCGGTGCGACAGCCGGACTTCCAGATCGCCGCCAAGCAGGGCGCTGGCGTCATCAAGAAGGCCGGCGCGGGCGCCGGCACTGAAATTGCCGATGGCGGAAATAGCGAAGACGCCGAGGAATAAACAGCTGACAAAGACGCCGAACCCCCTTAGTCCGCCGCGTAGTTCACGACGCATGAGTCGCAGGGATTGACCCGGGACGGAGATCATTGCAGCGACTCGTCGAGGGGAGCCAGCCTGCCGTCGGCCAGGTGGATGTGGCGCCGGCAGCGCTGAGCCAGCTGAGGATCATGGGTAATGAGGACCAGGGAGGTGTTTTTCTGCTGTTGCAGGGAAAAGAGCAGATCCATGACCTGGCCACCTGTCTGCTGATCCAGGTTGCCCGTCGGCTCGTCCGCCAGAATCAGGGCCGGCTCGGTGACAAAGGCACGGGCCAGAGCGACGCGCTGTTGCTCGCCGCCGGACAGTTCACCGGGGAAGTGGTGCAGGCGCTGCTCAAGACCGGTACGGGCCAAAGCCTCGGCGGCGCGCGCAAAGACGTCGTCGCCGGCTGCAAACTCAAGGGGCAGGGCGACATTTTCCAGGGCCGTCATCGTCGGAATGAGGTGGAAGGACTGAAAGACAATGCCGATGTGGGCACGGCGAAAACGCGCCAGGTCATCCTCGTCAAGACCGTTGAGGCGGACACCGGCGACCCGGATCTCGCCCGAGGAAGCCGGTTCCAGCCCGGCCAGGGCCATGAGCAGGGTGGTTTTGCCGGCCCCGGACGGGCCGACAATACTCAAGGTTTCACCGGTAGCGACGGTCAGGTCGATGCCGCGCAGAATCTTGACCGGTCCGGCACCGCCGACTAGACTCAAGTGCAGGTCTTTTATTTCAATAATGGGATCCGTCACCGGGTTCAGCATGGAATCGTAACTCCCATTCCAAGGCACACTTTTCGCCATCCCTGGCCGATTGACTGTCGCCGTCCGTGGCGACAGACATCCTTTTCATGGAAGTCACGCTTCCATTCGGGGAGTTTTGACAGGACGTTCATATGAAAGCTCCGATTCACTGGTTATGGCTGTTACTCTGCTTGCTTCCCCTGCCGGCTATTGCCGCGCCGCCGCTAACGATCCTGGTGCTCGGCGACAGTCTCACCGCCGGGTACGGACTGGCGGGCGACGAGGCCTTTCCGGCACAACTGGAGCGGACGTTGCTGGATCAGGGGCACCCGGCGCGGGTGATCAATGCCGGTATCTCCGGTGATACCAGCGCCGGTGGCGCGGCGCGACTGGAGTGGGCGCTGGCCGATGATCCGGATCTGGTGATTGTCGCCCTGGGTGCCAATGACGCCCTGCGCGGCCTGGATCCGGAGCAGACTTACGCCAACCTGTCCACCATCATCAATCGCTTGCAACAACGCGACATCACGGTGATATTGGCCGGTATGCTGGCACCACGGAACATGGGCGAGGCCTATTATAACAGGTTTGATAAAATCTATCCGGCATTGGCGCAGGAATTTGCCGTGCAACTGTACCCGTTTTTTCTCGAAGGGGTCGCCGGGAAGCCGGAGCTGAATTTAAGGGACGGCATTCACCCTAACGCCGCCGGGGTGAAGATCATGGTTGACGGGCTGCTGCCGTTGGTGATTGCGGAGCTTGAGCATTCAGCTGCAACCCCATAGAGGCAATAAATTCTGAAAGATCAGCGGGTAGTGCCGAGATTGTCCGCACCGGCTGCCCGCTCAATGGATCGGTGAAGATAAGCTCGGTGCAGTGGAGAAACAGCCGGTGCAGATTGACTGGGCAGGGGCCGTTATAGCGCCGATCACCAAACAGGGGATGGCCCAGGTCACTGAATTGGCGCCGGATCTGATGCTGGCGGCCGGTTCGCAGCTCGATATGCACAAGGGTTGCGTTCGGGCTGCGGTCAATTGCCTGATAAGCTGTTTCAGCGGTTTTAATCTTGCCTTTGGCCGGAATGCTCGACACCAGAAGGCCGCTATCCTCCGTCTGTCCGGCCACCAGCCCCAGGTAGGTCTTGGCGATGCCTCCGGCCATCATCATCTGCCCCAGCAGCGAGCAGCTCTTTTTCCCTTTCCCGAAAAGCACCGGCCCCGAGGTTTCCAGATCCAGGCGCTGAATCGGCGCTGCCATGAAGTGTTGGCCGCGGTTTTTAAGCAGTTCTTCCACGCGCCGGGTCAGGTTGTCGTGAAGATGTTTCTGACCGGCGTGGGTCGCCAGCCCGGCAGGTTTGTCGACGACTAGAAACTGCCCGGTTTCATAGAGAATCGCCACCGCCAACCGCTGACTCTGCTGCAGCAGGTCAGCCAAACGACGGCTTTCGGGCAGGGTCAGGCGGTCTCCTGCCGCTATTCTGCCATCGGGTTGCAGGTGGACGCCGTTGAGGCGGATTTTCCCGTCTTTTATCAACTTGCGCAGGTAACCGACGGGCGCCGCCGGAATCCGCTGCTGCAGAAAGGCTTCCGGGGACAACCCGGCTTCGGTGGCGGATACAGTAAGTTCAGGCATGGGGGTTCCTGTGACGATACAACGCAAAACCCGCCGCTGTGCAGGGCACGACGGCGGGTTGTCTTTGCAGCTCTGTGTGCACTATTGTCGGCTGCGCAGGTACTTGTAGTAGTCGGAGTCGGCGGAGATCACCAGCTTGCCGTTTTTGGTCAGGGTTTTCTGGTAGGACTCCATGGTCCGCAGGAAGGAGTAGAGCTCCTGGTCCTGGTTATAGGCCTCGGCGTAGATGGCTGCGGCCTGGGCATCGGCGCCGCCGCGGATTTCCAGCACCCGGCGGTGGGCATCCGAGCGGATCTGCTGCAGTTGCAGGTCCATTTCACCGAGGATATTGGCTTTTTCCCCTTCCCCTTCGGAACGGTAGCGGGCCGCTACCTGTTTGCGCTCGTTGATCATCCGCTCATAGACCCGCTGGCGCACCTGCTCGACATAGTTGATGCGCTTGATCTGGATATCGACCAGTTCGATGCCGTAGGCCGGGGTGCTGGAGCTGGCACGCTCGAGGACATCACGGATAATCGTTTCACGGCCGATCATGTCGTCGACGCCGATCTCCTCGCCATCAACCTCAAAAGCTTCGTCGGCGTCGGCCTTGTAGTCGCTGCCGCGAACCAGTTCCGCCAGCAGGTGGCCGGAAACGGCGTCACGCACCACCGAATCGAGGATGTTGTCGAGGCGGCTCAGGCCCCCCTGGATATTGGCGACGGTGCGATAAAACACCAGCGGATCGGAAATGCGCCAACGGGCCGTGGTGTTGACCCAGATAAAGCGCATGTCCTTGGTGGGGATCTGGTTGGGATCTCCATCCCATTTAAGGATGCGCTTTTCAAAACGGTTGACCTTCTGGACAAAGGGGAGCTTGAACTTCAGCCCTGAGTCAGTGACGGTGCTGACGGGGTCGCCAAACTGGGTAACGACAACCTGTTCCGCCTCATTGACGGTATAAAATGCGTCCTGACCGATGAGGATAGCGGCCAGGATAATGACAACCAGTAATCCGTTTTTCATCGGGAGGCTCCTTCCGTGATTTTGCGCAGGGGCAGCAGGGGCAGGGCGCCGCTGTTCATTTCGTCCATGATGTAGGTCTCGTCCAGTTGCGGCAGCACCTGTTCCATGGTCTCGATGAAAATGCGCTGGCGGGTCACCTCGGGGGCGCGATTGTACTCCGTCAGCAGGGCCAGAAAGCGGTTGGTTTCACCGCGGGCACGATTGACCCGTTCCACCGCGTAGCCTTCCGCCTCCTGCAGCGCCCTCTGGGCTTCACCGCGGGCACGGGGGACTTCCTGGTTGAACTGGGCCCGGGCCTGAAGGATCAGGCTTTCCTTCTGCTGTTCGGCTTCGTTGACCTCGTTGAATGCACCCTTGACCGGATCGGGAGGGGTGACATCCTGAAAACGAACGGTGACAATGCGGACACCGATATCATAATAATCGAGGGTTTCCTGCAGCGACTGTTCCACCTGCAGGGCCAGGGACACCCGCTCCGTGGTCAGAACCTCGGTCACGTTGGCGTTGCCCACCGCCCGCCGCACCATGGCCTCGGACACGTCACGGATGGTGCCGATGGGGTCATTGATGCGGAAGACGTATTTGTAGGGATCGCGGATCTGATACTGGACAATCCATTTGATGTCGCTGACGTTGAGATCTCCCGTCAGGGTCAGGGACTCTTCTTCGAGGGCGCGGCTGGTCAGGCTGGTGCGCACCCTGGAGTCGGAGGAGCGGAAGCCGAACTCCTCCTTCAGCACCCGTCCCGTAGGCACCAGGTACACCTGATCGATGCCGAAAGGCACCTTGAAGTGCAGTCCCGGCGCGGCGAAGGTGGCGAATTTGCCGAAGCGCAGGACGACACCTGTTTCTTCCGTATTAACTTCGTACATGCTGCTGTAGACGCCGATAACAATGACCACGACAGCCACCAGCAGCAACAGCGGCTTTTTGCTTTTGCCTGGATCAAACTGCATGTTTTTCTTGAAGCGGTTGGTCATTTCAATGACCTTTTTCTCCAGGTCTTCCCCGGAGGGACCTTGACCCCAATTCTGCATTGGCACCTCTTTTTCTGCGCTAGGGTTTAAACAGGGCAAATCTGTTACAATGTTTCTCAAGCCGGTCAATATAGCAGACTTTGCCGGTGAGCTCGACGGTTTTCGGAAAAAATTCGGAAAACTTCTTTACTATCAAAGGGATAGGTTTGCAGAAGGTGTCGATAAACAAGGAGGAAGACATGAAGGTCATTGTTGATCTGTGCGTGGTGCCGTTGGGTGTCGGGGTGTCCGTATCGTCCTACGTGGCACGCTGCCAGCAGATTCTCGAAGAGGCCGGGCTGAAAACCAGCCTCCACGCCTATGGCACCAATATCGAAGGGGAATATAACCAGGTCTTTGCCGCCATCAGGCGTTGTCACGAGGAGATTCATGCCGCCGGCGCCCCGCGCATCAGTACGACCATCAAGCTCGGCACCCGTACCGACCGTGAGCAGACCCTGGAAGACAAGGTGCAAAGCGTCATGGAAAAGCGGAACCGGACATAGGCCCCCTTGCCAGACGCCTAGTGCTTGAGTTTGTGAAGGGTTTCCAGCTCATCTTTGAGTTTGTGGTAACCGGCCAGCCGGTCATCATCGAGAAGGCCGGCGGCCGTTGCCCGCAGCACGGCACACCCCGGTTCGTGCTGGTGAGTGCAATTGCGAAAGCGGCAGTTGCGGGCCAGTTCGAGGATATCGGCAAAAGATTCTTCCAGATCATCCTGTTCCCCCCACAGATGCAACTCGCGCATGCCGGGATTGTCCATGAGGATAGCGCCGCCCGGCAGCAGAATCAGTTCCCGGTGGGTGGTGGTATGACGCCCCTTGCCGTCGGAGCTGCTGACCTCCCCGACTTTCTGGCGCTGCTCTCCGAGCAGGGCGTTGACGATGGTTGACTTGCCGACGCCGGAGGAACCGAGCAGAGCGACGGTCTGCCCCCTTTTGAGGTAGGACTGCAGAATCGCCGGCTGTTGCGGGTCCTTGGCGGTGAGAAGCAGCACCGGGGTCGTCCCGGCGATGGCCCTGACCTCGGCGCGACACGCTTCCGCATCGGGGTGCAGATCGCTCTTGTTGAGGACGACGATGCCGGTCGCGCCGCTACCGCTGACCAGGGTCAGGTAGCGTTCGATGCGGCGCAGGTTGTAGTCGCGGTCAAGGCCGCAGACAATGAGGACCAGGTCAACATTGGCGGCGATCACCTGTTCTTCGAAACGCTGGCTTTTACCCTTGCGCCGACCGGGAAGATTGCGGGAGAAGGAGTTGACCCGCTCGAGCAGGGCGATAATGGTACCGCGCTGCTGCGGCTGCGGTGCCACAACGACCCAGTCACCCACCACCGGCAGGCCCGGACGTCCGTCGGCCCGGTGACGGATTTTGCCGGCGAAGCGGACCGTCAGCTCGCCGTGGGGGGAGATGACCCGGAAGTAGTTTTTTTCGCCGCGAATCACCCGCGCCGGCAGCTGTCCGGTCCTCTGCCAGGGAGTAAATGCCCTTTCAAAGTGCGGTGACCAGCCCCAGGTTGTCAGATCGATCCGGTTCATGAGCAGTGACTCCGTTCGTGCCAGCGGCCGGACCTGTTGAAAAGAAGCAGCCCACCGGCGATGAGCAGGATGCCGATGAGGTGAAAGCTTTCAAAGCGCTCATCCAGCAGCAGAATCGCCAGCAGCGAGGTAAACAGGGGGATCAGATTGATAAAGAGGCCGGTGCGGTTGGCGCCGATTTCCTGCACCCCGCGATTCCAGCACAGATAGGCAAGGATTGACGGAAAAACGGCTACGTAGAGCAGGCTGCCCATGACCGGCAGGTCGACTGTCAGCGGCGGGCTGTGGTTCCATTCCCAGAGGTAGACCGGCAGCAGCAGCACAACACCGACGGCAAAGGAGACGGTGAGAAAGCTCAGGGGATGCACGGCCGGGCGTTTCTTCAGAAGTACGGAATACAGGGCATAGCAGCAGATGGCGATCAACATGAGGAGATCACCGGTGACAAACTGCAGATTCAGCAGCCGCTCGCGATCACCCTGGGTGACGATATAGAAGGCGCCGGCCACGCACAGCAGAACGGCGGTTGCCTGATAGCGGTTGATACGGTCGCCGTAGAGCAGAAAGCTGGCGAGGACAATCAGGGCCGGCATCACCGATTGCGACAGGGCAATGTTGATGGCCGTGGTGGTGTGGGCGGCCGTATACAGGATGGTATTGAAAGCGGCGATCCCCAGCAGACTGATGAGCAGGGTGATTTTCCAGTGGCTGCAGAGCAGCCGGTAGTCGCGGCGCAAATGGCCGAAGGTCAGCGGCAGCAGGATCAGCAGGGCCAGGGTCCAGCGCCAGAAGGCCAGGCTGACCGGTGGAATCAGATCAATGACGCCGCGCGCCAGAACAGAGTTGCCGGCCCAGAACAGGGGCGGCAGAATCAGCAGCAGGTAGGTGGCCTTGGGGTTGGCGGGCACGGTCTAGGATTCCTTCTGGCTGGTCAGTTTGGCAATCAGTACCGGCAATGCCGTTTCCACCCGGAGAATGCGCGGACCGAGATGGACAGGAACAGCGCCGCAGGCCTGCATCTTTTCCACTTCATAGGGGATGAATCCGCCCTCCGGGCCGACCGCCAGCAGGCGTGGCGCCGAGCTTGACGGGGGACAGGCGTGGTCGGCGCCGGGGTGGGCGATATAGGCGTCGAGATTCCGACAGAGTTCGGGAAATTCATCCTCGACAAAGGGCTTGAAGCGGGGCCGCAGAACAACCTTGGGCAGGATGGTGTCGCCGGCCTGTTCCAGGCCGAGGCGCAGTTGTTCGTCCAGGTTTTCCGGACGCAGCAGGGGGCTGTTCCAGTAACTTTTGTCGACCCGGTAGCTGTTGACCAGATACAGCTTCTTGACCCCCAGGGACGCGACGCCCTGCAGTATCCGGCGCAGCATCTTCGGGCGGGGCAGGGCCAGGATCAGGCGCAGGTTCAGGGGGGGTGGCGGTGGTTGGTCGAGACGCACCTGCAGCGTCAGCTGCTGATGGTCACGGTGGACAATGGTGCCGTAACCAATGGCGCCATCAACCTGCCCGACCCGCAGCATGGCCCCTTCCTCTTTTTTCAGAACCTGGGCCACGTGGTCAAAGGGCCGTCCCTGCAGACGGACCGTCTCGTCATCGACAAAATCGGCAGCGTTCAGGAGAATCAGGTTCATAAGGGCAGGTGCAGCAGCAGGGCCGAAGCGGTGGCAGCGAGCAGACCGATGAGCAGTGTCCACAGGCCGTTGCGGATGAGGCCGTATTTGCGGGTCAGGCGGTGCTTGCCGAGGTAGTAGATTTCATGGAGATAGGCATCGTAGAGCTTGTCACGATCGGCGATAGCCGCCTTGAACTGGCGGACAAACTCCTCTTCACTCAGATCGCTGTAGGAGCGGAAGTAGAAGAGGTTGGTGTGGTCGGTCACATGCAGGGGCGGGATAATCGCGAGGATGGAAAAGACCACCGCCAGCAGCCCTGACGCCGCCAAAAGCAGGATGGTGAGCAGCTCCAGCTTGTCGTACTGGGTCAGGGTGATGGTAATGACAATGGAGGCCGCAGTCATGATCATGGCGGCCTTGGAGTCGGCCATCTGATTCAGGGTCATGTGCTTGTCGAGGTTGGCGCGCAGGGCGTTGGTGACCAGCAGGCGTGGCAGCAGGGGCTCCTCGCGGGTCGTGTCGTCGGTCATCGATGTTCCCCCGGTTGCCAGAAAATGTCGGTTTTGCCGCCATCGTTACAGAGCCTGGCCCAGACAAAGCACAGATCCGAGAGGCGGTTGAGAAAACCGAGACACAGGGGGTTGATGGCCTCACTTTCGTGCAGGGTGACCAGCTCCCGCTCGCAGCGCCGGGTGACGGTGCGCGCCAGATGCAGCAGGGCGGCAGCGCGGGTGCCTCCGGGCAGCACGAAATTCTGCGCCGGTTCCAGCTGCGTGCGTGCCTCGGCCAGCCAGGCCTCCAGGGTATCAATCTGGCCCTGGTGGACATTGGGAATGCGTGCGGCAAACTCACTGTCCACCGGGGTTGCCAGCTCTCCGCCCAGATTGAACAGCTCATTCTGCACCTGCAGCAGCTTGTCGTTCAGTCCGGCGGGCAGGGCCTCGCAGCGCACCAGGCCGAAAACAGAGTTCAGCTCATCGACGGTACCGTAGGTTTTTACCCGCTGGGATGCTTTGGAGATCCGCGAGCCGTCGACCAGGCTGGTCTGCCCCTTGTCGCCGCCGCGGGTCATGATCTGATCGAGTCGTGGCATCTGCTTATGATCTCCTGTCAAGGTCGAGTAACGGAATGGTGTGCAGATTCGGTGATTTTATCGGAATGTGGCCGGGCTGACCAGTCCCACTTTTTTGCAGAAATGCGAATCAGTCGAATCATCCGTTACGAATTTGCAAATCAGTGTTTTGTTTTTTAGAGAACACCCTCCTGTCAAGGCAAAAACTCAATAGTTACAGATAGAAATAAAAATAACCCTTTTTGTTTCAGAAAAAAGCCAAGAGCAGCCCGAGGCATGTTCTGATTTGCAGATTTGCGAAAAAGCACCTTTCCGGCATCCTTGACACGCTCCTCGCCATTGTTCTAACCATTTGTTATCAGAGATAAAAATAATTTCTCGTCGTGGCACGGTCGTTGCCTTGGTATGGGAGCGTGACGCTCTTTACTATCAAGGAGGACCCCCATGGCAATCTGCCCCTATTTTGATCAGGATAAAAATTTCTGCGACGTCGGTGAGGACTATATTTCTCCCTACGACGTTGTTGCCATGTCTCACTACTGCGCCAGTCGTTACCGCGAATGTGAAAAATTTCCCAGCTTAAGCCAGCGCTATCCGGATGTTCTGGCGCATATCCCTCAACCGGTCCAATCGCCTCGGCAGACAGTTGCCGAGGCACCGCAGCCAGCCGTTGCAGCTGTTCAGGTGGCGGAACCTGCGCCCGCTCACGCCCCGTTATTTATCAGGTTCAACAATCGGTGGCCTTTGCCACATCGCCTGAATCGTGTTTTGTCCCGTCCATCATCTTATGTGCTGAAACCAGAGGAGAGAGTTGAAATGCAAGAAAAAACGCAGAAAAGTCGTGGTCTTCAGGTCGTCGCCGCCGGCCTTGGTATCAATCTGGCGCTGGGCATTCTCTATGCCTACAGCATGCTCAAAGGGCAGATTGCCACCTTGTTTGCCGGTTCCGGCGACCCTTATGCTGTGGCCTGTCTGGCCTTTGCCCTGTCGATGATCCTGGGGGGCAAGATGCAGGACAAGATGGGCCCGCGCTTGACGGCCATGCTCGGTGGCCTGCTGGTTGGCGCCGGTTTTCTGGTCTGCTCCATGACCTCAACCTATTGGGGCTGGGTGTTCGGTTTTGGCGCCCTGGCCGGTCTCGGCATCGGCTTCGGCTATTCCGCCGCGACGCCGCCGGCCCTGAAATGGTTTTCACCGACCCAGACCGGGCTGATTGCCGGCATCGTCGTCTCCGGCTTCGGTATCGCGCCGGTATACCTGGCGCCGGCCTGCCAGTATCTCCTTGGCGCCTATGGTCTCCATCAGACCATGCTGATTCTGGGCATCGCCTTTATTGTCATGGTCTGCGGTATGTCCATGTTGCTGGTCAATCCACCGGCCGGATTCTCTCCTGCAGCAGAGGGGCACAAGACAGGTAAAGCGCCGGCTTCCTCGGCTCCGACTGTTGATGTCGCGCCGCAGCAGATGCTCAAGCAGGGACGCTTTTACACCCTGTGGCTGACCTTCTTTATCGGAGCAGGGGCCGGGTTGATGGTCATCGGCAGCATCGCCGGAATCGCCAAGCAGAGCATGGGCGAGCTGGCCTTTATCGCGGTAGCGGTCATGGCGGTCGGTAACGCCGCCGGTCGCATTGTCGCCGGGATTCTCTCTGACAAGATCGGACGCGCCACCACCCTGGCAGCGATGCTGGCATTCCAGGCCGCCCTCATGTTCGCTGCCATTCCCGTCGTTTCCGGCGCCGGCTCCGGGGCGCTGCTGGTGACCCTGCTGGCCACCTTTATCGGCTTTAACTATGGCTCCAATCTGTCCCTGTTCCCTTCCTTTGCCAAGGACTACTGGGGCGCGAAAAACTACGGCATGAATTACGGGATTCTCTTTTCCTCCTGGGGCGTGGGTGCCTTTGTGCTGGTGAAGGTTTCGGCCCTGCTTAATGCCAAATACGGCGGCATGGAAAGTTCCTTCATGGTGGCCGGGATTCTGCTGCTGGTCGGGGCGATGATGGCAACCTCCCTGCGTCCGCAAAAAGCAACGGCTCCGGCAACCGCGCCGATCTTTGCCGAAGAAGAGGATCTGGTTCTCGAACGTGCCCGCGACTAGGTCCGCAGGTCAGATTCACGTTTGCTTCAGCCCCTGTCCGACAACAGGGGCTGAAGTTCTTGCAGGGGCAGAACATGACTGAGACATCAACTGCGACCATGTTTCAGGAGCTGCCGGGTCCGGCGCTGATCGCTCTGGCGGTAGCTCTTGTTGTTTATCCGGCCAGTCTGCTGGAACCCTGGCAGCCTCCGGTTGCTCTGACCGGGTTTGCCCTGGGCGGGGTCAGCGCCGTCCTGCTGCTTTACGGGGTGCACAGCCGGCAGCAGGGACAGTCACAGATAGCCGCTGCCCTCCTCCCCTTCGGCCTGTTCTGGCTGTCGCTGATCAGCTACGAGGTCTTTCCGGCTCTCGGTCTGGGGCGCCATCCCGATGCCCTGACCATGTTCAGCTACCTGAGTCTGTGGGCGATGTTCAGCGCCATACTGTTTCTCGGCAGTTTCCGGCGCAGTGTCGCCCTGCAGGGGCTGTACGGTACCCTCATGTGCGCTCTGCTGGCCCTGTCCATGGATCATCTGCGAGGGGATCAGGTGTTTCTGTGGCTTGGGTGCGGCTTTGCCTTCCTGGCAGCGGTCATCGCCCTGTATATGGCCCTGGCGCAATGTCTCAATAACCGCTGTCGGCGTGAGGTCCTGCGCCTGGGGCACTGGGACCCGGAGGATGACGTCAGTACAGATGAAAACCTTGTTTGATGGCTGGAATTTGGTTATGGTTGAAGCGTGCAGGTAACAATGGCAGAACCCGCCTGAACGGGTTAGAAAAAAGAAGATTCATGACAAACATGAAGCACGATAACCCTGTTATACCACGCGAGGCAAGATGAACGCAGGTCAGCAGATGACACTTCTGGGGCTGGTGGCCCTGGCCTACTATGGCGTGCTGCTGGCGACCGGAGTGGTCGGTATCGATGTCATGCCTCAGTTCGTGGTGTCAGCGGTTATCTTCCTGTCCTCCGGGCGGTTGCTGCGCGGGGTCGCGCGCAGCCGGGTCAACAGCAAAGACAAAGAGCGTTCAAAAGACGAAAAGTCTCGGCCGGAACCGAATTGGGCGCGGCGCACCCAGGTGCTCAACTGGGTGATGACGGTCATCATTATCTGCGTCCTCGGCCTGTGGATCGTCAAGCCGGTGGGTGTTTCCTTCTTTGAAATGTTCGGAATCAAATAGGCTTACCCTCCGCAATTGTCGATTTTCGGACAACCCGGGATTTACATCATTACACGTCAATATTATAACTGTCTGATTTCAATATAATTAAATGAAACTATCGACGGCAATTATCGACGCGCATCGATTTTTGGAGAAGATTACGTCGATAATCATGATTATCCCGGCCAGTACCTCCGGCCACGTTTATCTCCTTCCGGTCGCACCTTGCCGTTGTCACAGAGGCGATCCAACGCTAGCTTGATCTGTCGGCGCTTGATTTCCGACCCTATCCTTTCATGAACATCGCCAATCGCCGTTCCTGGATAACGTGAAATATCCTCAAGAACCAGAGCATCCAATCGATGTGGTTCGATACGGGCCAGATTCGTCTGACTGGGAAATTCCAGTCGGCGCAGGAATTCGGGCTCCACAAAGTAGCGCGTGCCCTTGGTACGCCCGGTCTGCCGTACAATACCGATATCCGGCAGACGGCCAATCCAGGAAGTCATCTCTTCGGAATTTGCAAGTTCCAGCGCAGCGGCCAGTTCCCGCGCGGTCAGACCTTCACTCTGTGCCAACAGTCCGAGCACGATCCGTTCGCGCTGCCGGAGCTGGTAGGTCTGGTCAGCCTTCACCAGAAAGTCGATAACCTCAGGCTTAACGATGCGCTTTTCAACGACCACCTTCACATAGTCAGACCCCTCAGAAAGTTTTGGCAAAGGGCGTCCTTGCGAAAGAAGCACCTCGTACACCAGATCATAACCGCTACCCTCACGCTCCATCAGCCCGAGATCATGAAAAACCCGCGCCAGTTCATTGTTACGTCGAACAGACTGGTGCAGGATGTTCTGCGGGGTTACTCCCAATGGCAACAGACCGGGATTAATAACTTCCAGACGGTCAGGGTGCAAATTGAGGTAGATATCCCCACGCTGAGTATAGGGGCGGTGAACCAAGGCGTTGACCAGAAATTCACGAACAATGCGGCCGTCGTAGACAGGGAGATGCTGGCGAAAAAGGCCATCCGGCAATTCGTAACTTTCCCGGAAGTCAGGTGTGTCCCGCCAGACGACATCGATCAGTTGCATCGGCGAAAAGGTATGGTCGTCCCAGAGTAGCTTGTTGACCTTGCGTCCGGCCTCGTCGTACTTGATAGACTGGATGATCGGCGCGGAACCGAGTTGAGCGCGATGTTGGCGCCGGCCGACACAAAGGATGCCCAGGTTGGTCAGGTGAGGGCCGATGGCCAGGTAATAGTGGTCAAGCAGTTCTTCGTCACTTTTTTCCTTGACGGAAGCCTTGACCCGATCGGATGCGTGGATGCCGGCAACGAAATCCGCAAGGAGGGCTGGATCACGTTCGTTTCGCGGCACTTCCAACGTGGTCAAGGTCTCCCAAGGTTGGGCGCTACGCTCTGCCAGCAACCGTTGCACCTCCTCACCGACCAGCGGTTTACAGGCGTCGCCCACTCGCAGATAAAAACGTCCGTCAGTGGTCGAAGCTGGTGAAACGGAACGCGAAACCCCAATTTCCAGATACTCCCCGCCGGTAGCCTCCGATTGGCGAAGCTGTACGGCAGTCGTCACATTGACTGTCAATTCGCCAATTCTCGAACGAACCTTTTCGATCAACTCCGCCGGAACACGCTGTCCGACCGGAGGATCACTGGCACCATCCTCGATACCGATTCGCAGCCGCCCACCCTGGGCATTGGCAAAGGCTACACAATCCTTGGCCAGCTCCGACCAATCGGTGCTCTTGCCGGTGATAGCCCGCAGGGATTTGCTATCGCTGAGTTGCCCTTCAATACTCATATCTTCCCTTTACCTTGCAGATGATTGCCGAGAGTGGTTGTTCGGCTCGAAATACTCGTGGGCGCACCGACTGCCAGCCCAGTTCCTGCTCCAGGTACTCGGCGGTGGTCTGCTGGACAAGGGTGTCTTCGGTGTAGACACTCAAACCTCACCTCCATTGCCCATCTGTTTCTCAAACGACTGGCGCACCAAGCCCATGACATACGGCAGTTCGTCGGCCTTGTTCAGCCCCACTTCGATGTCGCCATTGCCCCAACGGCCCAGGTTGGTGACGTCCTTGGCCAAGCCCTTCGGGTCGTGGAGTTCGTGGAATTGCATATTCAGTGACAGGCGCAGACGGCTCTTTTGCGGCACCACATCGACGAAGTTGGTCTCGGCCTTGTAGGCGATATAGAGCTTGAGCACCTCCTCGGTTACTCCGGGGTCGAGGGCCAGGACTTCCTTGCGGAAGGTCTCGAACAGGGTCCGCATGGGACTGTCAGCGGCAAGCTGTGGATGATCGTCAAGGCTGTAGCTCGCCGTCGTCTCGACTTTGGCGCGATAGGCGTCAAGCACATTGTCCGACAGCCTGGGGGCGCCCCACACCTTCGCGGCCTGTTCGGCCAGTCTTTTAGCTCGTTCCTGGATGGCTACCTCGTTCCAAGTGTCCAACCCGCCCAGACCCTCGTTAAGACGCAAAGGACTTTCCTTAAATCCGCCTTTCATGTCGCGTTTGTCGGCAAAAGGCCGGTCGCTGTACTCCGCGTTGTAACCGGTGAGGGTGAGATTACCCAAGGTATGCAGCCATCTTTCCTGCACGCGCTGCCACTCCAGCCCAAGGGCCTCGCGCCATTTAGCAGATAGCTTGTCGTTCTGCGGCAGGATGTGCTCGATGGTGTATTCGTCCACCAGCACGCGCTCCTTGCGCTCGAAGTTCTCCAGCCGGCGCAACCAGTAGCTGCGACTGCGGAAGTTGTAGAGATCACGCTCCGCCAGCTCACGTTTAAATTCCTCGTCGTTGGGAAAGCGACGATACGAAGGCAAGGTGAGCAGATGCGCCTGAATGCTCTCCAGATAACGGTCTTTTTTCAGCACACGGCTAAAGGTGGCGAAGGTCTTGTTGAGAGAGTTGGTGGGAATGGCGCACACCGCGCGGCGAAACACATAGGCCTCCACCAGCCGAACCGCCTGGAGGAAATCCATCTTTGCCAATGTCCCGTTGAGATAGTCGTGATACAGCTCCAGCAGGAAGGGATAGGCCACATCCACCTTCAACTCGCGCAGATCCTGAAAGGCAACAGCGAGTTCCTTGTCCGTCTCCTTGCCCAGGGCCATGGCGCAGTAGTAGTCGCCGAAGGTCTGGATATCGGCTACAAGCGCATCAACGCCCTTCTCCGCAATCTTCGGCTGCCCCGCATGGGCCTTGAACGCCTCGTACACATCACCGATTTTCGGAATATCCCCGGTCTTCACAGTCAGATAATGGCGCATGAACCAGTCGAAGTGCTCACCATAACCCTCTTGGCCGAACGCGACCTCCATCGGCCGCCAGTGGTCTTCATACAACCGGGTCTGGCGCGTAGGCTCCAGCCCCATCAATACAAAGTTGCGAATCAAATCAGCCTGACTCAACTCGCGACCGGTGGAGTTCATGCTCTCGAAGATGAGCTGCGGATTGTCCTGATCTCGGCTCAGCGAAATATCGACAATGATGAGCTTGGCGATGCCCTTGCACAGCGCAGTCAGATCGTCACCCAGTTGCCCGACCTGCGCTTCGAAGAACTCGAAATTCTCCTTTAGCCGCAACGAATGTTCAGCCGGCCATGGCTTCTGCTTCAACAGTGCCAGCAGGCTCTGCTTATCGGTTTGCGTCAGCAGCAGTTTGAAACCGCGCTCGCCTTCCTCCAGGGGATTAAGCAGGTAATAGTTGCGCAGCTTCTTGGCCGAAAAGCCTTCCATGGGTTCGGCATCCCCCAAGTGACGCGACAGCGCCTCGATGATCAGCGTCGCGGTAGTAATCCGCTGCTGCCCGTCGATCACCAGCAATGGCGATTGACTGGAGACCTGATACAGGCCCTTCTCAATATAGACGATTGAGCCGATAAAATGGGCGCTGATCTCCTCACTGCGCCCGGCGCGCAGAATATCGTCCCACAACTGCCGGCACTGCGGCTCGGTCCAGGAGTAGGTGCGCTGGTAAATCGGGATGACGAACTGGGGCGACTTTTTCAGGAAGTCGAGGAGTTTGGCTTCAGTAGCTTTCATTGTCTGTCCTCCAAGCGTTTGCGCTTACGATAGCAGATCCTCCTTGCGCAGACCGTACTTTTTCATCTTCCGGTAGATGG
>CALFFB010000278.1 GCA_937958075.1 uncultured Geobacteraceae bacterium | reverse complement strand
GCGCACCCAAGATCGCCATGAAAAAGCAGATTGCCCTGGATGACGATGAGTTCGGGAAGTTTTAAAAACCCCTGAAGGATAAAATTTAATACAAGCACAAAGGGCGTACCCGATGACAGGTACGCCCTTTGTTGTTATCAGGACAGGCTCACAACAGTCCTTATGCTGTCTTTTTGTGTCGGCGTTCGTCCCGCCAGGTCGAGAACAGCAACATGGCCACCCCGACACAGATGGCGCTGTCGGCGATATTGAAAGCGGGCCAGTGATACTGGTACCAGTGAACGCCGATAAAATCCACCACCTCGCCCAGGCGCACCCGATCAATGAGGTTTCCTACCGCTCCTCCGAAGATCAAAGCCAGGGCAGCATGCATGAACCGCGCGTTGTCCGGGAGGGTTCTCAGGTACCAGAGAATGCCGATGACAGCGACGCTGGAGATGGTCAGAAAAAACGGCAGCCGCCAGGCGCTGTCGGCGAGAATTCCGAAAGCCGCGCCGGGGTTGCGCAGATGGGTAATATAGACATGGTTCTCTATCAGAACCCGCATGCGACCATAGCTGAAGGTGTTTTCTATATACACCTTTGACAGTTGATCGAGAACCAGGCTGACGGCAACAAGGGTGATAAACAGCGGGTATTTTTTCATGTTACTCCGCCGCCAGGGCTGCGGCACAGCGGGCGCAGAGGCTCGGATGTTCCTTCGCTGAGCCGATGTTCTGGGCATAGTTCCAGCAGCGCTCACACTTGCTGCCATCGGCCTCGGCAACCAGCAGTTTAAGTCCCGGCACCTGACCGGACTCCTGGCCATCGGACAGGGTATCCACCAGTTCGACCTGCGACACAATAAAATACCCGGGTAGCAGGTCCTGGTACTCAGTCAGCAGTTGACGATAGTCTGCCGGAGGACAGAGGACCACCCTGGCTTCCAGGGACTGACCGATCCGTTTTTCCGCCCGTGCCTTTTCCAGAAGGCGGGAGACCTCAGTGCGGATTTTCCCCAGTTTTTCATAACGCGCTTCCAGCGCGTCGTCGAGATCTTCACGCGCCGCCTGTGGAAAGCTGGCCAGATGGACGCTCTCTTCCCTTTCCCCCGGCAGACGCTGCCAGATCTCATCGGCGGTAAAGCTCAGCACCGGGGCGATCAGCCGGGTCAGGGCATCGACAATGCGGTACAGGGTGGTGCGGGCGCTGCGGTATTCGACACTGCTTTTGGCGCTGATATAGAGGCGATCCTTGAGGATATCAAGATAAAAGGCGCTCAAATCGATGGCGCAGAAATTATGCACCGCGTGGTAGAGGGTATGAAATTCGTACTTTTCATAGGCCGTAGCCACGCGCTGGGTCAAGCGGGCCAGGCGGGACAGGGCCCAGCGATCCAGCTCCAGCAGTTGCCCGGCGGCGATCTGATCGGTTGCCGGGTCGAAGCCGTTGAGGTTGCCGAGGAGGTAGCGGGCGGTGTTGCGAATGCGGCGGTAGGCGTCGGAGAGACGCTGCAGGGTTTCATCACCAAGCCGGATATCATCACGGTAGTCGGTGGCCGCGACCCACAGGCGCAGGATCTCAGCACCGTATTTCTTGATGATTTCGTCCGGAGAGATGACGTTGCCCATGGATTTCGACATGGGGCGACCGTTCTTGTCGAGGACAAAACCATGGGTCAGGACGGCCTTGTAGGGTGCCCGGTCACGGGTGCCGACGGATTCCAGCAGGCTGGAATGAAACCAGCCGCGGTGCTGATCCGAGCCCTCCAGGTAGAGATCGGCCGGGCTGTGCAGTTCGGCGCGCACTTCGCAGACAGCGGCGTGGGATACGCCGGAATCGAACCAGACGTCAAGGATATCAGTTTCTTTGGTAAAATGATCATGGCTGCAGGCCGGGCATACCGTTCCTTTCGGCAACAGCTCGGAAGCCTCTTTTTCAAACCAGACATCACTGCCCGCCTCGTCAAATAGATCGGCGATGTGATGCATGACGGTGCCGTCATTGAGGGCTTCTCCACATTTTTCACAATAAACGATGGTAATCGGTACGCCCCAGCTGCGCTGGCGGCTGACGCACCAGTCGGGACGGGCTTCGATCATATTGTAGATGCGGTCACGCCCCCAGGCGGGAATCCACTGCACCCGATCGATCTCTGCCAGGGCTTTTTGGCGCAGCTGGTTTGCCTCCATGCTGACAAACCATTGTTCCGTGGCCCGGAAGATGACGGGCTTTTTGCAGCGCCAGCAGTGGGGGTAGCTGTGGCTGACGCTGGTTTCATGGAGCAGGGCGCCAACCTCAAGCAGCTTGCTGTTGACGGCGCCGTTGGCTTCACCCAGCTTCATGCCGCCGAACAGCTCCAGATCGTCACGGTAGCGACCATAATCGTCCACCGGATTATAGACCTCAAGGCCGTACTTGAGACCGATGGCGTAATCGTCCTGGCCGTGGCCGGGGGCGGTATGGACACATCCTGTTCCCGCCTCAAGGGTAACATGGTCACCCAGCATCAGCAGGGACGGCCGGTCATAAAAGGGATGCCGACAGTTTTTCCCCTCGAACAGGGTGGCGTCAAAGGTGGCGACGGTTTCAGGGTGATCAAGGTTTGTTGCCGCACAGACCTGCTCCTTGAGCCCGGCAGCGACCACCAGGTATTCGCTGCCGGTGTCGATGGCGACATAGGGCAGTTCCGGATTCAGGCAGACCCCGAGGTTGGCAGGGATGGTCCAGGGCGTTGTCGTCCAGATCAGGAAACCCAGGGGCTTGTCCGCGAGCCGGGCCAGTTCCGGCGGCAGCTCGTCGATATAGGGAAACTTGACATAGATGGATGGCGAGGTGTGGTCGTCGTACTCGACCTCGGCTTCAGCCAGGGCGGTGACACAGGACGAGCACCAGTGGATGGGCTTTTTCCCCTTGAACAGGGAACCACGCTCCGCCAGTTTCGCCAGTTCACGGGCGGTGGTCGCTTCGTATTTTTCGGTCATGGTCAGATAGGGATCATCCCAGTTGCCGAGGATGCCCAGGCGCTGAAATTGCTCGGACTGGGTAGCAATCCAGACCTTGGCGTACTCGCGGCATTCCCGCCGGAATTCGGCTTTGCTCAGCTCCCGCTTTTTCTTGCCCAGCTTCTTGTCAACCATCAGCTCAATGGGCAGCCCGTGACAGTCCCAACCGGGCACATAGGGCGCGTAATACCCCTGCATCCGCTTGCTCTTGACGATAATGTCCTTGAGGATCTTGTTCAGGGCATGGCCCATGTGAATGTTGCCGTTGGCATAAGGAGGGCCGTCATGAAGGACAAAGCAGGGCTTGTCAGGATTCGGCCGTTCCAACTGCCGGTTGAGGTCGGCCTGTTGCCACAGGGCGAGGATTTCCGGTTCCCGAACCGGCAGATTGGCACGCATGGGAAAATCGGTTTCAGGCAGGTTCAGGGTATTTTTGTAGTCCATGGAAGGTCTCCAAAGGGGCGGGTTGCGCCCCGCTAAAATGATCAAGAGAATTATTCAGCTTCGGTCTGTTGTGCCCTTTGCCCCATCAGCTTTGCCCAGAGCAGCCCCAGTTGTTCGTGAATCCAGCGCTCCGTCTTGGCCAGGCTTCTGGCGTCGGGAAACCGCCACCAGCGGGTGGCCGGCTTGCTCAGATGATCCGTCGGCGCCGGTACGGGCTGCAGTCCCGCTCCTTCGAACAGAGCCATGGCCCGCGGCATGTGGGACGCCGAGGTGACCAGCACCAGCCGGCTCTGTGGATACAGCCCGGCGATCAACTGCGCTTCTTCAACGGTATCCCGTGGTCCGCTGAAGGTCAGGATATCTGTTTCCGGAACGCCCAGGGCGACGGCGAGTTCCTTGAGTTTTTCCGGAAAGGAGACCGGGTCCTTGTCGATGCCGTGGTAGCCGGTAAAGATCAGACGACTGCCGGGATGCAGACGGTAGATGCGTATCCCTTCGGCCAGGCGGACAACCGCCGTCGGGCCGAGTTCACTGGTCACCGGCTGGCCCGGGGTGGTCTGGTGCCAGTTGCCGAGTACGGCAATGTAGTCCTGCTGCTGTCCGGACGCTTCATAGGCCGGATAGCGTGATTCGTAGGGGGCCATCAGCTGCTGACTCAAGGGCGGGTAACTGGCTGCGAACAGACCGACCAGAGCCAGAAACAGGCACAGCAGACCGAACCAGCGGTTTTTCCGCCGCAGCAGACTCAGAAAGGCAAACAACATCAATAACAGGATGACCGGCACCGGAGAGAGAAAATCACCAAGAATTTTTTTCAGCAGAAACAGGGTGTGATCCATCGTCTTTGTATCCGTTGCGGGTAAGGATGTTGAAACCGTGAAGACTAGCGCAGATAACGCAATTGTTCAAGACGCCTTGACCGCATAAGCACAGAAATTTGCACAGAAACATTGCCGGCAGAGGGGGGTTTTACGACACAGTTCCTTGCAGTGGGTGACAATGAGGGCATGATAGTCCTTATACAGGGGGACCTCCTCCGGAATCCGGTCCATGAACAGCTGCCGGATGTCGTCGTATTTTTCGCTTCCGGTGAGGATGCCGATCCGCCCGAACAGGCGGCGGGTGTAGCTGTCGATGACAAATGACGGACGATCACCGGCGTAGAGGAGGATGGAGTCGGCGGTTTCGTGGCCGATACCTGGTTGTGCCAGCAGCCGGTCGCGCGCGGCATCGAGGCGCAGGTGCAACAGATCAGACAGTACCCCATCATGTTCAGCCAGCAGATAACGGCAGAAATTCTGCAGACGTTCAGCCTTTTGCCGGAAAAAACCGGAGGGGCGGATGAGCTGTTCCAGGTCGGCACGCGGTATTTGCGCCAGCAGCGGAAGATCCAGGGCGTTGGCATCACGGAGGTTGGTCAGGGCCTTTTCAACATTGTTCCAGTTGGTATTCTGGGTCAGAAAGGCTCCTACCACCACCTCAAAAGGGGACTCCGCCGGCCACCAGCCATTGAGTGAATATTCTTGCCGCAAGCGGTGGTAGATGGTTAAGAGATCAGGCATGTCCGCCTCCATTGGCTACAGGTTTTGATGCTGCATCATAAACAGGGGCCGCTGGAGCATCAAGGGGAATAGCTGCTGCAGAAATCACGAATTTTTCCCAATTATGCCGGAACTTCCACTATAATCCGACGCCATGCTCGATAGCTTCTCATCAGAATCCCTCGATATGCTGCGTTTCGCCATTGCCGACGCCGGTGGTCGCGAGGTGTTTTTCCTCGGTCAGGTCGACAGCCGGCAACGGGTCGTCCAGGTTGAAGTCCTGGCCCGCGGCAACGACAAGGCGGTGCCGGCCATTCTCCACACCTGCAGCTATGGTGACGTGGTCATTCACAACCACCCTTCCGGAAGCCTCGAACCCTCAGCCGCCGACCTGGAGATCGCCGCGCGGCTGGGGGATCTCGGTGTCGGTTTCTACATTGTCAACAATCGTGTCGATCAGCACTACCGGGTTGTTGAAGCCTTTGCCGAAAGGGATCTGGAGAAGATCCATCCCCAGCGCATTGATGAACTCCTCGGCCCGGACGGCATGATTGCCGCCAGACTTCCCGATTATGAACAGCGTCCCGAGCAGTTGCGTATGGCCTTCGCTGTCGGTGATGCCTTTAATAAAGGGCAGCTGGCGGTGATCGAGGCCGGTACCGGCACCGGCAAGAGCCTTGCCTACCTGGTCCCCGCCCTGCTCTGGGCGCACAACAACCGCGAGCGGGTGGTGGTCTCGACCCGGACCATCAATCTGCAGGAACAGCTGATGCGCAAGGACCTGCCCTTTCTGCAACGGGCCACGGCTATCCCCTTTCAGGCGGTGCTGGTCAAGGGACGCAGCAACTATTTCTGTATCCGCCGGGGGGAAACCGCCGGCCATGAGCCGGGGCTCTTCGATCAGGAGGTCCAGGCCCAGCTGCAGCAGATCCTCCTCTGGGCGACGACCACCGCCGATGGCTCAAAGGAGGATCTGTCCTTCATTCCGTCCTGGCAGGCGTGGGAAGAAGTCTGCTGTGAAGCTGATCAGTGCGCGCGGGTGCGGTGCGCCCACTACAGCCGCTGTTTTTTCCATCGTGCCCGACGTCAGGCTGCCCGTGCCGACATTCTCGTGGTCAACCATGCCCTGCTCCTGTCCGATCTGGCCCTGCGTGAGCAGACGGACAATTATTCGGCGACGGCGGTTCTGCCGCCCTTCGACCGGGTGATTCTCGATGAAGCCCATCATCTGGAAGATGTGGCAACCAGTTATTTTTCGGCGCAGATAACCCGCTTTACCTTTGCCCGGGTGCTGTCGCGCCTGCGGCATCCACGCAAACCGGATCAGGGCCTGCTGCCACGCCTGCTGGGACAGCTTGCCAGGGAGCTTCCCGATACGGAAGATGTCCTCTACCGGGCATTTTATGATGCCATTGAAGATGTCACCCGTCACCGCCAGATCCTTGTCGACCTGGCGGTGGATGAACTGCAACAGATCGCGACGGAACTGCCCGAGGCCCTGGGCCGGAAGCTGACGGCCGGCCAGGAGTTCAAGCACCGGATTCTGCCGGACTTTATCACCACGGAGGCCTGGCAGCAGATCCTGCAGCGCCTCAAGCGGCTGGAAACCGCGACCACCACCGTGGAGCAGGGCCTTGAGGCCCTGTTGCAGCTGGCCCGGACTCTGCCGGATGCGGTGGCGGAGAAGGTCCATTCGACCCTGATCGATATCCGGGGCATGGTCGGGCGTCTCGGGGTGATCGCCATGAACCTGGCATGCTTCACCGCTGTGTCACCGGCCGGCTGCCACTGGATTGAGATCCGCGAAGGGCGGATCGGGCGCGGCAAGGGCCTGATCACCACCCTCTGTCAGGCGCCGCTGGATGTTGGCGAAAACCTGCAACGGGCCTTGTATCAGCGCTTCCAGACCCTGGTCATGACCAGCGCCACCCTGACCGTTGCCGATTCCTTCGACTACTTCTGTTCACGGGTCGGATTGCAGCAGGTGGAGAGGGGGCGGGTCAGCAAGCTGGCCCTGAACTCCCCCTTCAATTATCAGCAGCAGGCCCTGGTCGCCGTGCCCACCGATCTTCCGGAACCGGGCAGGCCCGGGTTTTTCGCGGCGGTTCGCGATGCTGTTGAAAAAGCCGTCGTCGCCAGTAACGGGCGCAGCTTTGTCCTCTTTACCTCCTACGCCCTGCTGCGCGATGTACATGAAGAGCTGGCGCCGGTGCTCGAAGCCCGGCGCTTGCGCTGTCTGCGCCAGGGGGAGGAAAATCGCCACCGACTGCTCAAGCGGTTTACCGATGATGTCACCAGCAGTCTCTTCGGAACCGATTCCTTCTGGGAAGGGGTCGATGTCCCCGGCGCGTCCCTGGAACAGGTGATCATTACCAGGCTTCCCTTCAAGGTGCCGACGGAGCCGATTCTCGAAGCCCGTGCCCAGGCCATTACCGCCAGTGGCGGCGATGCCTTTATGGACTATACGGTGCCCCAGGCGGTGATCCGTTTCAAGCAGGGGTTCGGTCGCCTGATCCGCCATCGGAACGACCAGGGCGTTGTCCTGATTCTTGACAGTCGGGTGATCAAGCGGGGATACGGGCGGCTGTTCCTCAAGTCCCTGCCACCGGCACCGGTTATTCAAGGATCCAGCGACCAGGTATTTTCCGCCCTGCAATCGTTTTTTCAACCCGATTCTGTCATTGAGGCTCTGTCATGAAATCCCTGTGCCAATCCGTTTTCGTTCTGCTGCTGCTGGTGGTGCTCACGGCCTGTGAAAATCCCGCCAGTCTGACCTATCTGCGACCCAACGCTGTTATTCTTGCTTTTGGTGACAGCCTGACCTCCGGCGTCGGCGCTGATGCCAAAAACAACTATCCGGCCCATCTTTACCGGCTTCTGGGACGACGCGTGGTCAATGCCGGCATCTCCGGCGAACTCAGCACCGACGGGGCCACACGTCTGCCGGGACTGCTCGATACGCACGAGCCGCAACTGCTGCTGCTCATGCACGGTGGTAATGATCTGCTGCAGAAACGGGACAGGGGGCAACTTAAAAGCAACCTGCGGCGCATGTATGAAGCAGCCAACCAGCGTGGTGTCGAAGTGGTGATGATCGCCGTACCACAGCCGGGTCTGCTGATCCAGGACGCCCCGGTCTACAAGGAACTGGCCGACGAACTGGACATTCCGCTGCTTGAGGGGGAACTGACCAGGCTCTTGAAAACGGATGTTTATAAAAGCGATGCCGTGCACCTCAATGGTGCCGGTTACGAAGCTCTGGCTCGGGCTATCGCCGATTATCTCAAGGCCAACGGCGCCCTCTGATCTTCCGGAGATATGACCTTTTCCGGCAAGCCTGACAGGACCGTCGGTAACCTTTGGCAGCCGAAATTGAACAGACCTTTATGGCAAAAAGGAGGGGACAATGGTTCACCGTATCAAAGACTGGCCCGCCGACGAACGTCCGCGGGAGAAACTGCTGGCCCGGGGAGCGGAACAACTGACGGATGCCGAGCTGCTGGCTCTGATTATCCGCACCGGCGACTCAGCGAGCAAAAACAGCGCGGTGGATCTGGCGCGAAGCCTGCTTGCCCGTTTCGGCTCCCTGCGCAAACTGGCGGCGGCAACAATTACCGAGCTCTGCGTGCAACCCGGAATCGGCCCGGCCAAAGCGGCGGAAATACAGGCCCTGTTCCAGATTGCCAGGCGCTTTACCGACCAGCGTCTGCAGCCGGGGCAGCCCTATCGCAGTTCTTCCGATGCCTTTTTCCATTTTCACGAGCGTTTGTGTGACTACCGCAAAGAGGTGTTTCTCGCTCTGCTCCTCGACACCAAAAACCGCCTGCTGCGCGAGGTCCAGATTTCCGAAGGCAGCCTCACCGCCAGCATCGTTCACCCCCGCGAAGTCTTCGCCCCGGCCCTCAAGGAATCAGCGGCAGCGGTGCTGTTTGTGCACAACCATCCCTCCGGTGATCCGACCCCCAGTCGGGAGGATCTGGACATCACCAGGCGCCTGAAAGACGCTGGAGAACTCCTCGGTATCCGGGTCCTCGACCATATCATCATCGGCAACGGTGATTACATCAGCCTGGCGGATCGGGGGGAATTGTGAAGCAGAAAAGGAGCCACGGACAGTCCGTAACTCCTTGTTATTGCTGATTGGCGGAGGCAGATGAGAATCGAACTCACCAGGGACGGGATACGCCCCCCATCGGTTTTGAAGACCGTGAGCGCCACCAGGCTACTGACTGCCTCCGGACGTGGCGTGCGGTTGTGATACTACGTTGATTGACGGCAGAGTTCAAGCGGGAAAAGAGGCCCTGAGGAGGCAACGGCACAGCTCCGGCGAACCCTCTGTTTTGTCATTTATCCGGCAAGGTTAACTTTATGCTGCTGCTGGCCAAGATCCTTGTTACCCTGATCATGATTCTGCTGCTGACGGCTATTGCCGAGCACCTCAACCCGAAGATTGCCGGTATTCTGTCGGGGTATCCCATCGGTTCGGCCATTGTGTTGTATTTTTACGGACTGGAATATGGTGTCGCCTTCGCGTCCGTCAGCGCTCTTTACAATCTGGCGGGGCTGGTCCCCTCGTTGATGTTCGCTCTGGTTTATCTGTTTGTCCTGCGCCGCAAGCCGGACTGTTCCGTCGCGGTCGTTGTTGTGCTCGCCCTGTCGGGATATCTGGTCGGTGCAGTCACCATCGGCCTGCTGCACCTGTCGCCGCCGGCGGCGATTGCTCTGGCGGTGGCGGCGCTGCTGGTCAGCAGCTTTCTGGTGCGTGGCCGTCATGAACAGGCCAGGGCTCCGAAGCTCCCATTTCAGCTGCGGGTGGTTCTGTTCCGGGTGGTGTGCGCCGCGACCCTGGTGATAACCATCACCGCCCTTGCCGGTCATGTTGATTCTTCCTGGGCGGGTATCTTTTCAGCCTTTCCGCTGATTCTCATGCCGCTGGTGGTGATTGTGCATCTGCATTTCGGTGCCGCCTGTGCCCGGTCGCTGCTCAGCCACTTCCCCGTCGGCCTGTGGTCGGTTTTCTGTTACGCCCTGACCCTTGCTGTCGCCTGCCCCCGCTTTGGTCTGCATCTTGGGACCCTGATCGGCTTCGGGGTCGCGACCCTGGTTCTGCTGCTGCTTAATGCCAGGGGGCTGATGGCGTCCCTGCGCCGAACCACGTAAGCACATCTCCCGCTAGTTTTTCACATCCACCCCGGTTTGCAGCAACAATTCCCGTTTTTCCAGAAGCAGCAGTTGATCACGCAGGTCGGCGGCTTTTTCAAATTCCAGCTGGGCCGCGGCTTCGAGCATCTGTTCCTTGATGGCGGCGATCTTGTCCCGCAGGGCCTGCGGATCGCCATAAAGGGCTTCTGCCTCGGCGGCGAGCTGAGGGAGGTCGTCTTTATTCTTCCTGCCGATGAAGTTGTCGACGATGGAGAACAGGGACTTTTTCACCGAAGTCGGGATGATGCCGTGCTGCTGGTTGTAGCTGAGCTGTTTTTCACGGCGACGTGAGGTTTCGTCGATACAGGCCTGCATGGAGCGGGTGACGCGGTCGGCGTACATGATCACCCGGCCGTTGACATGGCGGGCGGCGCGGCCGCAGGTCTGGATCAGGGAGCGCTCGCTGCGCAGGAACCCTTCCTTGTCGGCATCGAGGATGGCGACCAGCGCAACCTCGGGGATGTCGAGCCCTTCGCGCAGCAGATTGATCCCCACCAGCACGTCGAATTCTCCTTCGCGCAGGGCGCGAATGATCTGTACCCGCTCGACGGTGTCGATATCGGAGTGGAGGTAGTTGACCTTGATCCCTGCTTCCTGCAGGTAGCCGGTGAGATCTTCGGCCATGCGCTTGGTCAGGGTGGTGACCAGTATCCGCGCGCCGCTGTCGATGGTCGTGCGAATCTCCTCCATCAGGTCATCCACCTGGGTGCCGGCCGGCCGCACCTCAATGGCGGGATCGACCAGGCCGGTGGGGCGGATCACCTGCTCAACAAACACCCCTTGGGCCTGTTCCATCTCATAGTCGGCGGGGGTTGCCGAGACATAGATGGTCTGCGGCTGGCACTGTTGAAATTCTTCAAACATCAAAGGCCTGTTGTCCAGGGCCGAGGGCAGGCGAAAACCGTAGTTGACCAGGGTCTCCTTGCGGGAGCGGTCGCCGCGGTACATGGCGCCGATCTGGCTGACGCTGACGTGACTTTCGTCGATGACCATGAGAGCGTCGTCGGGCAGGTAGGACAGCAGGGTGGCGGGGGGCTGCCCGGGCCGGCGACCGTCAAGAAAGCGGGAGTAGTTTTCGATCCCCTGGCAGTAGCCCATCTCCTCGATCATTTCGATGTCGAACAGGGTCCGTTGCTCAATGCGCTGGGCTTCCAGCAGCATGTTCTGTTCCCGAAAATACTGGATGCGCTGCTGCAGTTCATCCTGGATTTCGCCGATGGCCCGTTTCAGGGTCGGTTTGGTGGCGACATAATGGCTGGCGGGGAAGATGGCGGTGCGTTCCAGGCGGTCGATAACCTGCCCCCGCAAAGGATCAATCTCGCTGATGGCGTCGATCTCGTCGCCGAAGAATTCGATGCGCAGGGCGCGCTTTTCCTCGTAGGCGGGGAAGACCTCGACACTGTCGCCACGCACCCGGAAGGTGCCGCGATGGAAATCGATATCGTTGCGTTCGTACTGAATTTCCACCAGCCGATGGAGAAAATCGTTGCGTTTGAGCTCCATGCCGCAGCGCAGATCAACGAGCATGCCGTAGTAGGCTTCCGGTGAGCCGAGGCCGTAAATACAACTGACCGAAGCCACGATGAGCACATCCCGCCGCGACAGCAGGGAGCGGGTGGCACTGTGGCGCAGTTTGTCGATTTCTTCGTTGATGGAGCTGTCCTTTTCAATGAAGGTATCTGTGGACGGCACATAGGCTTCCGGCTGGTAATAGTCGTAATAGCTGACAAAGTACTCCACCGCGTTGTTGGGAAACAGCTCCTTGAATTCCCCGTAGAGCTGGGCGGCCAGGGTTTTGTTGTGGGCCAAAACCAGGGTCGGGCGCTGCAACTGCTGCACGACATTGGCCATGGTAAAGGTTTTCCCCGAACCGGTGACACCAAGGAGCACCTGATGACGGTCGCCGCGCCTGAGACCGGCAACCAGCTCGGCAATGGCCTCGGGCTGGTCGCCACAGGGGGCATAGGGGGATGTCAGTTCAAATCGGGCCATGATTTTTTCTTGAAAAAGGTTGTTTTTTTGTTGTGAACCGGTATGTTGACGGGTTCGAAAGCAACGATGGAGGATATCGGATGACCAAGGAAAAAAGCAAATTTGTTTATTCAGTATTCTGGAACTGCGCCCTGATCACCGGTGGCTCCCTGATTCAGACCATCGCCCTGAAAGGAATTGCCACCCCCCACCAGTTTGTTCCCGGCGGCCTGTTCGGGGTCAGTTCCCTCCTCTATTATCTGACGGAATATTTGAACCCGGGCCTGCTCTATCTGCTGCTGAACATCCCCATGTTCGTCATCGGCTATATTCTCATTTCCAGACGCTTCCTCTGGTACAGCGCCCTGGCCATGGCCGAGATTACGCTCTTCTACCAGCTGATCAATTTTGAGATTCATATAGAAAACCAGCTCTACGCGGCCCTGACTCTCGGGGTTGTCCTCGGCTTCGGTGCCGGCATGGTACTGCGTTCCCTGGGGTCCAACGGCGGGCTGGATGTGATCGCCGTCATTCTCTATCAGAAGTACAATATCGGTATCGGCAAAACCTATTTCGGCTTCAATCTGGCGCTGTTCAGCCTGAGTTTCATGAGTCTGGATAACGACCTGGTCATCGCCTCCATGATCGCCGTCTTTGTCACCTCCATGACCCTGGATTATACCCTCTCCATGTTCAACCAGCGCAAGCTGGCCTTTATTGTTTCGGAGAAATCGGAGGAGATCGCCGACCGGGTCATGACCACCCTGAAAATCGGCACCACCCTGCTGCCCGCTATCGGTGCCTATCGCAAGGAAAATCGCACGGTGATGATGGTGGTGATCAACAATATCCAGCTCAAGCGTCTGGAAGAGATTGTCTTTACGACGGACAACTATGCCCTGTTTATTGTGGAAAACACCTTCAACGTGTTGGGCTCAACCTTTTCCCGGCGCAAGATCTACTGATCGGCAGGTTCAGTCCGTCATTTCACCGACCAGAAGAGCCGGGTCGAGACGGGTATCGAACCAGTTGACGCGCCAGTCGAGGTGGGGGCCGGTGACCCGTCCGGTGCTGCCGACGGTAGCGATAACATCGCCTCTGGCGACTGTCTGCCCCTGTTCGACCAGAATCTCATCCAGATGGAGAAAGGTCGACGACAGACCGTAGCCGTGGTCAATGACCATGGTTGTCCCGGCAAAGAACATCCCCGGATGGGCCAGGGTGACCACGCCCCCTGCGGGAGCGGTTATCCGGGTTCCGCTGGGGGCGGCGATATCGATGCCGTAGTGGGGCTGCCGCGGTTCGCCGTTGAAGATCCTCTGACTGCCGTAGACGCCGGTGATTCGCCCTTTAAGCGGCCAGATAAAGGATTCGAGGAAATGATCCTGATCGCTGCTGATCTGGCGAACGGCCGTCACCTCCTGCGCTTCGTGCTGAATCCGCAACAGATCCTCTGCGGAGGGCTGCATCATCCGACTGCTGATGCCGTCAATGTGCTGGATCGGGTAGTCCCGCTGCTGTACGGCAATCGCCTTGCGGATGGTTGCTCCCCCCGGCATGGTGATCAGCAATTCCTGATCCGGCGAAGCATCACGGCCAAAACCGATAATAAACCTCCCTTCAGGCGATACCTGAAGATCCCGTTCTTCAAGTTGTGCCTGGCATTGCGCGCAGGTTTGACCGAATACCAGTCCTCCCTGGATAAAATCCCCACGCAAGGTGATATTAACATTTGTTGCTGCCGGAACCTGCGATGCAGACAGCAGCATGGCAAGGCACACCATCCATTGCTGTAATCTCA
>CALFFB010000277.1 GCA_937958075.1 uncultured Geobacteraceae bacterium | reverse complement strand
TTTATCAGGTCGCTCCCGGTGATACCCTGTGGGGGATTGGGCGCCGGTTTGCCGTCGAGACCGATCAGATTCGTGACTGGAACGACCTTGATCCCAGCCATGTATTGCGGCCGGGACAGAAGCTGACTCTGCTGGTGACGGCAGACAGTCAGGGATGAACCTTGCCGGGGGTGCCTTTGCTTTGACTTTTGGCAGGCGGGTTGCTATAAATTCTGCGCCGCTTGGTGCGGTTGCTTCAGGCTGGGTTTTTCTGTTTGTGAAAAGGATTGGTTCACTATGCTGAATATGTTGATTTCCGTCGCCGTAGCGGTTTTTACTTCGGCGCTTATGCTGCGTTTTGTTACCGACAGTGCCTGGATCGCCGTAGCGGTGTCGACTCTGATGTTTTTCCTGTGCTTTATTCTGATCACCCGCACCATTATGAAAAAGGTCGGCGAACTGATGCAGTCCGCCCAGCGTGATGTGCTGGCCAATCGCGGCGAGCGTGCCATCAAGTCATTGAAGGACGGCTTGAAATACGCACCCTGGCAGCTCTATGTCAAACAGCAGATCCATTCCCAGATCGGCAGTATCCATTATCTGCGACGGGAATTTAATGAAGCGCTGCCCTACCTTGAGAAGGGCTTTGTCCGTAACTGGGTGGCCATGTCAATGCTTGGTATCAGCTACATGAAAAAAAACAAGCACAATAAAATGCGCGAAACCTTTAACAAGACTCTTACCGGCAATGCCAAGGAGCCGATGGTTTACGCCCTTTACGCCTACTGTCTCGAACGCACGGGCGACCGTTCCAAGGCTGTTGAAATTCTGCAGAAAGGTCTCAAGAAGACGGGAGGGGATGAACGCCTCAGCGAGAACATTTCCCTGCTCGAAGGGGGCAAGAAGATGAAGATGAAGGGCTTTGGCGATGCCTGGTATCAGTTTCATCTGGAAAAGCAGGGGGCGCTGATAAAAAAACAGACAAAGATGATGACGGGGCGGCGCAAGCAGGTTCTCAGGTAGGCGGATGGCAAAAAAAAGAAAGAATAAAAACACCGCATCGCAGCCTTCATCGCAGCATAACCCCTTCAGGGCTCTGAAGGGGTTTGTTGTATCTGCCGATGATGATGAAACACCGCAGGAGAAGGCCCCACCAGTCGCTTCTGAAGCAGAGCGGGAGGTTGACTTCTCGGCGACCATGAAGGCCCTGGGCGTGCAGCCGATGACTTCTGACGAGGCAGGTCACCCCCTGAACAGGAAAGAGAACGCCGCAACCGAATCCACACCGGAACAGTCTGCGGCCGGGTATGATCGGGCGTTGTTTCTACAGGCTATGACCCATCTTGACGTGCAGTTTGCCGATCACCTGCCGGAGCCATCACCAGCCATTGCGCCAGTGACAGCGCGCATGAAAAAATTACGCAGGGGCCGTATTGCCCCGGACGCGACCCTCGATCTGCACGGGGTGTTGCGCCATGAGGTTGATGATAAAATGCGCCATTTCCTGCAGAATGCAGCGTATCAGGGGGCCGAGGTGGCGCTGGTTATTACCGGCAAGGGGTTGCACTCAGCTGTCGGTGAGCCGGTGGTGCGCCAGGCGGTGGAGGATTTTATGCGCCGGGAAGGAACGGCGCATGTTGTCCAGTGGGG
>CALFFB010000276.1 GCA_937958075.1 uncultured Geobacteraceae bacterium | reverse complement strand
AGCCTGCACCCGAAGTTAAAGTGAAGATAACGCGATTGCGTTTTAACCACGTCAGCAGGGAGAAGTCCATGGGGGAGATTTTCATCAATCATCAACTGCAGATACCGGAACAGGAGATCGAACTGCACGCCGTGCGTTCGCAGGGAGCGGGCGGCCAGCATGTCAACAAGGTCGCGACAGCAATTCAGTTGCGCTTTGACATCGACCGTTCCTCTCTGCCCGATGAGGTCAAGCAGAAGCTCCGGCAGTTGCCCGACCACCGCATTGCCGGCGACGGCATTATTATTATCAAGGCGCAACAATCGCGCAGTCAGCTGCACAACCGGCAACAGGCTCTGCAAAGCCTGCGGGAACTGATCCGGCGCGCCCTTGTTGTCCGTAAATCCCGCAAGAAAACCCGCCCCACCGCCGGTGCCGTCACCCGCCGCCTTGATAAAAAGAAAAGCCGTGGCCGCATCAAAGAGCTGCGCCGGCGAATTGACACCGACTGAACGCCACTGTGGCGGTGCTTGTTAAGGGACCTCGACTTTGAAAAGGGGCTGTACATGTTTCGCATCCGCCGGATTTACGACACCATTCTGCCGGTCAATCAGCAGGCCATTGCCCAGGTTCAGGAGATCCTCAGGGCGCAGTTTCCCGACCTGGACGCTAAAGACATCAAAAAACTGCCGGAGCAGCTGACCAACCCCCTCAAGTATAAATTCCGCTCCATTCTTTCCGTTGCCGAAGGCAGCAGGGGCGAGGTCAGGGGATTTGCCCTGCTGCTTCACGCCCCGGATCTGCAGTTCTGCTATCTCGAATATGTTTCCGCTGCCGCCCGTATGACCGGACGGGGCATTGGCGGCGCCCTCTACGAGCGCATCCGCGCAGAGGCGCGATCCCTCGGGGTTATCGGTATTTTCATGGAGTGCCTGCCGGACGATCCCAAACTCTGCCGCGATGAAAAAATCCTTGCGCAGAATCGGGCGCGACTGAAATTTTATGAGCAGTACGGTGCCAGGCCCATCGTCGGTACCGCTTATGAAACGCCGGTGAAGGAGGGGGATGATAACCCGCCGTATCTGGTTTTTGATGGCCTGGGGGAGACCACGATTCTGCCCCGTGCCCGGATCCGGCCCATCGTCAGGGCGATTCTTGAGCGCAAATACGCCCAACTGTGCCCACCGGCCTACATTGATATGGTGGTCGATTCCATCACCGCCGATCCGGTTTTGTTGCGCGATTTTCGTTACCGCAGAAAACAGACAGCGATATCGCCGTCGCCGGAAATCCCCCCTGATCAGCGCATTGCCCTGGTGGTGAATGATCAGCACGATATCCACCACGTGCGGGAACGGGGTTATGTCGAATCGCCGGTGCGGATTCGCTCCATCCTGCGTGAGCTGGAACCGACCGGCTGGTTCCAGCGGGTGCCGGTGCGGCGTTTCGCCGAGAGGCGCCTCAAGCAGGTTCACGCCGCTGATTTTGTTGACTATCTGAAAACCGTATGCGTCGGGCTGCCGGTGAAAAAAGCCCTGTATCCCTATGTTTTCCCCCTGCGCAATGCGACGCGCCCGCCCAGGGATAAGGCGGTCAAGGCCGGTTACTACTGTATCGACACCTTCACCCCTCTGACCCGCAACGCCTATCCGGCGGCAAGACGGGCCGCTGATTGTGCCATCACCGCCGCCCGCCTGGTGCTGGAAGGCCAGCGCCTGGCCTACGCCCTGGTCCGGCCACCGGGCCATCATGCTGAATATCGGGTGTTCGGCGGCTTCTGCTATTTCAACAACGCGGCTCTGGCGGCGGAGGAACTCTGCCCCTGCGGGCGCGTGGCGGTGATCGATATCGACTACCATCATGGCAACGGCACCCAGGATATTTTTTACCGGCGGCCTGACGTGCTGACCATCTCCCTGCATGGCCATCCGCGTTTCGCTTATCCCTATTTCAGCGGTTTCGCCGATGAGAGAGGGGCTGATGACGGCCTCGGCTTTAATCTGAACATCCCCCTGCCGGAACAGCTCGACGGTGACGGCTACCGTCAGGCCCTGGGTAAAGCCCTGCGCCGTATCCGGACCTTCAAGCCGGTCTTTCTGGT
>CALFFB010000275.1 GCA_937958075.1 uncultured Geobacteraceae bacterium | reverse complement strand
AATCCCTTCGTGAGCAGATCCGGCGCCTGCGTGACACCCTGCTACGGTCAGTCACGGCCCTTGACCGTCCGTTGAATGATCCGACTCAAGATCTGGCCCCGATTCTTGATTATGCGGAAACGCTCTATGCCGAGTACAGGCAGCACCAGGATCAGCGACAGGCCCTGCTGGGCGAACAACGCCGCTGTTGCAAGGAGCTGGCGACGGCTGCTGCTGAACAGCAGGCCGCCCGACAGCAGCTGACGACGTGGGCGCAGCAGTGGCGGGATGCCCTCGAAGGCTTCGGCTTGCCGGACGAGGCGGCGGTGGATGAAGCCATCAGGGTTCTTGACGCCCTCCAGGCCTGTCAGGATAAAGGGGTTTTGATCAGGGGTTATGAACAGCGGTTGACCAGTATCGACACCCATATTGCGGCCTTTGACCGGGAGGCGCGGGCGCTTGTTGCCGCCGTTGCTCCCGAACTGGCCGAGCTGCCCCCGGACCAGGCGGTGGTCAAGCTGCAGGCTCTGCTTAAACAGGCGGAACGTGCGGCATCGGTACAGCAGCAGTTGCAGGAAGATCAGGATCAGCTGGAGTCAGACAGGCACACAGCCCGGGCCGCCCGGCAGCGCATCAGTGAACAGCTGGATCAGTTGCGGCAGCAGGCGGCATGCGCCACGGACGATGCCCTGCTGGTTGTCAGTGAACGCTTTCGCCAGCAACTGGAGCGACAAAAAGAACTGCGGGACTGTGAAGAGTCTCTGGCCGGGCTGACCGAAGGGGTTGACATCGATACCCTGGAAGAGCAGCGGCAGGAACTCGATCCCGACGAGTTGCCCGGCCAGATTGCCGCCCTTGAACAGCGACTCCGGACAGAGCTTGAACCGCAGATCAAAAAACTGTCGGAACGGCGCGGCGAAGCACGCAACGAACTGCAATCCATGGATGGCAGCAGCCAGGCGGCACTGAAAGAGGAAGAAGCCCAGGCCGCCCTGGCCAGAATACGGCGTCTGGCCGAGCGCTATCTGCGGGTGCGTCTGGGCAGCCGGATTCTCAAGCGCGAGATCGAAGCCTACCGCCGCGAGCATCAGGATCCCATCCTCAAATCGGCCTCAACCTATTTTAACCACCTGACCCTGGGGGCTTTTGCCGGACTGCGGGCCGATGTGGACGACAGCGGCCAGCCGATCCTGGTCGGTATCGGCAGTGGTGAGGATCTCAAAACCGTTGACGCCATGAGTTCCGGCACCCGTGATCAGCTCTATCTGGCGTTACGCCTGGCCACCCTGGAGTGGCGCCTGGAAAAACATGATCCCATGCCCTTTATCGCTGACGATATCCTCATCAACTTCGATGACGAACGTTCCCGTGTTACCCTTGAGGCTCTGGCCCGACTGGCCTCTAAAAACCAGGTTATTCTCTTTACCCACCACCGGCAGATCCTGGCCGCCACCCGATCTCTGCCCAGCGACGGGGATGTCGTCATCCATCAGCTTTAGGTGTGTCCTCCATCTTTTTGCTTGAAATCTCACTTTTCTTGTTTAAATTTCCTGTTCATTCAGAAATTTGTCAGATGCGGATGCCATAATGTCGTCACCTGCCGGTGGAACACGCCGTTCTGACCGGTACCATTCACAAAGGGGGACCTACCATGAACAACATGCGTATTCTGTTATTGACCGGTATTCTGGCGGTCGGCCTGATGTGCTCTGGCGGTTATGCCGGACTGCTGCCGACGGAAGCCCTGCAGGCGGCGACGAGTTTTTGCCGGAAGATAGATCAGGCGGAATTTGATGCCGCTTACAACAGCGCTTCACCTCTGCTGCGTCTGGCGCAGGAGCGCGGGGACTTTACGAACTCCGTGCGGAAATCCCAGCAGCTTTTGGGCGCAGTGCAGCAGCGCACCCTCAGCGCAGTACGCTCGGTCACAACCTTTCCCCACTTGCCCGACGGAGACTATCTGGTGGTGCAGTTCACCGCCCGTACCCCGCTGAAGCAGGAAGCCAGAGAAGTTCTGCTGCTGAAACAGGAGGCGGATGGCAGCTGGCAGGTCAGCGACTACGCCATTCGCTGACAAGTCAAGGACGGGTCAGGGGGCAATGGCAGGGAACAGGAACAACGGGTTCACCGGCGCGCAGCCATCCGAGAAGGCCCTCCTGCAGATGAAAAACGTTGTGACCGCCGTCATGGTGCAACAGCATGTTGCCGAGAATACCGGTGCGGTGGCCGCTGCGGCAGATCAGAATATAAGGTTCGCCGGTGTGAACGATGGCGGCCAGAGCAGTGCAGAACTCCGGAATCAATGCGCCTTCGGCATCGAAGGCCGTGAGCAGAAGACTCCCGTCAATGATACCGGTCCATCGCCATTCGTCCTCGCGGCGAATATCGATGAGCGGAACTTTTTGCTGGCGCAAGGTTTTCAGTGTTTTGTTGTCAATCCCTGTCAGCGGCATCTTGTCCCATCGCCCAGAAATATTTCACTGTTGATCGTGCCCACGCAAAAAGGCCACCCCCGAAGGAGTGGCCTAACTGCTTGTATTTACTGGTCGGGGCGAGAGGATTTCCCCACTACGTCACCGCCATCACGGCGGTTCCTGCGTCGGCTCCCCTGCGCTCACTGTCGCGGCCATCCATGACCGCTTTTCTGACATCAGGTCAGCGTTCGCTTCGCTTCAAATCCCTCGTCCTGTCAAGGGACTAAAGGCATCTTCGAAGCAAAGATGCCTTGGTGATCAACTGGTCGGGGCGAGAGGATTTGAACCTCCGACCCCCTCGTCCCGAACGAGGTGCGCTACCAGACTGCGCTACGCCCCGACTGTTTACGGCGCACATAATTACCACCCTTGCCGTTCAATTGCAAGGGACTTTTCATAGCAGAAAACACCTCGGACAGAGGGCGCGACAGAGCGGATGCTGCGCACCTGTCAAGGGTTGCGGATGACGATGCACAGGCACTCGCCTTCGGCGTAGACGGTGGCCCCGCTGTGGATACGCCCGTGTACGGTCACCTTGCGCCCGTCAACGGCAGTCATGTCGCTGTCCACGGTGACGACGGTTTCCAGAGGGAGCAGATTGCGGAAACTGACATTGAGATTGG
>CALFFB010000274.1 GCA_937958075.1 uncultured Geobacteraceae bacterium | reverse complement strand
CCGTGAGCCGGTGCGGTAACGGCCGGAGGAACCGAACCGGGTTTTTTCAGCATGGAGGCAACATCCTCAGGGGGCCTCTTGCCGCGCCCGACCTGCACCAGGGTACCGACCAGCATCCTGACCATGTGGCGCAAAAAACCGCTGCCTGACACATCGAGGTCAAGGTGACGACCATTCAGGTGAAAATCGATGGCATAGACCTCCCGGTCCGTGGTCCGGGCGGCACAACCGGCTCCGCGAAATGCGGAAAAATCGTGGCACCCGACGAATTCCGCCGCCGCCGCCCGCATCCTCTCGACATCAAGGGGTGACTGTATACGCCAGCGGGTCTGACGATCCAGCGGTGAACGGACGGGATCGAGTAGCAGGCTGTAGCGATAGCACTTGCCGCGGGCCGAGAACCGGGCGTGAAAGTCTGCACCAACCTTCTCGGCGCTGCGCACGGCGATATCCTCCGGCAGCAGCCGATTAACACCCTCGCGCCAGGCGGACAGGGGCAGAACCCGCTCTGTTGTAAAGTGACAGACCATACCCAGAGCATGAACTCCGGCATCGGTGCGCCCTGAGGAATGAGTCTGATGAACGGACCCTGTCAGTTGGCACAGAGCCTCTTCCAGTCGCTGCTGGATCGACATGCCGTTGGGCTGAATCTGCCAGCCAACATAAGCGGAGCCATCGTAGGCTAGTGTCAGTTTGATGGTTTCACTCATCGCCGGGATGGCCTGGTTCTATCTGTCTCAGATACAGGCGGCGATAGCCGTGCCGATATCCGCTGTATTGACTTTCTTTTCTCCGGCATGTCCCTGAAAGATATCAGCGGTCCGGTAGCCCTCGTTCAAAACCTTCTCAACGGCCGCGTCAATAGCATCGGCCGCCTCGACCAGACCAAATGAATAGCGCAGCATCATCGCTGCCGACAGAATCTGGGCGATGGGGTTGGCGATCCCCTGGCCGGCGATATCGGGTGCGCTGCCACCGGAGGGTTCGTACATGCCGAAGGACCCCTCGGACAGGGAGGCCGACGGCAGCATCCCCAGAGATCCGGTGAGCATAGCGGCTTCGTCGGAGATAATATCACCGAACATGTTGCCACACAGCATGACATCAAACTGCTTGGGCCAGCGCACCAGTTGCATGGCGGCATTATCGACGTACATATGAGACAGTTCCACGTCGGGATACTGTCTGGCCACGCGTTCAACCACCTCACGCCAGAGAACGGAGGTTGACAGAACATTGGCCTTGTCAATTGAGCACACCTTCTTTCCCCGCTTGCGGGCAGCCTCAAAGGCCACATGGGAGATGCGCTCAACCTCGGCGTCGGAGTATTTCATGGTATCGAACCCGGTCCGGGCCGCCCCTTCCCCCTCGATCCCCTTGGGTTCGGCGAAATAGATGCCACCCGTCAGTTCGCGCACCACCAGCAGATCGAAACCACCCTCGATGACCTCCTGCTTAAGGCTCGACGCACTGGTCAGAGCCGGAAAGATAATGGCCGGACGCAGGTTGCAGAAGAGTCCGAAAATCTTCCGCAAAGGCAGCAGGGCGCCGCGCTCCGGCTGCTCGTTGGGCGGCAGGGACTCCCACTTCGGCCCGCCGACGCTGCCAAAGAGAATCGCATCAGAAGCCTTGCAGATCTCCACGGTGGAATCAGGCAGGGCCTTGCCCTCCTGGTCGATACCCGCTCCGCCGACATTGGCGAATGTCCGTTGAAAACTGACGTCATACTTTTTCTCGACCGCATCCAGAACCTTAAGGGCCTCGACCATCACCTCTGGGCCGATACCATCACCGGGAAGAACGGCTACCTTGAATTTTTCAGACATATTCAATTGACTCCTGCATCATAAAAAAAGCCCTCAGAATTAAGGGCATACAAAACCTGTGGGACTATAAAAAAGGGCTTGTACTTTTGTCAATTCATTTCTGGCTGAAGCCAAAACCCGTTATACAGGACTGACATCACCCTGTGGGTTGTGATATAGTTCTCGTTTAACCATTAACCCATAAAGCAAAGAACAGGAGAAATGTGTGCGAACCTTCAAATCTATCGGTCTACTGATTGTCGGCCTGCTGCTTAGCGCAACCCAGGCCGCGGCAACGGAACCCCTGACCAAGGAAGCCGTGGTTCAGGCCCTCAAGGATATCCAGGGCGAGGTCGTTGCCGTCGCCCCGTCGGAAGTCCTTGGCCTGTACCAGGTCACAGTCAAGATGCAGGACAGAAACATTCCGGTATACCTCGACAGTACCGGCACCTACATGATTTCCGGCAACATCATCGACCTGAAACAGCGGCGCAACCTGACGGAAGAATTGTTCCGGCGCATCAATCCGGTTGACGTCTCCTCCATCCCTCTGGATGACGCCCTGACCCTGGGCAATCCCGATGCTGAACAGCAGATTATTGTTTTTACCGACCCCCACTGCCCCTACTGCAGCCAGCTCCACAAGGTTCTGTACGAGGCCATCGAAGCCGACCCGAACCTGGTATTCCAGATCAAGCTCCTGCCCCTCCAGCAGAGCTCGCAACGGGTTGCCCAGACGATCCTCTGCAACAAATCAATGGACCAGCTGGAGCAGGCCTTCGCCGGCGAAGCCCTGCCGGAACCAGGCTGTCAAACGGATGATCTCCAGCAAAATCAGGCCCTGGCACAGTCTCTTCAGATCAGCGGGACACCGACCCTGGTCCTGCCCAACGGTCAGATCTACGCCGGCTACCGCCCTCTGGATGATCTGCTGCAGCTGATCAGGGACAATCCGGCCCAGACAACCAACTGAAATCCAATTTAAAACAGAGAATACACCAAGGCCGCTGCATGACCCTTCATGCAGCGGCCTTGGTTGTTTATATGCGTGTGAACCGGTGTGGCCCGAAGAAAAATCAGTACCGGGCGTCGGCAAATTCAACCCAGCCCCCGGCCTCGACCAGGGCCTTGTCGAAGGAGCTGATAGTGAATCCGTACCTCTGCTCGCCGGCAGCGTTTGACGCCACCACCTCCTGTTTTTCCAGATCAACGGCAATCGACAATTCCCCCTGACGGCCCTGTTCGAGCAAGCTGTCGATAGCGTCACCGGGCAACTCGATGGCCAGCATGCCGCAGTTGAACATGTTCTGCCGGAAGATCCGGGCGTAGCTCTGGGCGATGATGGTATGAATACCGTTCACCTCGAATACCCAGGGTGCGTGTTCACGGGATGATCCACAGCCGAAGTTTTCCCTGGCGACAACCACCCTGGCCCGCGCCAGGGTCTCACCCTTGGGGTCAAATCCGTCGAGTTTGAGGTCCTCCAGCAGATAAGGCTTGAGGGCGTCCTTGGTGACTTCGGTCAGGTATTTGGCCGGGATAATTTCATCAGTATTGATATCGGATCGGTCCAGCACCAGGGCCGGGCCGCCAAATTGCTTCTGCATCACTTACTCCTGTCTGATTACAAGGTTCTGGCGTCGGTAATCACACCGGTCACCGCCGTTGCCGCTGCCGTCGAGGGACTCATCAGGTGCACCATCCCCCCCTTGCCCATGCGGCCATTGAAGTTGCGGTTACTGGTCGAGGCGCACACTTCCCCTTCGGCGAGAACGCCGTTACTCATCCCCAGGCAGGCACCGCAGGTCGGGTTGGTCACACAGAACCCGGCATCCATAAACACCTGGATCAACCCTTCGGCCAGGGCGTCATTGAAAATTTTCGGGGTTGCCGGCGAGACAATAGCCCGCACCGAATCGGCGATGACCCGCCCCCGCAGCACCTCCGCCGCCTGGCGCAGATCCTCAATACGGCCGTTGGTGCAGGTGCCGATATAGATCTGATCGACGACCGTCCCCGCCATCTCGCCGACGGGCTTGACACAGTCCGGCTTGTAGCCGTAGGTCACCTGGGGCTCCAGGGTACTGACATCGATATCGAGCACCTGCGCGTAGTCGGCATCGGCGTCGGACTGCCATTGGCTGAAATCGGCCAGGGCGCTTTCCTTGTCCGGATACTCGGAAGAAATAAAGGGCCAGAGATAATCGACCGTTACCTGATCCGGCATACAGACGCCGGAGGTCCCTCCGGCCTCGATGGCCATATTGCACAGGGTCATCCGTCCCTCCATGCTCATGGCGTCGACCACGCTGCCACGGAACTCGATAACCCGGTCGGTAGCGCCGTTGACTCCGAGGCGTGAAATCACATGGAGAATGACGTCCTTGGCATAGACCCCCCGGGCCAGAGTTCCTTCAAGGTTGACGCGTATCGTCGCCGGTTCGCGAAAGGCGCAGACCCCCTTCAGGATACCCACTTCCAGATCGGTGGTGCCGACGCCGGCGGCAAAAGCGCCAAAAGCACCGTGGGTGCAGGTGTGGCTGTCGCCCATGATGACGGTGAACCCCGGCCGGATAAAGCCCTTTTCGGGGAAGATCGCATGGCACACCCCGTTGCGGCCGACATCAAAAAAATCAGGAATGTCGTGGCGGCGGGCCCAGTCGCGCAGAATTTTCGCCTGGGTCGCGGTCTTGCTGTCCTTGGCGGGGGTAACGTGATCGATCACCGCCTTGATCTTGGTGCGGTCAAAGACCCGATCCTTGCCGCGCCACTCAAGGTCAGCGATGGCTACCGGCGTGGTGATTTCATGACAGAGAACCCGGTCGATGTTCAGTACCCTGGTGCCGGGAAAGGGTTCATCGCGCAGGTGCGCGTCAAAGATTTTTTCTGCTAATGTCTTGCCCATGGAGTCTCCTTTGCTCTCTATTCTCATCGCTATACAGTCGTTGGCTTGATTCTGCTGGCCAGGCTGACCATCTTGTTCAAGGCATTGATATAGGCCTTGGCGCTGGCAACGATAATATCCGGATGGGCTCCCTGGCCGAGAACCTCCCGGCCATCGGGGGCCTGCAAGCGTACGGTGCACTCCCCTTGCGCGTCGGTGCCGCCGGTAATGGCGCCCACCGAGAAACTGAGCAGGGGGGCGTCACTCTTGGTCAGCTTCTTGATCGCCTTGAAGGTCGCGTCAACCGGGCCGTCACCCATGACCGCCGCCTTTTTGACCTTGTCGTTGATGATCATGGCCACCGTTGCCGTCGGGGTCGCGAAGGATCCGGAGCTGACATTCATCTGCTGCAACTTGAAGGTTTCCGGCACCCGCAACACCTCGTCGGCGACGATGGCATCGAGATCCTCGTCAAAGATCTCCTTTTTCATATCGGCCAGGGTTTTAAAGCGGACAAAGGCCTTTTCGATCTCCTCCCGAGACAGATCGTAACCGAGCTGCTTCAGACGGTCGACAAAGGCATGGCGACCCGAATGCTTGCCCAGAACCAGCTTGTTCTGCTGCAGGCCGACGGATTCCGGCGTCATGATCTCGTAGGTTGACTTGTCCATCAACACGCCATGCTGATGAATCCCCGCCTCATGAGCAAAGGCATTGGCTCCGACAATGGCCTTATTGGGCTGAACCAGAATGCCGGTAATATTCGACAGCAGCTTGCTCGCCGGGGTGATGTGTTCCGTAGCGATATCCGTGACGAAGGGGAGGATGTCGTGGCGGGTCTTCAGCGTCATGACGACCTCTTCCAGTGAACAGTTGCCGGCCCGCTCGCCAATGCCGTTGATGGTACATTCTACCTGCCGGGCGCCGGCCTGCACCGCCGCCAGGGAATTGGCCACCGCCAGACCAAGGTCGTTGTGACAGTGAACGGAAATCACCGCCTGCTCGATATTGCTGACGTTCTCTTTGAGGTAGCCGATGATCTCGGCATATTCCGACGGAATGGTATAGCCGACGGTATCGGGGATATTGACGGTGGTCGCACCGGCCTCGATCACTGCCTTGATGACCTTGGCAAGAAAGGGCAACTGCGTCCGCACCGCGTCTTCCGCCGAGAACTCCACATTCGGGGTATAGCCGGCCGCCCGCTTGACCGCCGCAACGGCCGTGTCCAGTACCTGCTGCTCGCTCATCTTCAATTTGTGTTTCATGTGGATGTCGCTGGTGGCGATAAAGGTGTGGATACGTCCACGCTCACCGGCATATTTCAGGGCTTCCCAGGCCCGGTCGATATCCATGTTATTGGCCCGCGACAGCCCGGCAATCTGGGACTTCTTGATGGTCTGGGCCACTTTTTTGACCGCTTCGAAGTCACCGTCTGAAGCAATGGGAAAGCCCGCCTCCATGACATCGACGTTAAGGCGTTCAAGCTGCTGGGCGATGCGGATTTTCTCTTCAATGTTCATGCTGGCACCGGGGGACTGCTCGCCATCACGCAAGGTGGTATCGAAAATGACAATTTTTTCGGGATTGTTCATAGCTCTCTCCTGTTTAAGATCAGGGGCACGCGGTGCCCCGGGAATGGTTCGTTAACATGCGGATTGCGTCATCACTCTTTAAACATAGGTCGCTCAGGTCAGATTCCACACAGAACCACCCCCTTTTCTACGCTGCTCATGGTTAAAAAAAAACTCCCGTCCCTGAAATCAACAGGGGCGAGAGCTTGCACGCTTCGCGGTACCACCCTGATTCGCCGGTTGTCACAACAACGGACCGGCCTCTTGTCTCCCTTTACGCAGGCTCACGGCAGGAACTACTGTTTAAAGTTCATCCCTGCGGCTCCAAGGCGAGTTCAGCACCCTTCTGTACCGGTTCGCAGCACCACCGGCTCTCTGTGGACAGAAGACTGTGCCTACTACTCCTCTTCACTGCCTTTATTCATAAACGTTCTGCGATTCAACTAGAAACCAGCCGAACAAGTCAAGACATTTTTCTACTGCCGGGCATGTGCACTGAAGATGACGGGGTCACCCGGCATCCCCTGCCTGCTCATGCATCCGCTTTTTTCGCCTGGTCAGATAATAGTTCACCGGCCCCGAGGCGAGATAGACCATACCGATCAGGAACAGCATGATTTCCGGCCTGGCGACAATGATAATCAGCAACATGATGGCCATGACCAGCATCCGGAAAGGTTGACGCTTGAACAGCTCCGGATCTTTGAAGGAGATATAGGGGATATTGCTGATCATTAAAAACGCCAGTAAAAAGACCAGAACCACCATGGACACCATGCGCACGGTGCCGGTGCCGCCCAGCTGGAAAAAGAGCAGTACACAGGTGGCGACAATACAGGCCGCTGCCGGAATCGGCAGTCCGACAAAGCGCCGCGACTCAACGGTCGACACCTGGACGTTGAAACGGGCCAGTCGCAGGGCCCCGCAGATAACGAAGAGGAAAGCGGCCAGCCAGCCCAACTTGCCATAGGGGCGCAAAGCCCAGTCATACAAAAGCACCGCCGGCGCCACGCCGAAGGAGATGACATCCGCCAGGGAATCGAGCTCAACACCAAACTTGCTTGTGGTTCCGGTCAGCCGCGCCACCTTGCCATCGAGGCCATCAAAGATGGCCGCCAGCAGAATAAACCAGGCCGCCTTGTTGTAATCGCCATCAACCGTGGCTATGATCACGAAAAAACCGGCGAAGATACCCGCCGCCGTAATCAGGTTCGGCAGCAGATAAACGCCTTTGCGCAGATTCTCCCGCTTTTCGCTAAGAATTTTTTCTTCTTCCATCAGGTTAATGACCCCAATATGGTTTCGCCGCCGACGGTTCGTTCGCCCAGGGTCACCTGGACATCAACGGATGTCGGCACGTAGATATCGACCCGCGAGCCGAAACGAATCAGCCCGTAACGGCTGCCCTGCTCCAGCACGTCACCGATCACCGGATAGGTTACAATTCGGCGGGCTACCAGACCGGCAATCTGTACGCACAGCACCTGTTTGCCGCTGCCGGTTTCCATGAGCATCCCCGACTGTTCGTTCACCTGGCTGGCCTTATCGTAGGAGGCGTTGACAAACTCCCCCTTGGTGTAAAACATGTCAACAACCTTGCCGGTGCAGGGGGAGCGATTGATGTGCACATCGAATACCGACATGAAAATACTGATTTTGGTCACCCGGGTGTTGAAAAAACGCTCTTCATCCACCTCCCCGACAAAGATGACCTTGCCATCGGCCGGGGCCAGCAGCAGATCATCCTCTACCGGAATCACCCGCTTCGGATCACGGAAAAAGTAGACGGTAAAAAGGGTCAGAAGGAGCAGCAGCAGGGTAAAGAAGGTCCACCCGAGGAGGGCGAACACCAGGGTGACAAAGCCGAACAGGGCAATAAAGGGATACCCTTCACGGGCAACAGGCTGTTCCGAGTTCAATACGCAATCCTCCTTGAAAAAAGTCAAACAGAGTCTAGCCCGCCACCCCTTTGGCACCACGCCCGATTACAACAGGACCGGAACGGACAATCTCCTTGATCCCCATGGGGCGCAGCAGTTCGATGATGCCGTTGATCTTGGCCGGCGCGCCGGTAATCTCAATGGTGTAGGTCTTGGGCGTGACATCAATCACCTTGGCGCGAAAAATATCAACGATGCGCAGCGCCTCGGCCCGCGTTTCCGCTTCCGTCGACACCTTGATCAGGGCCAGCTCCCGGGCAATGAAATCTTTAGCCGTGAAATCAACAACCTTGATCGTCGAAATCAACTTGTTCAGTTGCTTGGTGATCTGTTCGAGAATCCGGTCATCACCGGTGGTGACAATGGTCATGCGCGACGTATCGGGATCCAGGGTCGGGGCTACCGACAGGCTTTCGATATTGAAGCCGCGCCCGGAGAACAATCCCGACACCCGGGACAGAACCCCGAATTCATTTTCCACCAGAACAGAAATAGTGTGTTTCATACAGACAATCCCTCGTGAACAGGTGAGTTCCCGGCAACACCGGAGAGCTGGGTCAGGATGCCAGAACCATTTCATGGATCGCCTTGCCGGCAGGCACCATGGGCAGAACATTCTCCTCGCGACTGATCTTGAATTCCATCAGCACCGGTCCCGGTGTGGCAAAGGCTTCGCGAATCACCCCTTCAACTTCGTCATTTCTGGTCGCACGCAGGCCGGTGGCACCGTAGGCCTGGGCGAGTTTAACAAAATCAATCGGCAGACCGAGGCAGGTCTGGCTGTAACGTTTTTCAAAGAACATCTGCTGCCACTGGCGCACCATTCCCAGGAAATTGTTGTTGAGAATGGCAATCTTCACCGGCAGCTGATACTGCATCAAGGTGGCCAGTTCCTGGCTGTTCATCTGAAAGGAGCCGTCCCCCGAGATGTCGATCACCTGGCGTTCGGGAAAAGCGGCCTGAGCACCCAAGGCCGCCGGCAGGCCGAAGCCCATGGTTCCCAGGCCGCCCGAGGTCAGAAAGGTGCGCGGCTGGGTGAACTTGAAAAACTGCGCCGTCCACATCTGATGCTGACCGACCTCGGTGGTAATAATCGCATCGTCGGCACTGAGCTCACGCAACTTCTCGATAACAAACTGCGGCTTGATAACCGACTTTGACGACCGGTAGGTCATCGGGTGTTTCTTTTTCCAGCCGTCGATGGTCTCGCGCCAGGCGGTGGTTGCCTCAATAAGTTCGTCAACCTCTGCCCCCTTGACCGTCAGTGACGCATTGAGCTTCGCCAGCACATCCTTCAAATCACCGACGATGGGCAGATCAACGGACACATTTTTCTTGATGGACGTTGGATCGATATCGACATGAATGACCCGGGCTTTTTCCGCAAAGCTGTCGATCCGGCCGGTGACCCGATCGTCAAAACGTGCGCCGATGGCGATGAGCAGATCACATTCGGTGACGGACATGTTGGCGCAGTAGGCGCCGTGCATACCGAGCATGCCCAGCGCCAGGGGATGCTGCTGGGGGAAGGCCGACATGGCCATCAGCGTCGTCGCTACCGGCATGCGGGTCTGCTCAGCAAGGGTGAGCAGCTCACTGTTGGCGGCGGACAGATTGATACCGCCCCCCACATAAAGGACCGGCCGCCGCGCCTGCAGAATCATCTGGGCCGCTTTTTCGATCTGTCGGACATTACCGGCGTAGGTCGGCTTGTAGCCACGCAATTCGACGGAATCCGGATAAACGAAGTCGCAGGTGCTGACCTGCACGTCTTTCGGCAGATCGATCAGGACCGGCCCCGGACGCCCGGTCCGGGCAATATAGAAGGCCTCCTTGACCGTACGCGCCAGATCACGGATATCCTTGACCAGATAATTATGTTTGGTACAGGGGCGGGTGATGCCACAGATATCGGCCTCCTGAAAGGCGTCATTGCCGATGAGCGGCGTCGGCACCTGTCCGGTAATAACAACCATGGGGATGGAATCCATGTAGGCCGTGGCAATACCGGTTACCGTGTTGGTGGCACCGGGACCGCTGGTGGCGATAACCACGCCGACCTTGCCGGTACTGCGGGCATAGGCATCGGCAGCATGAACCGCCGCCTGCTCATGACGGGTCAATATATGTTCGATGGGGGAACTGAACAGATCATCATAAATATTGATAACCGCTCCGCCGGGATAACCGAACACCAGATCAACCCCTTCACGCCCCAGGGATTCAAGCAGAATCTGTGATCCTGTCAATTTCATACCAGCTCCTCAATAGGCTCTGTGACACAGCAACACACTAAACGGCACTTACCCGGTCACTCTTCATCGTCCGCGCGGCACACGGCACCGGTGGCGGCGTTGGTGACCACCTTGGCGTAGCGGGCCAGCCAGCCGCTCTTGATTTTCGGTTCCGGCGCGCTCCAGGCGGCCCGGCGCCTGGCCATCTCCGTATCGGGTATCTCCAGCTGAAGTTTTCTGTTGGGGATATCCAGGGTAATGCGATCACCGTCCTTGACCAGGGCGATAGGACCGCCCTGCGCCGCCTCCGGCGAGATGTGGCCGACACAGGGGCCGCGGGTCCCTCCGGAAAAACGGCCATCGGTAATCAGGGCGACACTGTCGCCGAGGCCCAGGCCCATAAGGGTCGCTGTCGGGGCCAGCATTTCGCGCATTCCGGGGCCACCCTTGGGACCTTCATAGCGGATGACAACAATATCACCGGCAACAATCTCCCCTGCCATCAGTGCCGCCATGGCCTCCTCTTCAGAATCAAAACAGCGCGCCGTTCCGGAAAAGGTCATCATCTTCTCCGAGACACCGGATTGTTTAACCACCGCTCCTTCCGGCGCCAGGTTCCCTTTGAGGACAGCCAGGCCACCCTGGGCGCGCACGGGAGATGATACCGGCCGCACGACATCATCGCCGACAGCGGCAATCGAGGAGATCAGATCCTTGACGCCGGCCCCGAACAGGGTGGGGTTATCCTTGATCTGCTCGCGCAACTGATACAGAACCGCGAGGACACCACCGGCTGTATCCAGATCCTCCATGAAATTGGGGCCGCCCGGATTCATCGACGCCAACTGCGGCGTGGTCTTGGCAAGTTCATCAAAAACCTCCAGGGGCAGTGGCACCTTCGCTTCGGCGGCGATGGCCAGCAGGTGCAACACCGTATTGCTCGACCCGCCCAGGGCCAGATCGACGCGGATGGCATTCTCAAAAGCATTTGCCGTCATGATCTGCCGCGGCGTGATCTGCTCGCGCACCAGATCCACAATTCGCTCACCGGAAGCAAAGGCGATGCGCCGCTTCAGGGACGATACGGCACTTGCGGTGCCGCACCGGGGCAGACTCATGCCCATGGCTTCCGTCAGTACCGCCATGGTATTGGCGGTAAACATCCCCTGGCAGGAGCCGGCCGTCGGACAGGCATTTTCTTCGCACTCAAAAAGCTGTTTTTCGTCAATCACCCCGGCCTTGTACTGCCCCATGGCCTCAAAGGTATCGGTAACAAAAGAGAACCGCTTACCGCCACGACCGGCACCAGTGAGTGACGGCCCGGCAGTGACGACAATACAGGGAATATCCAGCCGTGCCGCCGCCATCAGCATGCCCGGGGTGATTTTGTCACAGTTGGTCAGCAATACCAGGCCGTCGAGGCGATGCGCTTCAGCGATGGATTCAACCATATCGGCAATCAGTTCGCGGGTCGGCAGGGAATAATGCATCCCCCGGTGCCCCATGGCGATACCGTCACATACTCCGGGGATCCCGAAAATAAAGGAATGCCCACCACCGCTGTGAACACCCTTCTCGATAAAACGCTCAAGATCCCGCATACCGATATGGCCCGGTATCAGGTCAGTAAAGGATGAAGCGATACCGATAAAAGGCTTATCCATCTGCTCCGTTGCCACACCGGTGCTTTTCAGCAGAGCACGATGCGGTGTTCGTTCAAAGCCCTTGGTGATTGCGTCACTTCTTTTATTTGCTGTCATTTCTCGTCCACCTTATTTCTTAAACCAAATGTAGCGTTACAATAGAATAAAGGGCTTAAGCGCCTGCTTAAACCCTTTATTCTGTAGAGTATTCATACCTTGAGGAACAATCCAGGTCTATACTGCGGCAGAAGCAGATTGGACAATACTCTCCATTTCATCTTTGCCGACAAGTTTCATTTTTTTTACTTTATTTTTTTCGAGCTCTTCTTCCGGGGTGAGGTAAGGCTTTTTTTCATACTCTTGGAGCTGTTTTTCGAAAAACAGGTGCTTTTCATACAGCATGCGGAACCGTGAATTGTTATCAATGAGGTCTTGCAGAAGAGTCTGATCAATGTCCATTGGTACCTCCACGCGGTTGATGTTGACCGGCTTTTTCCGTAGTCCGAATTAACCAGATCACCCCTGAAATGTCAACAGCAAACCCGCTGTCGTCACCATTAAGCCCTCCCCTTGCTGGGCTCGGCATCCGCTGGGCGAATATAGAAAGGCAAAATATTTTCAGCTTGTTGCGCGTCACCCTGAAGATACTTCCGAAAACCGAGCCAGGCAACCCGCACCGGGCTGACAACATGGGCACAGGCCGGTGCCAGCCGCACCTGGCTGCCTGCCTTCTGCGTGATCAGATCAGCATAGGCCGAGGCGCCGTCACCCAGCAACACCACCGGTTCGTCAAGCTCCGCCAGCAGTTGCGCCGGGGGCAGCACCCTGGCTCGATTCAGCGACACGGGAACCGGACCCCGGCAATCAAAGACCTGGGTGTAGACTTCCTGCTTGCGGGCATCAAGCAGGACACACACAGGCTCCATCGTCAATGCCAGATTTATGGCAACCGCCTGCAGGGAGGTGATGGAAACCACGGGCAGGCTCAGAACCTGCGCCAGGCCCTTGACGGTTCCCAGGCCGATACGCAGTCCGGTGAAGGCCCCCGGCCCTGTGACCACGGCCAGCAGATCAAGATCGGCCGGCTGCCATCCGCTCCGTCGCAGCAGCAGGTCCAGTTGCTCCAGCAGGGTCCGGCTGTGGGGGCTACGGACATTCAGGCTCGATTGCGCCACCAGCCTCTCCCCTTCACACAGGGCAACACCACAGACCTGGGAAGAGGTGTCGACCGCCAGGATTCTGATCCCCTTCATGTCGTCCACATTACCCCCACAAGCGAACAATATCATTGTAGAAAGCCAGAACCATCAGCATCAGCAACAGGGCCAGCCCAACCTGCTGAGCGACCTCCCGGGCGCGCATGGAAACGGGCCTGCGGGTGATGATCTCCACCAGATAGAAGAGGATATGACCTCCATCCAGAATCGGAATGGGCAGCAGGTTCAGAATCCCCAGCTGTATGGAAATAAATGCCAGAACCGTCAAGATCGCCGCGATGTCCGTTTGCGCCGCTTGTCCGGCGACCTGCACAACGGTGATTGGCCCTCCGATATTTTTGGCCGAGACGTTGCCGGTAAACAGCTTCTGGATAAAGACGATGGTTAATTCAATGAGCTCCCGGGTTTTGTCGAAACCCTCACCGATAGCACTGATGAGACCAAAACGCCGGGTCTCCATCTCGTGCAGGGGAGCAACGCCGAGAAGGTAGTCACCACCGGCTTCACGTTGTTCCGGCATCAACTCAACCTCGAACAGCTGGCCATCACGCTCGAATTCTACGCTGACAGCTTCGCCACCGACCTGCTGCACGACATCCCGCAGGTCATACCAGGACTCTACCGGGTGACTGCCGATACGGCGGATAAGGTCCCCCTCGGCCAGACCGGCAGCGGCTGCCGGCATGTCAGGTGCCAGACCGCCGATGCGGGCCTTGAGGTACGGCAACAACCCCAGCCCCTGCATCCCCTCCAGGCTGTTGTTCTCCGCGGGGACAACCAGTTGCTGTCTGCGACCGTCACGCTCGACGTCGAAGACCAGGGGAGAGCCGGCCTCGGCAACAAACCGCTTGTTCGCCGCGTTCCAGTGGGGAATCTGACGCCCGTTGATGGCGACAACACAGTCCCCCGCGGCAAAACCCGCGGCCGCGGCATCGGAATCCGCGGCGATATAACCGACACAGGCCGGTTGTTCAAAATAGGTCGGCATCTGCACGCCGATCATAAAGGAGATGGGCAGAATCAGCAGCGGCAGGAGCAGGTTCATCAGTGGCCCGGCGGAAACAATGGCCAACCGCCGCGATACCGGCTTCGTCGCAAAAGAGCGTTCCATCTCCCGGGTGTCGACCGCTTCTTCGCCATCGGGGCCGGCGCCTTCGCCCAGCATCTGCACATACCCCCCCAGGGGAATGGCGCTGAGAAGATAGTCCGTCTCCCCATGGCGGTAGGAAAGCAGCTTCGGGCCGAACCCCAGGGAAAACTTCAGGACCTTGACGCCACACATCTTGGCGACAACGAAGTGTCCGAGTTCGTGAATAAACACCAGGATCCCCAGCATCAGAATGCCGGAAACAACGGTCGTCATAACAACCCTCCGTCGATAAGTTCTTGCGCCTGCTGCCGTCCCCAGCGATCGGCCTGCAACACCCCCTCGACAGTCTGGACCGGTTGCAGCTGGTGCAGATCCATGACGCGTCCGATCACCCGCGCTATGTCGACAAAAGCGAGCCGGTGACCCAAAAAAGCGGCGACCGCAACCTCATTGGCAGCGTTCATCACCGCCGGCATCGTCCCTCCGGCAGCAAGGGCGGTGTACGCCAGCTGCAAACAAGGAAAACGGATGCTGTCCGGCCGGGAGAACCTTAAGGTCGACAGGGCACATAAATCCAGCGGTTGCTGCGCCAAAGGCAGGCGTTCCGGCCAGGACAGGGCACAGGCGATGGGAGTCTTCATGTTGGGAATCCCCATTTGGGCAATAACCGATCCATCGATATATTCAACCATGGAATGCACTATACTTTCCGGATGGATGTGTACGTCGATCATGGATGCCGGCATTGCGAACAGCCAATGCGCCTCGATGACTTCCAGCCCCTTGTTCATCAAGGTCGCGGAATCAATGGAAATTTTTCTACCCATAGCCCAGTTTGGATGAGCCAGGGCAGCGGCCGGGGTCACTTTGCGCAGGGCATTCTGATCCAGGTCACGAAAGGGACCACCGGACGCTGTCAGAATCAACCGCTTGACGTCCTCCCGGCGCTGACCTGACAGAGCCTGAAAGATCGCCGAGTGCTCACTGTCCACGGGCAACAGACGGATCCGGCGACGCCTGACCTCCTTCATGATCAGGCCGCCGGCCATGACCAGCGTTTCCTTGTTGGCCAGGGCGATATCCTTGTCGGCACAGACCGCGGCCATGGTCGGCACCAGCCCTGCCGCCCCGACGATGGCGGCGACAACCAGGTCGACGGAAGCCAGGGTTGCACAGTGGATCAGCCCTTCGACGCCACTGAGAACCTCGATATCCTCCCCCGCCAGCTGACGGCGCAGGGCTTCCGCGTCCGGCTCCGTGAGAACCGCGACACAGTCCGGCCGATGGCACAGGGCCTGCTCCCTGAGCAGGTCAATATTGCGGCCACCGGTTAAGGCGGCAACACGAAAGCGCTCGGGAAATTCCTGAACAACCTGCAGGGTACTGACTCCGATGGATCCGGTTGCTCCAAGTACGGCGATGGACTTCACAACATCCCTTTATTCTCAGACGATAAAGTAAGCAATATAGTAGACGACAGGAAAGGCAAAGAGCAGGCTGTCAAGGCGATCAAGGAGGCCACCATGGCCGGGAATCAGGGTTCCGGAATCCTTGACCCCGCAGGCCCTTTTCAGCATGGATTCGAACAGGTCACCGACCTGTCCGACAACTCCCAGAACCAGCCCGATAGCTACAGCAACCGGTAGACTGAGAGCGGAAAAAAAAATGATCTTGGCCAGCACCGCGCCGATGACGGAGCCCCCCAGTCCCCCGAGGGCGCCCTCGACGCTTTTGTTGGGGCTGATCCGGGGATAGAGTTTGGTCTTGCCGAAACGACTGCCGATGACATAGGCGCAGGTGTCGCAGCACATGATCACCACCAGTACCAGAAAGATCCACTGCCGGCCGTCATCAAGCAGGCGCAGTGGCACCAGGTGGGCCAGCAACAGGGCAACATAGATCAAACCCAGGCAGATCCAGCCCAGGCGCTGGGGCAGGGTCGACAAGGTCCGGGGCAGAAACAGATAAAAGGTGGCCAGCAGCAGGAATACCAGGGACAGAAAGACGAACACGGCCGGCCCCTGGCCGACATAAACAACGGGAATGAGAATCGCCCCGGCCAGGGCACTGAACCAGCGGGCCAGAGGATCCTGGTCGGCGAGCCCCATGCGGTTGAACTCCCACTGGGCCAGCAACACCACCAGCGCCAGAAACATCACAAAGAGCACGGCCGGTGCCAAGGCAAGCAGGAGTATCAACAGCGGCAGGGCCACCGCGGCTGTGATCAGTCGTTGTTTAATAGTCCGTCTCCCTGGTCGCCTGCCCCCCATCGAAGGTCAGCTGATCGTCAGTCAGGCCAAAGCGGCGACGACGATGATTGAAATCATCCAGAGCCTTGAGAAACTCCTGCTCGGTAAAATCAGGCCACAACACATCGGTAAAATAGAGTTCCGTGTAGGCGACCTGCCAAAGAAGGAAATTACTGATCCGCATCTCGCCGCTGGTCCGGATCAGCAGATCGGGGGACGGCAAATCGGCAATATCAAGGAAGGTTGAAAATTGATGCGCGTCGAGTTGATTAAGGTCCATCTCCCTGTTCTGAACCTTGACCATCAGACGCTTGACCGCGCGCAGAATTTCATCGCGACCACCATAGGACAGAGCCAGAATCAGATTCAGCGCCCTGCCCCCGGCGGTTGCCTCTTCCGCCTCCCGCAACGTCTGCTGGACGGGAGTCGCCATTTTCGCCGTGTCCCCGATGATCCGCAGCCGCACTCCATTGTCGATCATTTTCTGTCTTTGTGAGGCCAGGAACTCGACCAGCAACTGCATCAGAGCGTCTACTTCCTGCCGGGGACGCCCCCAGTTTTCAGAACTGAAGGCATACAGGCTCAGATAATCGATACCCTGATGTCGGCAGACATCAACAATCTGATGAACAACCTCCACGCCGCGTTGATGGCCGGCGATACGCGGCAGGCCGCGCTGTTGCGCCCAACGTCCATTGCCATCCATGATAATAGCGACATGCGCTGGAGATTGCCGCTCAACCATCTGGTCGCTTTTCTCCATAGGGATAACCCGGCACGTCTGTCAGCCGCATATTCTGCGTATCATTCACAACACCAGCGATAAAAAAAGGGCGTCTGCAGAAACGCCCGGAGCCCTTGATCATCAAGCGCAGGATCAATCAACAATAGCACCCACGGGACAGATATCGACACAGGCCCGGCACTCCGTACAATCCTCAGTGATCCTGAAGATATCCCCCGCCTCGACAATGGCGTTTACCGGACAGCTGTCGACGCAGGTGCCGCAACCAATGCAGTCTTCGGTGATTTTCAGGGCCATAGCTTTTTCTCCTCTACGAAAGGAAGAGCGCCGGCGATCAGATCTCCATGACCTCCCGCTCTTTGTTTTGGACCAACGTATCGATGGCCGCGATGAACTCGTCGGTGAGTTGCTGAACATCCTTCTCACTGCGTTTAAGGTCATCTTCGGTTATCTCTTTCTCTTTCTCCAGCATTTTCAGGTTGTCATTGGCATCACGCCGGGCATTGCGCACGGAAATCCGCGCATCCTCGGCCATTCTTTTGATGAGCTTGACCATCTCCAGCCGCCGCTCCTCGGTCAGGGCGGGGACAGGCAGACGAATCAGGGTCCCGTCTGAAGAGGGGGTCAGGCCGATATCGGCCTTGAAGATGGATTTCTCAATAGCCGGCAGCAGGTTTTTCTCCCAGGGCTGGACGGTGATCAGGCGCGCTTCCGGTGTTGACAGGGTCGCCACCTGATTCAGGGGCGTCGGCACACCGTAATAGTCGACCCGGACATCATCGAGCAGAGCGGTGCTGGCACGACCGGTTCGGACCTTGGTCATCTCCTTTTTCAACGCCTTGACCGCCTTGTCCATGGCCGTTCGCGCTTCACTCAATACCTCATCAATCATGACTGGAACCTCCCCTGACAATGGTTCCGATGGCTTCACCGAGAACCACTTTACGGATATTATCACGACGGGTCATGTCAAAGATAATCATCGGCAGATTATTGTCCATGCACAAAGAGGTCGCCGTGGCATCCATCACCCGCAAACCCCGCTGCAGGACTTCAAGATAGGTCAGAACCGGCAGCTTGATCGCTGTTTTATCCTGATTGGGATCGGCGGTATAGACACCATCAACCTTGGTCGCCTTGAGGATAACGTCGGCATGAATCTCCATGGCCCGCAAGCTGGCCGCCGTATCGGTGGTGAAATAGGGGTTGCCGGTACCGGCACTGAAAATCACCACCCGCCCCTTCTCGAGGTGGCGGACGGCACGTCTGCGAATGTAGGGCTCGGCGACTTCCTGCATTTCAATGGCCGACTGCACCCTGGTGTCGACGCCCTGTTTTTCCAGGGCGTCCTGCATGGCCAGGCTGTTCATGACCGTCGCCAGCATCCCCATGTAATCGGCACTGGCCCGGTCCATCCCCTTTGAGGAGGCTGCCACGCCGCGGAAAATATTGCCGCCGCCGATCACCAGGGCTACCTGCACCCCCAGCTCGACCACCTCTTTGATCTCGCCGGCAATACCGCTGATAACGGCAGGATCGATACCATAACCCTGATTGCCGGCCAGGGCCTCGCCGCTGAGTTTCAATAAAATCCGCTGGTATTTGATCGCTGTCACCTGGCCTCCCGCAATAACTTTTAAGTAAACCGTCTCTGGTCAGCCTCAGGCACAGTTTCAGAAGTCCCATGACCAGGACTTCTGACCAGGGGAAAGTGTCCCTTATCAGAAAACTCCCGGTTCTGTGCTCAGCAGCTGCAGTCTTACTTGCTCATGGCCGCAACTTCCGCGGCAAAATCGTCCGCTTTCTTTTCAATGCCCTCGCCGAGCTGGAAACGCACGAAACTTTTCAGTGCAACAGAAGTGCCCAGTTCCTTGGCGCAGGCGTCAACTGCTTTCTGCACGGAATTGTCCGGATCGATAACAAAGGCCTGTTCGAGGAGACAGATTTCACTGTAAAACTTATTGATCTGACCGCCGATGATCTTCTCAACAATATTTTCCGGCTTGCCGCTCTCCAGGGCCTTGACCCGCATAATCTCTTTTTCCTTGGCAATAACCTCAGCCGGCACCTCCTCACGGCACAAATACTGGGGAGAGGCAGCGGCGACATGCATGGCCACCTGCTTGCCCAGCTCTTCCACCCGGCTGTCGCGTGAGGAGGTGGCAAGTTCCACCAGCACCCCGATCTTGCCGGCACCGTGAACATAAGCGGCGACCACACCATCCCCCGCGTCGATGCGTGCCAGACGACGGATACCCATGTTTTCGCCGATGGTAGCAATCTGGTGGGTCAACTCTTCGGCAACGGTCCGCCCCGTTCCCGGATAGGGCAGGGCGTTCAGGGCCTCGACATCAGCCACCGGACCGGACATGATGACGTCGCGCACGCCGGCGACAAAAGCCTGGAAGGCGTCATTTTTCGCCACAAAGTCGGTCTCGGCGTTGACCTCGACAACAGCTCCGACGTTGCCCTCGGCAACCGCCGCAACCGCACCTTCAGCGGTGACCCGACCGGATTTCTTGGCGGCGGCCGACAAACCCTTTTTCCGCAGGAAATCGACGGCCTCTTCCATATTGCCACCGGTTTCTGTCAGGGCTTTTTTGCAATCCATCATGCCCGCACCGGTTTTTTTACGTAATTCTGAAACCATTGCTGCCGTAATACTCACGTTCAACCTCCGTATTCTGGTCAGGCGTAGAGTACGCCTGTCATGAAGTCTGTCAAAACAATGGCCGGACCTGAAACAAGCCCGGCCACAGGGCCATAAAAACTCAAATGATTGCCTTAACTTTATTCCGCAACGGGCTCTTGTGCTTCAGCCGGAGCTGCGGTTTCTTCCGCGGCGGCCTTCTCAACCTCGATTTCAGCCAGAGCTTCATCACGCCCTTCTGCTTCTGTCTGCTTGCGCACCTTCTGCTGCTCGCCGCCCTCAACACAGGCTTCGGCAATCAACGTGGCAAACAGACGAATGGCACGAATGGCATCATCGTTGCCGGGGATAACGTAATCAATGTTATCCGGATCACAGTTGGTGTCGACAACAGCGACGACGGGAATTCCCAGCTTGTTCGCTTCCTGCACGGCGATGGCTTCTTTTTTCGGATCGATAACAAAAACGGCGCCGGGCAGCTTGTTCATGTGCTTGATGCCGCCGAGGTTCTTCTCCAGTTTTTCCCGCTCACGATCAAGCTGAAGGGCTTCTTTTTTGGTGTACTGGTCGATGGTGCCATCGGCGACCATGGCTTCAATTTTTTTCAGCCGGTCGATACTGGCCTTGATGGTGGTGAAGTTGGTCAGCATCCCCCCCAGCCAGCGGTTGTTGACAAAAAACTGACCGGCACGCAGGGACTCTTCACGGATAGCGTCCTGGGCCTGCTTCTTGGTACCGACAAACAGAACCTTGTCCCCGGCGGCCACCGTGTCCTGAACAAACTGATAGGCCGTCCGGAAATGGCGCACGGTTTTCTGCAGATCGATAATGTAGATACCATTACGGGCGCCGAAAATGTAAGGCTTCATTTTCGGGTTCCAGCGCTTGGTCTGGTGCCCGAAATGGACACCGGCTTCTAACATTTGTTTCATTGAAATCTGTGCCATGTACGTCTCTTTCTCCTTGTTAGATGGTTAATCCTCCGCCCCGATCCCCTTCAGACAAAAACCCGGCCTTCCGGCCGGACACCACATCTGCCTGAATCACGTGACGTGCGTAGTTTGGGAACAACTGCGGATGTATAACACTTTCGAGCAAAATCCGGCAAGAAAAAAACTGAAGACGAATAAAGCCGGTAATTTCTCTTTAAACTTTCTGACAACTTGCATAGAATCCGAACACCGGTATCACTGAAAGCCAACGTCACTGCAACCCGGTTCAGATCGGCTCAGGCTGATCAGGGTCGAACAGGGTTGTCGACCTTCACCCTCATTCTCAAGGGGCGATCCCCGTGCAGAAAATCCACCAGCTCATTGAAACAAGCTGTCTTAACAACAGGGACAGTATCGCTTTTCGTTACAAGACCAATGGTCAATGGAAACCTGTCACCTATGAGAAACTCTGGTCCAATGTTGAGCAACTGGCCGCCGGCCTCGCCCACATCGGTATTGCGGAGATGGCTCATGTCGCTCTGCTGGCGCCCTCATCCCCGCGCTGGGTGACTTCGTATCTGGCCATTCTCCACGCCGGTTGTGTCGTGGTTCCCGTGGACAAGGAGCTCAAGGCGGCTGAACTCAGACACATCCTGGCCGACTCGGATGCCCAGGCCATTATCGTCGGCCAGGCGCAATTTGACACGCTGCTTGATATTCTTGACGACCTGCCGCAGCTCAAACAGGTGATTCTCATCGATACGGTGATTGAGCCCGTTGACAATGTCGACGACCTCACCAACATCATGCACCAGCTGTCCCGCCACTGGGAAAAGCTGGTCACCGACCTGGCCATTTCCGGCGACCGGCGTGAACCCATCGAACAGCTGGCGTCACAGCTCCAGAAGTCCCTGACGCAAAAGGATGAGACCTCAGGCGAAAAGAAAAAGAATCATCATTTTCTGTCCGGGGCGGAGCTGACCAGGACCAGACTCCACAAAGAAAAACGACTGTTTTCCTACAAGGGGATTTTCCGGTCCGAACCCTGTCGGGAGACCTCCCATCTCCCCCCCGAGCAGCGCGCTGTCATTCTCTATACCTCAGGAACCACCGGGCGCTCCAAGGGTGCCATGCTCAGCCATAACAATGTTGTCAGCAACCTGCTTGCCGCCAGGGAGCACTTCCAGCTCAGCAGCTCCATTTCGACCCTCTCTTTTCTGCCCATCAATCACGTTTTCGAGCAGGTCTGCGGCATTCTCCTCCCCCTGTCCCTGGGCGGGCAGATCAACTTTGCCGAATCCATCAAAAAACTGGGTGAGAATCTCAATGAGGTGCGCCCCACCTTCCTCCTCGGCGTGCCGGCGGTCTATCGGCTGCTGCTTGATCGCATCATGAAAAAAATCGACAGCAGCCCGTCGTCGCGCATGCTGTACAGATTCAACCTGACGCGCAAGCTGGTGGCCGCCAAGGTCAAGGGTGCCGTCGGCGACAATACGATTTTCGTCAGTGGCGGTGCCGCCCTCGACCCGGCTGTCGCCCAGGGGTTTCAACAACTCGGCCTGACCCTGCTGCAGGGCTACGGCATCACCGAAACATCACCCGTCATTTCGGCGGAGAGCCCCTTCAAGAGCAAGCCCGGCACCGTCGGTGAGTCAATTCGCGACGTTGAGGTAAAAATCGCCAACCCCAACCGGGACGGCGAGGGGGAGATCCTGGTCAAGGGGCCGAATGTCATGCTCGGTTATTACAAGAACGAGGAGGCCACCGCCCAGGCCATTCAGGATGGCTGGTACCACACCGGTGATCTGGGGCGCATTGATGCTGACAACATGTTGTGCATCTGCGGTCGGGTCAAAAACCTGATCGTCACCCCCAACGGCAAGAACGTCTATCCGGAAGAGGTAGAGAACCAGCTCCTTAAAAGCCCCTATATCGCCGAAATCATGGTCTACGGCCACAAAATCGGCAAAACCTCCGAAGAGGTCTACGCCGTTATCTTCCCCGACGAAGAGGCCCTGTTCGCCCTGGCCAGGGAGCAGAAAAGCTCGCCCTTGTCAGCGCGGGAAATCGAAGACCTCATCCGCCGTGAAGTTCAGACCTACGGCAAGGAGCTGGCCGACTACAAACGGGTCAAAAAATTCACCCTGCGTGAAGACGAATTCCCGAAGACGACCACCCGCAAGATCAAACGCTACATTGTCGAGCCGGAAATCTCGGCGAACTGATGCCCGGCAGGCCTTGGGGGCCTGGACGGATTCACAAAAAAAGCGCCCCTGCAAGGCGCTTTTTTTGTTCCTGAACGGCACCGCAGGCCGGCCTTCAGACCAGGTCGTGCTCAACCCGGATCAGGCGCGGCTTCTGGGCCGTGAAATCAAAGGTTTCAATCTCCCGCAGGGCACTGACGACATCGGCCTCGCGGGCGGCATGGGTCATCAGGACGATGGCCACGCAATCGGCGTCGTGCCCCTCCGGCTGAATCATCGACTGGATGCTGATGTTGTGCTGCCCCAGACAGCCGGCTATCCGCGCCAGCACCCCGGGACGATCAATGGTTTTGAAATGCAGATAATAGTGGCTGACGATGTCACTCATGGCTCTGATCGGCAGGGACTGTACGGCACTCTTCGCACACCCCAGGATAGGCGTGCGCAGGTGCGCCCCGCTGAGCTGGTCACGACAGATGGCGACGACATCGCCCATCACCGCGCTGGCCGTGGCATCCATGCCGGCGCCGCTGCCGTACAGCAGTACCGGACCGACAAAGTCGCCGGTCAGCCGCACCGCGTTAAAGACACCGGAAACCTCCGCCAGCTGGTCATCCGCCGGGATCATGGTCGGATGAACCCGGACCTCGATCTGATCCCCGTGATTTTTACCGATGGCCAGCAGCTTGATGCGGTAACCCATCTGTTCGGCAAACCGGATGTCCACCGCATCGATATGGCTGATGCCCTCCGTGTAGACCTGGCTGAAATCGACGGAGGTACTGAAACACAGGGCGCTGAGCAGGGCAATCTTGTGGGCCGTGTCTGTCCCTTCAATGTCAAAGGTCGGGTCGGCCTCGGCATAACCGAGTTTCTGGGCTTCCGCCAGAACCTCGGCAAAGTCGCTGCCCAGATCTGTCATTTTAGTGAGAATGTAGTTACAGGTACCGTTGAGAATGCCATAGACCGAACTGAAGCGATTGGCGCAGAGGTTCTCCTTGATGGGGGAGATAACGGGAATCCCGCCGCCGACCGCCGCCTCAAACATCACCGTCACCCCGGCCTGCTCGGCGGCGTCGATAATTTCCCGACCATGAATGGCCATCAGCGCCTTGTTGGCGGTGACCACGTGCTTGCCGTTGGCAATCGCCTTGAGGATAAAACTTTTCGCCGGCTCATAGCCGCCGATCAGCTCAATGACCAGATCAATATCCGGATGACTGATGACCTCTTCCACGTCGGTGGTCAATATGCCTGCATCCAGCCGCACGCCTCGATCGCTGACGATATCGAGATCGGCGACTTTCAGTAAGCGCACCGGAGCCCCGAGGCGCTGCTGAAGAATATCGGAATTTTTCTGAAAGACCCGGACGACGCCGGTACCGATGGTACCGAACCCGATTAAACCCACATTGATGTTGTGCATAGACTATGACTCCGTAAAGAATGTGCTCTGATCCTTCTGCGCATCAGCCCTTGTCCAGGCCGTTATTGCGGGCGATTTTATCAAGTATGCCGTTGATGAACACCGGTGACTCCTTGGTGCCGTAACGCTTGGCTATTTCAATCGCCTCATTCAGGGTAACGGCCACAGGGATATCCGGCAGAAAAAGCAGCTCGTACGCGGCGATACGCAGCAAGGTCAAATCAACCGGCGCCATGCGTGACAGAGACCAGTTCTGTGCCGCGTCGGCAATCTGCCTGTCGAGCAGGGGGCGCTTGTCCAGCACGCCGCCGACCAGGGTCTCGGTAAAGGCCCGGACAGCCGGTGCTACCGGCACCTGTTCAGCCTCGACCGGTTCACCGAGAAGATCATCGGCAAAACGAAAATTCTGCCAGAACCTTGTCAGCAAGGCATCGGCACCGGGAGCAGTGGCGTCATACTTCAGCCCGAAGAGAACCTTCAGGGCATACTCACGCCCGACGCGGCGATTATTCGGCATCTGCTGCAACAGCTCCGAGCACATTGACCATTTCAATGGCGCTCATGGCCGCTTCCGCGCCCTTGTTGCCGGCCTTGGTACCGGCGCGCTCAATGGCCTGCTCGATAGAATCCGTAGTCAGAATACCAAAAGCGACAGGCACCGCGCAGTCGAGGGAGACAGCGGCAATCCCCTTGGTCACCTCGGCACTGACATATTCAAAATGCGGTGTTCCCCCACGGATGACAGCCCCGAGGCAGAGCAGCGCATCGAAGCGGCCGGTCCTGGCCAGTTGCTGCGCGGCAAGGGGAATTTCAAATGCGCCCGGTACCTTGACCACCGTCAGCCGGCTGTCTTCGGCACCATGACGCACCAGGGTGTCGATGGCACCCTCAAGCAATCGCTCAGAAATAAAGCTGTTAAAACGGCTGACGACGATCCCGAACCGGAACTTTTCAGCGTTGAGAACGCCTTCAATCATCTTCGGCATAACTGACTCCTGCAAGTGGGGGATGGGGAAGACCCGGTGCTGACATCCTGACCTCAGATGTTCTCCAGCAGGTGTCCCATTTTTTCACGCTTGGTTTCCAGATAGCGGCGATTGATCTGATGCGCGGGCACCTCGATGGCGACCCGCTCGACAACCTCGAGTCCGTACCCCTCCAGACCGACAATTTTTTTCGGGTTGTTGGTCATCAAACGGATTTTTTTCACCCCGAGGTCCGCCAGAATCTGGGCGCCGATACCGTAATCACGCAGATCGGCGGCAAACCCGAGGAGATTGTTCGCTTCGACCGTATCGTGCCCCTGATCCTGCAGGGCATAGGCCTTGAACTTGTTGATCAATCCGATACCACGCCCTTCCTGACGCATATACAGGACCACGCCGACGCCCTCTTCACCGATGCGGCTCATGGCGCTGTGCAGCTGGCTGCCGCAGTCACAGCGCTGGGAGGCGAACACATCGCCGGTCAGACATTCCGAATGGACGCGCACCAGCACCGGTTGTTCCGCATCGATACTGCCCTTGACCAGAGCCACATGATTGGAGGAATCCACATCGTTCTCGTAGACAATTGCCGTAAAAGGGCCACCGTAAGGTGTCGGCATCAGCGTCTGGGCCGCCCGCCGCACCAGGGATTCCTTGCGCATGCGGTAAGCCACGATATCGGCAATGGAGATGATTTTCAAACCGTGTTTTTCCGCAAACACCTCAAGCTGGGGCATACGCGCCATGGTACCGTCGTCGTTCATGATTTCGCAGATAACGCCCGCCGGCTTGAGCCCTGCCAGCCGTGCCAGATCCACCGAGCCCTCGGTCTGGCCGGCACGCACCATGACGCCCCCCCTTTTTGCCCGCAGAGGAAAAACATGGCCGGGTCGGGCCAGGTCTTCCGGCCGGGCGTTGTCGGCTACGGCAACCTGGATGGTCCGTGCCCGATCGGCAGTCGAGATACCGGTGGTCACTCCTTTACGCGCTTCGATGGACACGGTAAAGGCGGTCCCGAAGGAGGACGAGTTATCGCTGACCATCAACGGCAGACCCAGGGCGTCAGCCCGGTCCTCCGTCAGTGACAGACAGATGAGTCCACGCCCGAAGCGCGCCATGAAATTGATTGCTTCGGCGGTCGCCAGCTCCGCGGCAACAACCAGGTCCCCTTCGTTCTCCCGATCCTCGTCATCGACGAGAATAACCATTTTACCGTTGCGGATATCCTCAAGGGCCTCTTCTACACGTGCGATTGTCATGCGCTCTGTCCTTGTTGCATCAGCAGTCCGGGCAAAACCGGCAGGACTGCCGCGTAAAAAAACGATGACGGCACCACGATCGGGATGCCGGTAACAAATAAAACGTTGAACCTTATCTCACAGAAAGCCGTTTTTCGCAAGAAAGTCACGGCTGATCGACGATGGCGCCGGATCGCTGCCGGTGGCCAGTAAACGTTCTACGTAGCGGCCGATCAGATCTGTCTCGATATTCACCTGATCCCCCTTGTGCCGCTCTTTCAGGCAGGTCTGTTCAAGGGAATGGGGAATCACCGTTACGGCGAAGGACGCGGCATCGACCCTGTTGACCGTCAAGCTGATGCCGTCAATGGCGACAGACCCCTTGGCAACAAGGTAGCGCATGGTCTGCGGACAGGCGGAAAACTCAAAACAGACGGCGTTGTGCTGCTGAAAGCGCTGCTGTACCGTGCCGATGCTGTCGATGTGCCCGGTCACCAGGTGACCGCCGAGTCGATCCGAGAGTTTCAAGGCGCGCTCCAGATTGACCCGCGTACCGGGACGAAGGGATCCCAGGGTTGTACAATCAAGGGTTTCCGGGGAAACGTCGACGGTAAAAGCGGAGCTGTCCCAGCGCACCACCGTCAGGCAGGCTCCGTTAACGGCTATACTCTCCCCCAGCACAAGGTCCCTGCGCGCCATGGTGCTGCCAATGGTCAGGGTGGCTGCATCACCGCGCCGGTCAAGGGCTCTGACCTCGCCTATTTCCTGAATCAATCCGGTGAACATGGGGAAATCCTGGCGGTAATCAACATATCCTCAGCGATCTGCTCATAATTGACCTCCGCCAGCCGGCGGGCATCTGCCATGGTCGAACACCCCTGGCCGGCAAACAAACCGGCGGCTGCGGTGCCGCCGCCCACCAGCCGAGGCGCGACAAAAATCATGAGCTGGTCGATCAATCCTTCCTTCAGGGCTGCTCCGGCCAGCACATTGCCCCCTTCAAGCAACAACTGCTGAATGTGACGTCGTCCGAGTTCCCGCCACAGGGCGCCAAGGGAAACCCGGCCGTTTTCCAGGGGCAGTACGATGACATCGGCCCCAACCCCGCGGAGCTGTTCAATCCGTTGCAGGTCCGTGCAGCCGGTAGCAATCAGGGTCGTTGCCGCCGAATCCTGATGCAGCATGGCACTGGCAAGAGGCATCCGCAAATGGGTATCGACAACGACCCGCAAGGGGTCACGGGTATCCTGCCGGGGCAGGCGCACGTTAAGCCGGGGATTATCCATAAGGACGGTACCGATACCGACCATGATGGCATCCACCTGATTACGCACCTGATGGACCCGCTCCCGACTCGCCTCCCCGGAAATCCAGCGTGAGTCGCCTGTCCCTGTCGCCGTATGACCGTCGAGGGTCATGGCCGCTTTGTAAATGGTAAAAGGGAGACCGTTGCACAGATTTTTACTGAATCCGGCGATAAGCCGTTCACACTGGTTGCCGCAGACTCCGACTTCGACGGCAATCCCTGCCCGGCGCAAGGCGGCGACACCCTTGCCACGTACCCGCGGATCGGGATCGATGGCGCCGACAATAACCCGGGCAATACCAGCCTCAATCAATGCCTCGACACAGGGCGGCGTGCGTCCGAAATGGGAGCAGGGCTCAAGGGTGACATAGATATCTGCGCCACGGGCTGCTGTGCCCGCCTGACGCAGGGCAAAGATTTCAGCATGGGGCTGACCGGCGCCGGGGTGATACCCCTCGCCCACCACCCGGGCATCCTTGACGATGACCGCGCCCACGGGCGGGTTGGGTGCCGTACGTCCCAGGCCCTGACGCGCCAGTTCAAGGGCCCGTTGCATATAATTGAAGCTATCTGATTGCACAAGCTTCGCGTCCCGTCATTGCCCCGTGAAACCTAAAAGTCCAGGGCTGCAGCCTGGCTGGAAACCCTGCCCGACAGTACCATCCATGATATCACTAACAGCAGTGGTCAGGTGCGGGAAGGATGCCTGAGCAGATCGTTGAGCTCCGCCATGAATTCATTGATATCCCGGAACTGGCGATACACCGAGGCAAAGCGGACATAGGCCACCTCATCCGTTGCGTGCAGGGCATCCATCACCGCCTCACCGATGAGACTCGCAGCGATCTCCTTCTCTCCGCGTTCCTGAAAACGTCGCTCTACCTGATCGACCAACGCTTCTATCTGCTCGATGGAAACCGGTCTTTTTTCACAGGCGCGCTGCATGCCGGCGACGATTTTGTTGCGATCAAAGGCCTCCCGGCGGCCATCCTTTTTGATAACCCAGGGAAGAATTTCCTCGATCCGTTCGTAGGTGGTAAAACGCCGCTCACAGACAGGGCATTCCCGTCGTCGCCGCACGTTATTGCCTTCCCGGCCCAATCGCGAATCAACAACCCGGGTGTCTTCGTGGGCACAAAAAGGACAAAACATCAGGGCTCCTCGGCTCCAGCCGCGTAGTGATGATAGCGGATTCCAGCCTCTGCGAGCATCTGCAGAGACAGGTCATCCGGGTAACCGCGGGCATACACAATGTCGGCGATGCCGGCGTTGATCAGCATCTTACTGCAGATAATGCAGGGCGAATCGGTGCAGTACAGGGTCGCGCCGGCGATATTGGTACCGTGGCGTGCCGCCTGGATGATGGCATTCTGCTCGGCATGAAGCCCGCGACACAACTCATGCCGTTCACCGGAAGGCACCTGCAGCTGCTCACGCAGGCAACCGGTGACATCGCAGTGGGTAATGCCGCTGGGCACCCCATTGTAGCCCGTAGCCAGAATATTCCTGCCCTTGACCAGCAGGGCACCAACCTGGCGCCGCAGACAGGTGGAACGGGTAGCCACCAGGGTGGTGATCTGCATGAAATATTCGTCCCAGTCGGGGCGGCCCTGCATCGGAATTATCTGATCCGCTGGGGATACAGGGGATATTTCAGGCACAGTTCCTTGACTTCTCCGCGAATCTTCGCCAGAACATCCGGCTGATCGCTGTTCTTCAGGGCCAGATCAACCCAGGCCGCCACCTGAACCATATCGGCCTCCTGCAGGCCGCGGGTGGTCGTCGCCGGCGTTCCCAGGCGAATGCCACTGGTAACAAAGGGGGAACGGGTGTCAAAGGGAACAGCATTCTTGTTGACTGTTATTCCCGCTTTTTCGAGCGTCGCTTCCGCCACCTTGCCGGTCATCTCGGTATCGCGGAAATCCATCAACAGCAGATGATTGTCCGTTCCACCCGATACCAGCCTGTAACCTTTCTCCGTCAGCGCCCCGGCCAGGGCCTGGGCGTTTTTCACTACCTGCCGGGCATAGGCGGCAAACTCCGGCTCAAGGGCTTCCTTGAAAGCGACCGCCTTGGCAGCGATGACATGCATCAAGGGTCCACCCTGGATTCCCGGGAAGATAAGGCTGTTGAGTTTTTTCGCCCGCTCTTCGCTGCACAGGATCAGCCCGCCGCGGGGGCCACGCAGGGTTTTATGGGTCGTCGAAGTGACAAAGTCGGCATGGGGCACGGGGTTGGAGTGAACGCCTGCCGCCACCAGGCCGGCGATATGGGCCATATCCACCATCACCAGAGCTCCGACTTCGTCAGCTATGCGGCGAAAAGCCGGAAAATCGATTTCCCGGGGATAGGCGCTGGCGCCGACGACAATCAGCTTCGGCCGGTGCTCGCGCGCCAGAGTGGCCACCTCGTCATAATCGATGGTCCCGGTTTCGGCCTTGACCCCGTAGGGCACGATATTATAGAGCTTGCCGGAAAAATTGACCGGTGAACCATGGGTGAGGTGACCGCCGTGGGCCAGATTCATGCCCAGGACCGTATCACCGGGAGCGCAGGTCGCCATATAGACCGCCATATTCGCCTGGGAACCGGAATGAGCCTGGACATTGGCATGTTCGGCACCAAAGAGTTTTTTAGCGCGATCAATGGCCAGCTGTTCCGCTACGTCAACAAACTCACAGCCTCCGTAATAGCGTTTGCCCGGATAACCTTCCGCGTACTTGTTGGTCAGCACCGAGCCCTGCGCCGCCAAGACCGCTTCGCTGACAAAATTCTCCGATGCGATAAATTCCAGATTGTATTCCTGCCGCCGCACCTCATCAGCAAGAACCCCGGCAATCTCCGGATCAAAATCTTCAAGGGATTTCACAATCATGAACAACCTCCTGGCTGACAACAAAATGGGGGCTCCACACCGTGTGCGGACATCCTCACAGGTCTGCTGCGAATAAAAAACGGAGCCTGGTGACTGCTCCGCTGGTATCTGTCTTGCTGGCGTTTACGATTTGGCGGCAGATTTTCGTTCCAGAGCCGCTATCTTGTCCAGTCGCCGTTGGTGACGGGCCCCGGCAAAAGAGGCCTCAAGCCAGACCTTGACCAGCTGTACCCCCTGTTCGGGGGTCAGAACTCTGCCGCCGAGAACCAGAATATTGGCGTCATTGTGCTCTTTTGCCATCTGCGCGGTAAACGCATCGTGCACCAGAGCCGCCCGGATACCGGGAATCTTGTTGGCCGCAATCGACATCCCGATACCGGTACCACAAATGAGCACCCCCGCCTCGGCCTTGCCGGTGGCTACCAGCCGGGCCGCTTTCTCGGCAAAATCAGGGTAATCAACTGAATCGTTGCCAACGGTCCCGACATCCGTGAGCTGAATCTGCTGCCGCTGCAACTCCTCACAGACAGCCGCTTTCAGCTCCAGTCCGCCATGGTCGCTACCGATAACCATCATCATGATAATTTCTTACACCTTGCGAAAAGCGAGGGTCGCGTTGGTGCCGCCGAAACCGAAGGAGTTGGACAGGGCGGCCTCACAGGCTACCTCCCGCGCTGTATTCGGTATATAGTCCAGATCACACTCAGGATCAGCTTCCTGGTAATTAATCGTCGGCGGCAGAACGCCACGATGCAGGGCCAAAGCAGTATAAACCGCTTCAATGCCACCGGCAGCCCCCAAACCATGGCCCGTCATACTTTTGGTCGAGCTGATCATGACCTTTTCGGCATGGGCGCCCAGCGCTGACTTGATCGCCATGGTTTCATAGAGATCATTAAAATAGGTTGAGGTGCCATGGGCGTTGATATAACCGACCTGCTCGGGATTCATTTTCGCGTTCCGCAAAGCCATGGCGATGCAGCGCGCGGCCCCCTCACCGCCCGGTGACGGCTGGGTCAGGTGGTGGGCATCGCTGCTGAGGCCATAACCTGCAACTTCGCAATAGATCCGCGCGCCACGTTTGACAGCCGACTCATAGTCCTCGAGCATGAGAACCCCCGCGCCTTCGGACATGACAAAACCATCGCGCCCCTTCTCAAAAGGACGGCTTGCGCCGGCCGGATCATCGTTACGGGTCGACAGGGCTTTCATGACATTGAACCCACCGATGCCCAGAGGCGTGATCGTCGACTCGGAACCGCCGGCAAACATGGCATCGGCGTCGCCACGGGCAATCATGTGGTAGGCGTCACCGATGGAATGGGTTCCTGTCGCACAGGCGGATACGGATGACAGATTGGGTCCTTTGGCGCCGAAGCGCATGGAAATCTGCCCGGCCACCAGATTGATGATCACCAGGGGGATGAAAAAGGGGGAGATTTTCTTGTACCCCCGCTCCAGCATGACCTGGTGATAATGCTCGATCTCCGGCAGGCCGCCAAGCCCTGAACCCACAAGCACACCAACTTTTTCAGCGTTGCTCTCATTAATTTCCAGGCCGGAATCATTAAAAGCCATGATGGCCGCGGCCAGACCATACTGAATAAAGAGATCCATCTTTTTGATCTCTTTTTTCTCAATATACTCTTCAGGATTGAAATCCTTGACTTCACCGGCAATGCGGGTCGGCACCTGGGACGCATCAAAGCGTGTGATCGGCGCGATGCCTGAATGCCCCTCGGTGACTGCCTTCCAGTTCTTCTCGACACCGGTGCCAAGGGCGGACACAATACCTAGACCTGTCACCACAACTCTACGCATACTTGTCTCTCTTTGGTCACACCAGCCACTACGGCTGGACGTGCTGTTTGCTGATCCGGGCGGACCATCCACATCATGGACAGGTCATGCCCGGTTCCTGTGTTCATCGGCAAAATACCTGATACATCCGGAGTCACCAGGGTAGCGGTGACCCCGGACAACAGGATCAGGACAGCTTGTTGATGTAGTCGATTGCGTCCTTGACGGTCTGGATTTTTTCCGCATCCTCGTCGGAAATTTCGATATCGAACTCCTCTTCAAGGGCCATGACCAGTTCGACCGTATCCAGGGAATCGGCGCCGAGATCATCCATAAAGGCCGCGTCCTCGGTGACCTGATCTTCATCCACACCCAGCTGCTCGGCGACAATCTGCTTTACTCTTTCGTCAATAGAAGCCATGTTTTTCCTCCTTCGGTTATGTTGACCCCAGGGTCACTATGTTTGTTTCGTTACATGTACATTCCGCCATTGACGCCGATCACCTGACCGGTCACATAACCGGCCTGGTCCGACGCCAGGAAAAGAACGGCCGCTGCGACATCATCGACCTGCCCCAGCCGCGCCAGAGGCACCTGCTCCAGCAGCTCGGCGTGCTGCTCTTCACTGAGGGCTTCCGTCATATCGGTCTGGATAAAGCCGGGAGCAACCGCATTCACCGTAATATTGCGTTTCGCCAGTTCCCGTGCCGTCGCCCGGGTCAGTCCGTGCAATCCGGCCTTGCTGGCACAGTAATTGGCCTGTCCGGGATTGCCCATCTGGCCGACGACAGATGAGATATTGATAATCCGGCCACTGCGCTGGCGGGTCATCAGTCTGGCGACGGCGCGAGTGCAGAGAAACGCCCCTTTAAGATTGACGTCCAGAACGGCATCCCAATCCTCATCCTTCATCCGCAGCAGCAAACCGTCACGGGTGATTCCGGCGTTATTCACCAGAATATCAACCCGGCCGAAACGCTCTTTAGTCGCCTCGATCAACTGCTCCACATCACGACTGACAGCAACATCGGCCCGGACACCGATGGCTTCCGTCCCTGCCTGCTGTAACTCACCGGTAAAGGAATCAACCAATTCGGCGTTGGTGCCGACGACGACGAGCCTGGCACCCTGGTCGGCAAAACTCCGGGCGATGGCACGTCCGATGCCACGGGTCGCCCCGGTGACAACAGCAACCTTGTTCTGCAATATCATTGTTGCCCTCTTTCTGTCCAGACTTGCGACGGTTTTGCGGGATTTCAAGTCAATCCGGCCAAACCCGCAGGACTATCAACCTGTTGCAGGCGCGCCTCAGGATGTATCCGCTTGATCAATCCGATGAGCACCTTGCCCGGACCGATTTCCAGATAATGCTCAACCCCGGCCCCTTGACAATAAGCGATGGACTCGACCCAGCGCACCGGAGCGCAAACCTGTTGCACTAAAAGATCTCTAACCCTGTGGGGGTCAGTGCAGGGAACGGCTTCAACATTGGAGACTACGGGCACGGCAAGGGGAGACACCTCTACAGATGCCAGAACCTGCTCCAGCCGGTGCGCCGCCGGCTCCATCAAGGCACAGTGAAAAGGCGCGCTGACCGGCAACGGCAGGGCACGCCTGGCGCCCCGGTCTTTGGCCAGAGCCACCACCCGCCCGACGGCTGTTGCGTGCCCGGCAATAACAATCTGCTCCGGACTGTTGTAGTTTGCCGGGGCCACGACCTCACCTTCCGCCACATCGGCGCACAGCTGCTCCAAGGCCCCCCGCTCCATGCCGATGACCGCTGCCATGGCACCGACCCCGACGGCCACCGCTTCCTGCATGAAGGTGCCCCGTTGCCGAACAGTCTTGACCGCATCGGCAAAAGACAGGGCGCCGGCGGCGACCAGGGCAGAATATTCCCCCAGGGAGTGCCCTGCGGCAAAATCCGGAGACAATCCCGTTTCCTGCTGCAGGACCCGCAACATGGCGATACTGGTGGTCAAAATGGCCGGCTGGGTATTGGCCGTCAGCTTCAGGTCCTGCTCCGAACCATCAAAACACAACCTGGCAAGGTCAAAAGACAGAGCGTCATTCGCTTCCTCAAAGACCCTTCTGGCAGCGGGGAAATTCTCTGCGATTTCCTTACCCATGCCGGGATACTGCGACCCCTGACCGGGAAAGACGAATGTCAGCATGTTAGCTCAATCCTTGATAAGAATCCGGGCAATCATCAACACGGGATGGGCACCGAAAATGTGCTGAACAGTTGGCCAACGCTAAACCCAGCGCAACAGCGCCGCGCCCCAGGTAAAGCCACCACCGAAGGCGGCGGAAAGGACCAGGTCACCGGACTTCAGCAAGCCCTGGCGGTTGGCCTCGTCCAGAGCCACCGGAATCGTCGCGCCGGAGGTGTTGCCATATTTATGCACGTTGATAAAGGCTTGTTCGTCTTTTAAATTCAGACGCTTGGCTGTCGCTTCCAGAATCCTGCGATTGGCCTGGTGGGGCACGAACAGGTCCACGTCAGAGCTGGAGTAGCCATGGGCGGCGAGGGCCTCCACCGAGACCTCCGTCAGCGACCTGACCGCGACCTTGAAGACCTCGTTCCCCTGCATCTTCAGGTAGGGGAGTTTGTTGTCGAAACCGTCCCTGGACGCCGGGAACCTGGCGCCGAAGCCCGGCTGATAGAGGAGTTCAAGATAATTGCCGTCAGAATGCAGATGACAGGACAGGATTCCCGCGTCATCATCACCGGCCTCAAGAATTACCGCACCGGCACCGTCACCAAACAGTACGCAGGTATTCCGATCCGTCCAGTCGATGGCCCGGCTTAAGGTTTCGGCACCAATCACCAGGGCGCGGCGACCGTGACCTGAGCGGATGAAATCGTTGGCATTGGACAGAGCGTAGAGAAAGCCGCTACAGGCTGCGGACAGATCGTAGGCAAAGGCCTTGCTCGCACCCAGCTTGGCCTGCACCACGCAGGCGGTCGCCGGCCACGGGTAGTCTCCGGTAATGGTCCCCATAACGATCAGATCAATCTGATCTGCGGTCACGCCGGCCATTTCCATCGCCCGTCGGGCGGCGATCACGGCCATATCGGAGGTGCATTCCCCTTCAGCGACGATGCGCCGTTCCTCGATACCGGTACGGGCGACAATCCACTCATGGCTGGTATCAACCATCTGCTCCAGTTCCTGATTCGTCAGGATGCGTTCCGGCAGATAGGATCCGGTTCCGGTAATGCGCGCTTTCATGATGTATCTCCTTAGACCGCTACAGGATCATCCCTGAAAAACCCTGGACAGTCGTTCATTAACACCACTGCCGGCGAACTCGCCCGCCTGACGAATGGCAATACTGATCGCCACAGGATCGGAACTGCCATGACAGACGATGCCACTGCCGGCAATACCCAGCAAGGGAGCTCCGCCATATTCCGCCGGATTGATCTTGTTTTTAAAGGAACGAAAGGCTGAACGGCTCAGCAGATAGCCCAGGCGCGCCAGAAAGCGGCTTTCTATCTCACGTTTTAGCATGGTGCCGATAGCCACTGCCAGTCCTTCGGAAACCTTGAGCAGAACGTTGCCGACGAAACCGTCACAGACGACAATATCGACTGAACCGTTGTAAACATCGCCACCCTCGACATAGCCGACATAGTTCAGCGGGGCCTGCTTGAGCAGCTGATGGGCTTCACGGGTCAGATCGTTCCCCTTTTTTTCCTCGGATCCGTTGGACAGCAGGCCGACCCTGGGTTTGCTCTTGCCCAGCACATGTTCAACATAGATACTGCCCATCACGGCAAACTGATAGAGATGACCCGGCTTGCAGTCGACGTTGGCGCCCATGTCAAGAACCATGGTCTGATCGGACAGATTAGGAAGGGACGTGCCGATGGCCGGGCGTTCAACACCGGCGATGCGGCCGCAGACCATCATGCCGGCAGCCATGATCGCGCCGGAGTTGCCGGCGCTGACAACCGCCGCCGCCTGACCCTGGCGGGTCAGGTCGAAGGCGACCCGAATGGAGGAATCTTTTTTTCTGCGCACCGCCGAGGGGGAATCATGCATGCTGACAACTTCGCTGGCATGATGCAGGTCGATCTTTAAGCCCTGCGTGTTGTGCTTGCCCAGCTCCGCCTCGACCACAGCGGTATCCCCCACCAGAACCACATCACATCCCCAGCGTCTGCAGGCGGCAACCGTTCCGGCAACCTCAGACACTGGCGAATGATCCCCCCCCATGGCATCAACCGCAATTTTCATCGACATAAATCTAACTCGTCACCAACGAGATGAACTAGATATTATCGCTGCCGATAATTTCTTTACCCTTGTAGCTTCCGCAGCTGGCACAGACGCGATGGGGGCGTTTCGGTTCCTGGCAGGTGGGGCAGGTGGAATAACCCGGAGCGACCAGGGCATCATGAGCACGCCGCAGATTTTTTTTGGATTTGGATGTCTTCTTCTTGGGTACGGCCATTGTTCAATTCTCCTTGATGACTGACAGGTTGACCGGAGTTACCCTCGCGGGTTCGTTGCTTCCGGTCGATCTGATTCTTATCCGCAACTTTTATCTTGTTATCTTGTCTTGAAAAACTAGGGTTTCGCCCGCAGCTGAGACAGCGCGGAAAATTTATTGTTAAATGGTTTTTTTTCACACCCACAGACGCCCTGGTTCAGATCCGCTCCACACTGGGGGCACAGTCCCCGGCAATCCTCATGACAGAGAACCCGCATCGGCACCGCCACCAGTAACTGGTCCTGCAGAGGCTCCGTCAGGTCGAGCTGCTCGTCATGGTAACTCACCAGGCTCAGATCCTCAGCCTGCAGCTGACGCTCTTCCGGCAATTCTTCGTCGGTCTCGGGCGTAAAGGTCAGCGCAAAGGTGTCCGTCAGTGGCAGCGTGTAGGCAGCCAGACAGCGGGCACAGGTCATCTCAAGGGTTGCCTCGAAACGACCATCGACCTCAACCAGCCTGCCACTGCGCTGAAACCGCAAATAAAACCGGACAGGGTCAAGAAAACGCGCCCTGCCTGTTTCGGCCAGATCGGCCAGCGCCGGAAAATTGCTGGTCGGGCAAGAGAACTCTTGCTCGAGAACGTCACCCTTGATATGTTTCAGCGCAATCTGCACGACAAACCGGCCTTAAAAGCAAAGGGAACAGTATAGAGGGAGCTCTTGCCAAGTCAAGACAAAAGACACCCCAGCGCCCGCGCCTGCAGCGGCGCCATTGTCTAGCCCATCCATGGTGAATTTGCAAGCATTTTTATAAGGCCTTTCATATCGCCCCCTGCCCTTTCCCTGTGACATGTGTTTCTTTGCCTCTGGACATGCCAATGACCGTACCGACAACTGAAAGCGACAGGCTCCTGGACAGCCTCTGCACCATTATGGCGACCCTGCGCTCCGAGCAGGGGTGCCCCTGGGACCGGCAGCAGACAGCCACAACCCTGAAACCCTACATTCTGGAAGAAGCCTGTGAACTGCTGGAAGCCATCGACAGGGGTGACGCCGCTGATATTCAGGATGAGCTCGGTGATCTGCTGCTGCAGATCGTGTTTCTGGCGCAGATCTTCTCGGAGCAGAATCAGTTCGGCATCCATGACGTGATCCGCTCTATCAGCGCCAAGATGATCCGCCGGCATCCCCATGTTTTTGCCGACGCGACGACGGACGGGCACCACCAGCGCTGGGAGCGGATCAAAGCCCGGGAAAACAAGGAACGGCAACGGCCGGAGCAGCTGGCAACGCGCATCCCCGCGACCCTGCCGGCATTGAAGCGAACCCAGAAACTGGCGGCAAAAACAACCATCCCCCCCCTGGTCGAACTTGTTGAGAAACTGCATCAGCAACACCAGCAACTGCAGCAATTCACCCTTAAGCAAAACAGCTGTGCCGATCAGGACGAAACATCTGCCCTGACCACCACCGTGGGGGAGATTCTGTCCCTGACCACCCAACTGGCAGCGGCATTAAATATTGACGCTGAAGACACCTTGCGCGCCAAAACCACGGCAAAGATCAGGGAAATAGATGACGCAACCAGGCCACAACCCCGGTCATAATTTTCAAACTCTCGGAATCCTGACGCTTTTCAATCTCGTCCACAAAATCCGTGGAAAAGCTGTGAAAAAGTCTGTTGAAACAAAAAAAAGCCGGACGCATCGCACCTGCCGCAGCGACCTGCTTATTTTTTATGCAATTTTATATTCTTTATTTTTCAGTCACTTACAATCTTCAACACGAAATGTTTTGTCTGTACCATATCGTATCCCTATCTAGAGACCCGTTTTTTCCTGAAAAGGACCGGCCATGTTCATAATCCTGCTGTTTGTCTTTATTTTGCTGCCAATTCTGGAAATTTATGTCCTCATCGAGGCCGGTCGCCAGATCGGTGTCGGCGCCACTCTCGGCCTGATTATCCTCACCGGCGTTGCCGGAGCCTATCTGGCCAGGAGCCAGGGCTTTCAACTGCTGGCCCGGATACAGACCGACCTTGCCCAGGGTCGCGTACCGGCCGAGGAACTCTTTGACGGCGCGATGATTCTTGCCGGTGGTCTGGTCTTGTTGACCCCCGGCTTCTGTACCGATCTCATCGGCTTTATCCTTCTGACCCCCCTGACCAGGCCCTACGTTAAACGCTGGTTGCGGTTGTGGCTGGAAAAAAAGGTGGCCCGCGGAGACATTCGTATCCGGCGGTATTAACGGCGGCGAAAAACCATTGGCAATAAGGCGCGAATGGTCTTATCGCCTTCCGGTCTGGTGGCAGCGCTTCCTTAACCGTCGTAGCAGCTGCCGGGCTTCGTCAATGCGCAGCAGCAGACAGCTTCCGACAAAGACCAGTCCCCCCCCGGACACCGCACCGGCAAGGAGCATGGCCTTGCGCCACAGCTGCCCGTCCTGCTCCCAATTCAGCAAGCCAAGGACAGCATAAACCAGGATCGCCATCACCAGACAGGCCGGCAACATGTGCAGCAGCTTGTGCATCAGGGCGCGAAGCAGGCCCATTTGCAGTCGTTTCTGCAACGCCACCAGCAGCATCAGGGCATTGACCATGGAGGCCAGGGTCAGCGCCAAAGCCAGCCCCAGAAAATCCAGAGGCCCCATCAGCAGCAGTCCCAGTCCCAGGTTGACCAGCAAGGTCCAGAAAGAGATCACAACCGGAGTGCGGGTATCCTGCAGAGCGTAAAAGGTCTGGGCGGCTATCCGGCTGCAGCCGACGAACAGCAGCCCCGGAGCAAAGCAGATCAGCGCCAGGGCCGTGTTGTGCAAATCCGTCAAGGTGAATTCCCCCCCCAGAAAGAACAGGGAAAAAATGGGCTTGGCGCACAATATCAGGCCAATGGCCGCCGGCAGGGTAACCAGGGCAATCAGGGACAGGGCAAAAGTCAGGGACTGCTGCATTCCCTTTCGATCATCCTGGGCCAGTTGCTGACTCATCAGGGGCAATGCCGCCTGCGCCAGAGAAACGATAAAAACCCCCTGCGGAAACTCAAACAGGCGCTGGCCGTAATACAGGTAGGAAACACTCCCTTCGGGCAGAAAGGACGCCAGCAAACGGGTCACCACCACATTGATCTGATAGATCGCCACGCCGGCCAATCCGGGCAGCATCAGCAGGGCAATTTTTTTCAATTGGGCATCATGCCGGAAACGAAAATCAAACCGCATGCGAATGCGGTAACGCACCAGCATGGGCACCTGCAGAAGCAGTTGCAAAACGCCGCCCAGCAATACCCCGACGGCCAGCCCGAATATGGGGTGCGCAAAAAGAAAACCAAGGCTTAAAGCACCGCCGATCATGGCCAGGTTCAGCAGAAGCGGTGACAGGGATGGCAGAAAAAAGTGCCCCCGGACATTGAGAATTCCGGTCAACAGCGCCAGCATCGACACCAGGCCGATATAGGGGAACATCACCAGATTGAGGTGATGGGTCAGTTCCAGCTTGCCTTCAACCTGGCTGAAACCGTAACCGATGCCCCTGACGATCCAGGGGGAAAAGGCCAGCCCCAGAGCCACCACCACGACCATTACCAACAGCAGCAGGGTGGCACAACGATTTGCCAGGCGCTGTGCCTCCTCTTCCCCCCGTTTACTGACAACCTCGGAAAAAACCGGAACAAAGGCCGCCGTGAGGGAACCCTCGGCAAAAAAACGGCGCAGCAGGTTGGGAATGGTGAACGCCATGAAAAAGGCATCCGTCGCCAGACCGGCTCCGAACAGGCGAGCGACCACGACATCACGCACCAGTCCGGAAATACGACTGAGGGTCGTTGCCAGCGACATGATCAGAGTTGCTGAGAGCATTTTTTTGTGAATTGACATAAAATTATTTTAATCCAAAGTCTGTCCAGGCTAACCCACTGAACAAACGTTATTTTTCTGTCCCTTATTAATAATTTCTAACTTGACAGACAAAAAGGCACCCCGTACTATCAGCGCGCAATTGCGAAGCCTAACATTATTAATTGACTAAGGAGAAACGGTTCGTGGCTAATCATAAATCTGCACTGAAAAGAGCAAAGCAAAACAAAGAGCGCAATGCTCGTAACACCCATATCCGCTCGACCATGCGCACCCTGGTCAAGCAGGTTCGCGAGTCGGTTGTTGCCGGCGATGCCGAAGCGGCCCAGGCCGCGCTGGCAAAGGCTGTTCCCTATATTTCCAGGACAGCCACCAAAGGTATTATCCACAAAGCAACAGCCAGTCGTAAGGTTTCCCGCCTGACAAAGCTGGTCAACACCCTGGGCTGATTCACCAGCCTCCATTCGGATATTGAGCAAAGCCCGGAAATGTTTACTGATGACATCCGGGCTTTGCTGTGTCAGCACATCCGCTTCGATACCCTTCTGCTTATCTGGCCGCCCCGCGCGCCAATCGCAGCACCAGTTGCTCAAAAACGATGTGTGGATCGGCGCCGCTGGACTTCATCGCCAGATCAGCATCAACCAGCGACCGATAGATAGCCAGAAATTCCCTGTCCGTTACCGGGCGCATCTCTTTCAATAACCGCTCAACAACAAAGGGGGGGCGCTGCACCTCTTTGGCGATCTGCCCAGGAGTGAGATTCTGCCGCTGCAGGGCCGTCACCTTCCACAGCAACCGGAAATGCCCCGTCACCAGATTGAGCAGCAGCAAGGGGGGCTCACCCGCTGCGTGCAAACGTTGCAGCAACTCCAGAGCTCGTGCCTGATCGCCACACCCGATGGCCGAGCCGAGGGCAAAGACGCTCTCCGCCCGACTGCGGGAGACAACGGCCTCAACGTCACCGATCTCAACAGCCCGATCCTGTCCGGCGTACAGTCGTAATTTGCCCAGTTCGGAGTGGATCTCATGAAGATTGGTATCGACCAGGGAACAAAACAGCCGGATAGCCTCCGCCGTCATGTTCACCCCTTCCCGCCTGAGAATCCCGCGGACATATCCAGGCAGTTCACGCTCCGTCAGGGGTTCACACTTGTGTACGAGGCCGTGCTTCTTAAAGGCCTGAAAAAACCGGCGGCGGCTGTCGATCTTGTCAGCGATCAGCAGCAGGGTCGTTTCAGGGGCGGGATTTTCCAGATACGGGATCAGCAGATCCTGCTCTGAGGCGGGCATGTCCTGAAAGGACTGCACGGTCACCAGCCGGCGCGGAGCGAAGACCGGAAAGGTCTGGGCTTGATCGAGAACCTGCTGAGCCGTAACCTTGTTACCGGCAAAGGTCTGGTCATTGAAGTCGTCGGCACCGTTGGTAAACATACGCTGCCTGATGCGCTGCACCAGCTGCTCCAGCAGGAAGATCTCCTGTCCATGCAGCAGAATCAGCGGCGGCACCTGCTTTTCGAGGGCACGAGAGAAGGTGTCAGTCGCCATGGAAAGACACCTTAAAAATCGTCCAGCAATTGATAGACTATCTCCTCGGCAAGGCGCCGGGACAGCTCATCAAGGCCCAGCTCTTTAAAGTCCGCCTGCTGCGCCACTTCGGCACTTGCGTCAAAATCCGTACTCCACTGACTGCGCCCGCTCCACAGCAGCTCGTCACTGCCGGAGCGCCGCAGCATCACCTCAACACCGAGATGCGCCCGATAGCTGCCGATCCGGTCATCCCCGGAAAAACTTGACGAGTGGCTGTTAAAGGACAGGATCGTCCCCGACAGCACCGCCTCAGCCCGATCCTCACCAGCGACCACCTGAAGATCAGCGTGCCGGCGCAGCTGATCAATGACGGCATCGGTCAGGCGCTGTTCGAGAAAAGGTTCGCTGGTGGTGTTCTCAAACAGAACCACCTGAATCCGCGTCACTCCATCCGGCAGGGATCCTGACGTACCGGCGACGTGATAACCACAGGCGCCAAGCAGCAGGACACCTAACACGACCAGCCAACGCATCAGCCGACCACGACATTGATCAGGCGCTTGGGCACGACGATGATTTTGCGCACCTGCTTGCCTTCGAGATAGCGCTGCACATTCTGCTCGGCCAGGGCCAGCTGTTCCAGCTGGTGCTGCTCAGCATCGACAGGGGCTGTAATCTTCCCCCGCACCTTGCCGTTGATCTGGACAACCAGGGTGATTTCCGCGGTCACCAGAGCCTCATCATCCCAGGTCGGCCAACCACTGCTTTCGATACTCTCCCCATGACCAAGGCGTTGCCACAACTCTTCACAGATGTGCGGAACAAAGGGAGTAAGCAGCCGCACCACGGTTTCCAGTGCCTCCTTCATCACGCCGGGATACTGACGACGGGCATCAAAGGCATAGATGGCATTGACCAGTTCCATCACCGCGGCGATGGCCGTATTGAAATGAAACCGGCCGTCGACATCCTCCGTCACCTTCTTGATTGTCTGGTGGGTCTTGCGGCGCAGCTCTGCTGCTTCCTGATTAAGAGACGATGCGGCCGCCGACGTCTCGGTCACCAGATCGAGGTGGTCGGTCACCGCGCGCCAGACGCGACCGAGGAAACGCGCACACCCCTCAACCCCCTGCTCGTTCCACTCCAGGTCCTTCTCCGGCGGTGCGGCAAACAGGGAGAACAGGCGGGCCGTATCGGCGCCGTAGGTCTTGATCAGCTCGTTCGGGTCGATCACGTTTTTTTTCGACTTGCTCATTTTTTCGGTACGCCCCAGCTCCACCGGCGTGCCACAGATGCAGCAGGTACCGTCCGTCGCCTGTTCCGGGTAGAGCCAGCCATGCTGCGGACAGCGCTGGGTCTCCTTGCAGACCATGCCCTGGGTCAGCAGGTTGGTGAAGGGCTCGTCGATATCGAGCATGCCCAGATCACGCAGGACCTTGGTGAAGAAGCGAGCGTAGAGCAGATGCATAACCGCATGTTCAATGCCGCCGATATACTGATCGACAGGCAACCAGTAGTTGGCCCGCAAACGATCCAGGGGCGCTTCGGTAAAATCAGGACAGGCATAACGGGCAAAATACCAGGAACTTTCCACAAAGGTATCAAAGGTATCGGTTTCGCGCCGCGCCGATTTGCCGCACTGCGGGCAGTGGGCGCGGACAAAGTCCTGATGTCGCGCCAGGGGTGACCCCCCTTCGCCGGTCAACTGCACATCCGTCGGCAGGCGCACCGGCAGTTCCGCCTCCGGTACCGGCACCGCGCCGCAGCTGTCACAATAGATGATCGGGATGGGCGTTCCCCAGTAGCGCTGCCGGGACACGCCCCAGTCGCGCAAACGATAATTGACGGTTTGCCGGCCGACCTTTTTTTCCGTCAGGAAGTCGGCAATCCGCTCCTTGGCGGTTTCATTGTCCAGACCGTCAAAATCGCCGGAATTCACCAGCCCCCCGGCACCGGCATAAGCCTCTGTCATCAGCTCTTCCGTCAACAACTCCCCTTCGGGCTGGATAACAACCCGCACCGGCAAACCGTAAGCACGGGCAAACTCAAAATCACGCTGATCATGGGCCGGTACCGCCATGACCGCGCCGGTTCCGTAATCCATCAGTACAAAATTGGCCAGATAGACGGGGATCTTTTCACCGCTGGCGGGATTAACACAAAAAGAACCGGTAAAAACCCCCTTCTTCTCGGTTTCACCACTTAGACGGTCGGTCTTTTCCTGACGTGCAACCTCATCCAGAAACCCCTGAACGTCCTGTTGCCGTTCCGCCGTCACCAGCTGCGGCACCATGGGGTGTTCCGGAGCCAGGCTCATGAAGGTCGCGCCGAACAGGGTGTCGGGACGGGTCGTGAAGACGCGGATCTGCTCCTGACTGCCGGCCACGGTAAAATGAATTTCGCAGCCGTAGCTCTTGCCGATCCAGTTGCGCTGCATGGCCAGAACCCGTTCCGGCCAACCTTTGAGGCGATCAATGTCCGCCAGCAGTTCATCTGCATAATCGGTAATCTTGAAAAACCACTGCTCCAGCTGCTTCTGTTCAACCTGGTTATGGCAGCGCCAGCAGCAGCCATCCTCCACCTGCTCGTTGGCCAGCACCGTCTGGCAATCAACACACCAGTTGACCGACGACGCTTTTTTGTAAGCCAGGCCGCGTTCAAACATCCTTAAAAAAATCAACTGCTCCCAGCGATAATAGTCGGCGTCACAGGTGGCGAACTCCCGCTGCCAATCGTAGGACAACCCGATCCGGCGCAGCTGCGCCCGCATGCTGTCGATATTTTCATAGGTCCACTTGGCCGGGTGGGTCCCGTGTTCAATGGCCGCGTTTTCCGCCGGCATCCCGAAAGCGTCCCAACCCATGGGATGGAGCACGTTAAATCCCTGCATCCGTTTGAAGCGGGCGACCACATCACCGATGGCGTAGTTGCGAACATGCCCCATATGAATCCGGCCGGAAGGATAAGGGAACATTTCCAGCAGGTAATATTTCGGTTTGTCCGGATTCTCGGTGACCCGAAACTGATTCTGCCGGTGCCAGTAGTCCTGCCACTTCGCTTCAACCTGTTCCGGGTGATAAGCGCTACCCATACAACCTCCACAACAACGCTAATAAATGATATCGACCAGTTACGACCAGAATCCTGGATACACGCCCAGCCTGGGCGCCGGACCCGGGATCGTCCTGCCATCCTTTGCCACAAACACGAAAGCCGGCGAAAGCCGGCATCGTAAACAACTCCTATGCTGATGAAGAAGGGATTTTCCAGGGTTCAAGAGAATCCCCTCCGCCCTATTTCGCCCGGTAGGTAATCCGCCCCCGCGTCAGGTCATAGGGAGACAACTCGACCGTCACCCGATCTCCCGGCAGAATACGAATATAGTATTTACGCATCTTGCCCGAAATATGCGCCAGAACCACATGGTCATTATCCAGCTTGACCCGAAACATGGCATTGGGCAGTGGCTCCACCACCGTCCCCTCGACTTCAATCGCTTCTTCTTTAGCCAACGCTACCTCCCGCTGATACCAATTCAAAAATCGCAATGGCGACTTATTACATGTTCCACACAGATGTGTCAAGCCCAACAACAGCCGATCAGCGGGCAGCCGCGATCTCCGGAAACCCTGTGCCTGAGCATTTGCCCGTCAATCGTTTTTTGCCAGCAGCTCCTCAATGGCGGCTACCACCATGGACGATTTGAAGGGCTTGGTAATATACTGATCGGCACCAACCTCCTTGCCCCGCGCCAGGTCTTCCGGGGATTTTTTCGCCGTCAGCAGAATAACCGGAACCCGGCGGGTTTTCTCGTTGGTCTTTATCTGCCGGCAGACCTCGAAACCATCAAGCCCCGGCAACATGACGTCCAGCAGCACCAGATCCGGCGGATTGTCGTTGATCGCTTCCATCGCGGCAACGCCGTTGGCCACGCCCTGTACCACAAACCCTTTGGTTGTCAGCAGGATACTCTCCAACTTCAACAAACTCTCCTCATCCTCAACGATCAAGATTCTTTTCTGCATCACTCTCTCCCGAAGCAAAAGTTACTGCTCATGGACACAGCAGGACGTGCACAGGCAGTTCACGGCACAGGCTTGTCTACTGTATCAAAAGCTGTTTCCATAGCAAGGCCCGCCTGCGATAAAAACAGAACAAAAGCATCCAGGGCCAGGGCCGATGTCGACGACAGCAACTGGTCGCCGTAGAGTAAAGCGATCACCCGATCATCGCTGATCAATGGCGCAACCACAGCCTCGCCTCCCTCGTCCCCCAGCACCCGTTGCAGTCTCCTGTCACCAGCCGCAGTCTGCAGCCGACCACGTACCAGGGCCCTGCCTCTCAGGGCACCTGCCAGCAGCGAGTCGCTTGTCACCTCGATTGCCAGTTGCCGCACCTCCTGGTCAGCGTGGCTGCCGGCCAGGCCGAATTGCCCCAGTCCGACCAGCCGGGTGCCGCGCACGTCAAAAATAACAGCGCGCCGCATCAGCTCGCTGGCATAGCGCAGAATCAACAACAGGACCCCGCCACTGACATCCGGATGCTGGAGCTCAGCCAACATCCCGCGCAGCAGGTCAACCCGCCCCAGGGACAGTCGCCGCCGGCTTTGATAGATTTTCTGCTCAAGACGCGGCCCATCCACAGCGGCGTCACCCATGGTCAGGGCGATATGCAGGGGGCAGAACCCCTTTTCCAGAATCAGATCAAGGGGATTCAGCCAGACACTGCCGCAGGTGTCGACCGGTCGGGTTGAAAAGGAGAAATGCCCCTGTTTCCAGGTGCAAAAGTCAATAATAATACGCTCAATCTGAGTGACAATGGCCTGCTCTATAACCGTGACGAGCTCAGGATGAAAATATTTCAGGACAACCCCCAGGGGCTGATGCGTCTTCAGCCGCTGCTGAAAACGGACCGCGCTATCCAGCTGCTGCCGGTCGAGGGTGCCGGAGGCGAGGAGCAACGTGCTCAGCCCCTGAGGGTAGCGGCTGGAACTGGCCACCACCACCTCCCCCCTGACAAAACTGACCAGCCCCTTGTGCTGTCCGGACTCAAGGGTCAGGGTCCCGGACTTTTTACCCAGTCCGACCAGTTGAACCAGGGCACAGACATCAAGATCGTCCAGACGACCTGTAAAACTCATGGCGCCTGACCCTGATCAGATGCGCCGACTCGACCCGCCCCGACGGGCAGTAACCCCGAGGTCATCACCGCTTCTGTTTGTCCCGACCGCGAAACTGCAACCGCACAGGGACCCTTGTAAACTGGAATTTTTCGCGAAAGCTGTTGACCAGATACCGTTCGTAGGAAAAATGAATGTTCTCCGGCTTGTTGCAGAACAGCACAAAGGTCGGCGGACGGACGGCACTCTGGGTGGCGTAGTAAAACTTGATCCGCTGCCCGGCCACCATGGCCGGCGGGTGCTTGCTGACAAATTCCTCAAGGCCCTGATTGATCCGGGCGGTGGCAATCCGCCGATTGAACTCCTCCGCCACCTCTGCGACCAGGGGCATGATGCGGTTGACGCGCTGGCCGGTCTGGGCCGAGACAAAGAGCACCGGCGCAAAGGGCAGAAACTTGAAGCGCCGCTGAATCTCTTCAATAAAACGCTGCATCGACTGGTGGTCCTTCTCCGGCAGATCCCACTTGTTGACCAGCAGAATCAGTGCCCGTCCCTTTTCGTAGGCATAGCCGGCAATCGCCAGATCCTGATCCGTCACCCCTTCCGTCGCATCGAGAACCATCAGCACCACATGGGCGCGATCCATCGCTTTTAACGCATGAATGGCGCTGTATTTCTCCAGGGCCAGGCTCACCCTGCCCTTGCGCCGGATGCCCGCGGTATCGATGAGGACATAGCGCTGCTGATGAAAGGTAAAGGGGGTATCGATACTGTCCCGGGTGGTCCCTGCCGTCGGATTGGCCACCACCCGCTCAAAACCGAGCATCCGGTTCACCAGGGACGACTTGCCGACATTGGGCCGGCCGACCAGAGCCAGCCGCACTTCGCTCTCGCTGTCAGTATCCCGCTCCATGGCGGCCGCCGGCAGCAGCCGCTCCAGAGCATCCGTCAGCTCGCCGATGCCACGCCCGTGTTCGGCAGACACGGCAATCAGCTCATCCACCCCGAGGGCGTAAAAATCGTAGATCTGCTGCTGTTGCTTGTCGCCGTCGACCTTGTTGACGACACTCAGCACCGGCTTCTCGGCCTTGCGCAGCATCGCCGCAATCTCCCGGTCGGCGCCGGTCAGCCCATCACGGGCATCGAGGAGATGGATAATGATGTCCGCCTCCTCGACGGCGACCTGCGACTGTTCGCGCATTCGGGTCAGCAGTTCATCGTTGCTTTGCGGCTCGAAACCGCCCGTATCGATAAGCAGAAAAGGCTTGTCAAAACGGGTAATTTCAGCGTAGTGACGGTCGCGGGTCACCCCCGGAAAATCTTCGACGATCGCCTTGCGCTGGCCAAGGAGGCGGTTGAACAGGGTCGATTTTCCGACGTTGGGACGGCCGACAATGGCAACGGTTTTCAGCATAATGAAGAATCCAGCTCTCTTTGACTAAGGGGTGCCACTGTAACCCAGTTCCCGCAGCATACGCTCGTTCTGGCTCCAGTTCTTATCAACCCGGACAAACAGTTCAAGGAACACCCGCGCCCCCAGCAGCCGCTCAATATCCCTGCGTGCCAGCTGCCCCAGACGCTTGATCATCTGCCCCTGTTTGCCGACGACGATGCGTTTGTGACTGTCGCGCTCGACATGCACCGTCGCCTGGATAACCACCAGGTTTTTCTCCGGTTTCTCCTCGAAGCGGTCGATCTTGACGCCGACACCGTAGGGGATCTCCTGATCCAGCTCGCGCATGACCTTTTCACGTACCATCTCAGCGACGATGAAGCGTTCCGGCAGATCGGTGACCAGATCCTCCGGATAATAGCAGGGGCCGACGGGCATGGCGGCCCTGACCAGGTCGAGGAGGCGCGGCAGGGCATCCCCCTTGATGGCGGAAACAGGGATGATCTGGGCAAAGGCGAAACGTTCACTGAAAAGGCGGATCTGCTCCAGCAGCACCGGTGGCGCCACCAGATCGATCTTGTTGATGACCAGAAAGACCGGGGACTTCGCCGACTCAATCAAGGAGAATAGCTGTTCGTCAGATTCTTTCGGCGGCTGGCCCGCTTCCACCAGCCACAGAAGAAGATCAACATCGGCGCAGGACTGCAGCGCCTGATCCACCATGAAACGGTTCAGCTTCCCCTTCGCCCGATGGATTCCCGGGGTATCGAGGAAGACCACCTGGCCGCCGGAAAAATGGTGGATCCCCAGAATCCGGTTGCGGGTGGTTTGCGGCTTGTTGGAGGTGATGGCAATCTTCTGTCCGAGAATGGCATTGAGCAGAGTCGACTTGCCGACATTGGGGCGCCCGATCAACGCTGCGAATCCTGAAATGGTCTGATGTTCGGTCATAGATCCGGGTCCTGTAGTTCACGGAGCAGGGGATGATCCAGGGCTGCAGCCGCCGCCTGCTGCTCGGCATTTTTTTTACTGGTACCGCTGCCGCGACCGAGGAGCTTGTCGTTGAAATAAACAGCGGTAAAAAATTCCCGACTGTGATCCGGGCCGGTGACCTGGGACAGACGATACTCCGGCAATTGATTGAAGCGGGCCTGCAGGCGCTCCTGCAGGCAGGTCTTGTGATCGCTGCCGTAGCGCTGGCGGGTGGAAAAGTGGATCACATCGGCGAAGTTTTTTTCAATGACCCCGCAGGCGGCAGCAAAGCCTCCGTCGCAGTAGACTGCTCCCAGCAGCGCCTCCAGGGTATCCGCCAGCAGACTCGGTTTGTCCTTGCCGCCACTGATATACTCACCCCGCCCCAGGCGCAGCCAGCGACCTATCTGCAGCCTGACGGCGATATCGGCCAGCCCCTTTTCGCTGACCACCTCGGCGCGGATACGGGTCAGCCCGCCTTCAGGAATTTCCGGATAACGCCGATACACCAGATCACTGATCGCCAGCTCCAGCACGGCATCTCCGAGAAATTCCAGCCGCTCGTTATGCTCGACAAACACCGGCTGCTCATTACTGTAGGATTTGTGGGTCAGAGCCTGAACCGCCAGTTGCTGATCCGTAAAGACATACCCCAGAGCTTCTTCGAGATCTCCCAATTCGTCCGTCACGCTGTCTCCCTGTTCCTATCCGTCCTGTCACCAAGTCGGCGCAGTATAGCCAATCATCTTCACTAAGTACAATTCTTTTGCCTGCCGTGTTCCCCCTTTGGGGGTCTTCTTTCCCTTGTATCTTCCCTCGTCTTTGGCTCATAATGCGCCGGCATTGAATGAAAAACCCCGGCAATTGGCCGGCACTGCGACACAACCTGTCATCCACGTAGAGACAATGACCCTTCCAGCCCTTATCGGCCACCAGCAACAACGCCAACGGCTTTATGCCGCCTGCGACCAGCAACGGGTCGCCCACGCCTATCTTTTCAGCGGCCCGGAGGGGATCGGCAAAAAACTGCTGGCTCTGCATTTTGCCGGAAAGCTGTTATGCGAAACGGCAGAGGGGTGCGCCCGCTGTCAGGCCTGCCGCAAGGTGGCAAGCGGCAATCATCCCGACCTGTCCGTACTGATCAGCGACAGTAGCCATCTGAAAATCGACCAGGTCAGGGCCCTGCAGCACTTCCTGCTCCTGCGTCCCCTGGAAGGCCGCTACAAGGTCTGCCTGATTGACGACGCCGACAAGCTGACCGTCGAGGCCGCCAACGCTCTGCTGAAGACCCTCGAAGAACCGCAGCCGGGGACGGTTCTGGTGCTTATCAGCAGTCGCCCGGAGCAGCTGCTGCCGACCATCCGCTCCCGCTGTCAGCAGCTGCGCTTCAACCGTTTGCCACGGTCGCAACTGAGCGCACATCTGTCCCGAACCCTTGATCTGCCGGACGCGCAGGCCGCCGTCATGGCCGCCGTGGCCGACGGCAGCTTCACCAGAATTCTCGGAGCACACCAGGAGTTCTATCTGAAAAAGCGCCCCGAATGGATTCAAACCTTGTCAGCACTGACGACAACAAGTACTATTGGAGCGTTTACCCTTGCGCAAGAGCTGCGCGATGAAAAGGACCATCTGCTCGACATTCTCGACATGTTTCTGACCTTCTATCGCGATCTGCTGCTGTGTCAACGGAACATGCCTCCGGCGGAGCTGATCAACCAGGATTTGCTGCCGCTGATCAGCGAGCAGAGCCGGCGCCTGACCTTGACGCAACTACTTGACAGAATCGAGGCGGTGACAACAGCCCGCAAGCATCTTGTCCGCAATGTCAATCCGTTGCTGGCCCTGGAACATATGCTGCTGCAGCTTGTCCATGCCTGAAAACCCCTGCGGGAAGAAAATAACTGTATGGAATCTTTACGACTGGTCGGCGTCTCCTTTCAATGCGCCGGCAAGGTTTTCGATTTTAACGCCCAGGATCTTGACCTGCCCCTGGGCACCCGGGTCATTGTGGAGACGGAACGCGGACGCGCCCTGGGCACCGTGGCCAGGCCGCCGGAGGACACCCCTGCCGATGACGCACCGCCGAAACTGAAGTCGATTATCCGTGTCGCAACCGACAGTGATCTGCAACAGGCCTCCGCCAACGCCCGGAAGGAGGATGAGGCCATGGCCTTCTGTCGCCAGCGCATCGCCCAGCGCGGACTGGAGATGAAACTGGTGCGGGCGGAATATCTGTTCGACAGCTCCAAGGTCCTTTTCTATTTCACCGCTGATGGCCGCATCGATTTTCGTGACCTGGTGCGGGATCTCGCCCAGCATCTGCGCACCCGCATTGAGATGCGCCAGATCGGGGTGCGCGACGAGGCGAAACTGGTGGGCGGTCTCGGGGTCTGCGGACGGGAGTTGTGCTGCAGCAGCTACTTAAGGGAGTTCGCACCGGTTTCGGTGAAAATGGCCAAAGCCCAGGGGCTGGCCCTGAACCCCGCCAAAATCTCCGGTCAGTGTGGCCGCCTCCTGTGCTGCCTGGCCTACGAATACGAAACCTACAACGAACTGCGTAAAAGCCTGCCCAAACTGGGGAAAAAGGTCACCCTGCCCGCCGGCCCCGCCGAGGTGGTCGCCGTCGATGTCTTAAGTCAGGCGGTGACCCTCTCCTGCCCCGGTGGGGAACGCTGCCGGATGCAGATCGCCGCCCTGCAGAAAGAAATGGCGCAGGCCCTGAATCAGCAGGCGGAATCCACCTCCCGGTCGGTTCCAGACGCCAGCGGCGAGAAGCAAGGCTCCGCACCGCGTCGTGAGCAGCCGGAGGAACCATCGAAACGTCAGCAGCCCCGGCGCAAATCTCCCCGCAGACCGAAATCCGCACCGACTGACAAACAGGTCGATGGACCCCGGCAGGACACACCGAAACCACAGCAGGAGACGGACAAGCCGGCCAAACGCAAGCGTCGGCGCCCCAGACGCCGGCCCGGCAAACCGAAGAACCCGGAAACGCCAACGACCTGACACCCTTTATTGACAATATCCACCCAGGAGCACAGCCCATGGACAAAACCTACTACGTCACCACCCCCATCTATTACGTCAATGACGTCCCCCACATCGGCCACGCCTACACGACCCTGGCCTGTGACGTCATGGCGCGCTACAAGCGGGCCCGTGGTTTTCAGGTCGCCTTTTTGACCGGCACCGATGAACATGGACAGAAGGTAGAGACCGCCGCCAGGGCCAATGGTGAAACGCCCCTGGAACTGGCGGATCGGGTGGTCAAGCGTTTTCAGGCCCTGTGGGAGAAACTCAACATCTCCCATACTGATTTTATCCGCACCACCCAGGAACGGCATAAACATACGGTTCAGGAGCAGTTCAAGGCCATCGAGGCCAGGGGGGACATCTACCTCGGCGAATACGAGGACTGGTACTGTACCCCCTGCGAAACCTTCTGGACCGAGACCCAGATGATCGACGGCAACTGCCCTGATTGCGGCCGGGCGACCACCAAGCTCAAGGAAGAATCCTACTTCTTCCGCATGAGCAAATATCAGGATCAGCTGCTGGCCCACATCGAGGCCAACCCCGACTTTATCCAACCCAAGTCCCGCCGCAACGAGATCTTAAGCTTCGTCCGTGAAGGGCTGCGCGATCTGTCCATCTCCCGCACCACCTTCTCCTGGGGCATCCCCGTCCCCGGCAACGACAAGCATGTGATTTACGTCTGGTTCGACGCCTTGACCAACTACATATCCGCCCTCGGCTATCCGGAAGACAAAAAGGGCCTGTTCGCCACCTTCTGGCCGGCGGTCCATGTCATCGGCAAGGACATTCTGCGCTTTCATACCGTCTACTGGCCGACCTTTCTGCTGGCCGCCGGCATCCCCCTGCCGAAGCAGGTGTTCGCCCACGGCTGGTGGACGGTGGAAGGCCAGAAGATGAGTAAAAGTCTGCGCAATGTCGTCGAACCGCACATGCTGGCCGACACCTACGGTGTTGACACCATCCGCTATTTTCTGCTGCGCGAGGTTCCCTTCGGCCTCGACGGCGATTTCTCCCACAGTGCCCTGATCGGTCGCATCAACTCCGACCTGGCCAACGACCTCGGCAATCTGGTCAGCCGCTCCACCGCCATGCTGAGCAAGTATTTCGCCGGCGTACTGCCGGAACCGGGTCCCCAGGAGCCTGTCGACGAAACCTTTGTCGCCCTTTTCGCAACCTGCGTCGACAAAGCCGACGGTCTCCTCGACGAGATGGCCTTCAACAAGGCCCTGATGGCCATCTGGGAGCTGATCACCGCCGGCAACAAGTACATCGACGAAACAGCCCCCTGGGTGCTGGCCAAGGACCCCGGGCAGCAGCAGCGACTGGCGACCGTCATGTACAACCTCATTGATTCCATCCGTGTTATCGCCCTGCTCGTGGCCCCCTTCATGCCGGAAACCGGCAACAAGATCATGGCCCTGTTTGGTCGTGACGCGCAGACGGAAACAACCGGCGCTTTCGACTTCTCCGACCGTCTGACCCCCGGCACCGGGGTTGCAAAAGCACCGCCCCTGTTCCCCCGGATTGAGCAGGCTTAGACGGACACCCTGGATAGGATTGTGAACAGTTATCTCGTAGACAGCCACGCCCACCTCGACAACCGTCCCTTTGCTGACGACCTCGACGCCGTCATCGACCGGGCTGCGGATAATGGCATCGGCTATATCCTCAGTGTCGGCTGTGACCTCGACAGCTCCAGGGCCAACGTCGAGCTGGCACAGCGCTATCCCGCCCTGTATGCCGCCGTTGGCTTTCACCCCCACGACGCAACGGCTCTGACTCCTGCCGCCCTTGACCGACTGCGTGAACTTCTCAACCGGCCGAAGGTGGTCGCCGTCGGCGAAATCGGTCTCGACTATTATCGCAACCGCTCCCCGCACCAGATCCAGCAGCAGGCCTTCCGCCGGCAGCTCTCCCTGGCGAGGGAGACAGGAAAACCCGTCATCATCCATGACCGCGATGCCCACGCTGATGTCCTGCGCATCCTTGCCGAAGAGGATGCCGGCAGCATCGGCGGCGTGCTGCACTGCTTCAGTGGTGATCTGGAGATGGCCCGAAAGTGTCTTGATCTGGGGTTTTATCTCTCCTTTACCGGCACCATCACCTATCCCAAAAACGAAGCTGTGCGCCAACTGCTGGGACAACTGCCGTTAGAGCGCATCCTGCTGGAGACAGACTGCCCCTATCTTGCGCCCCAGCCTTTTCGCGGCAAACGCAACGAACCCGCTTACGTCCGCTACACGGCAGAAACCCTGGCCGACATCAGGGGACTGACCGTCGATGACGTGGCCCGCATCACCAGCCGCAACTGTTTTGATCTGTTCGGCATCGGCGCTGTTGAGCACGAGGGGCAGATCGCCTACCGGATTCGTGATTCCCTCTATCTCAACATCACCAACCGCTGCACCAACAGCTGTATCTTCTGCGCCAAGTTTGATGACTTTGTCGTCAAGGGGCACGCCCTGAAACTCGACCACGAACCGGACATTGATGAGGTCATGGCCGCCATCGGCGACGCCTCCGCTTACCATGAAGTCGTGTTCTGCGGTTATGGAGAACCCCTGCTGCGCCTCGATCTGATCTGCGCGGTTGCCCGCCGGCTGAAACACCAGGGGATAAAAACCCGCATCAACACCGACGGTCAGGCCAATCTGGTGCACGGGCGCAACATCCTGCCGGAGCTGGCCGGCCTCATTGACAGCCTGTCCGTCTCCCTCAACGCCCCGGACGCCGCCACCTATCAGCAGCTGTGCCGCTCCGCCTACGGTGAACAATCCTTTGCCGCCGTCACCGAATTTATCCGTCTGGCCAAGGAGGTGATCCCCGAGGTCACCGCCACCGCCGTCACCTACCCCGGCATCGACATTGCCGCCTGCCGCCGGCTGGCGACAGAACTCGGCGTCCCTTTCCGGGCGCGGGAATACAACGAGGTGGGGTAGCATCATGAACTGGCTGATTCTTGTTCTGGCCGGACTGTTTGAAGTCGGCTGGGCCATCGGACTCAAATACACAGAGGGCTTCACCCGCCTCTGGCCCACCATCGGCACCCTTGTCGCCATGACCATCAGCCTCGGCCTCCTCGGCATCGCCATGAAGTCCCTGCCCGTCGGTACTGCCTACGCGGTGTGGGTCGGCGTCGGCGCTGTCGGTACCGCCATCCTGGGCATCGTCCTGCTGGGAGAACCGGCGGGGGCCGGACGCATGATCAGCCTCGCTTTTATTATCACCGGAATTATCGGCCTGAAACTGGCCGCCTGAACAGGAGGGTTCCCTATGTCGCAGCAGTATGACTACGATCTGTTTGTTATCGGTGCCGGTTCCGGAGGCGTGCGCGCTGCCCGCATGGCGGCGGCGACCGGGGTGCGCGTTGCTGTCGCCGAGAGCGGCCGCACCGGAGGTACCTGCGTCAATCTGGGCTGCGTACCGAAAAAACTGTACGTCCATGCCGCTGAATACGGCGCCGCCTTTGCCCAGGCCGCAGGCTTCGGCTGGAGCCGTTTTGCGCCGAGCCTGGACTGGCCTGTCCTGCAGAAGAACAAGGACCAGGTCATCAGCAATTCCAACCGCGGCATGGAAAAAATGCTGGAAACATCAGGGGCTCGGCTGCTGCGCGGCCGCGCCCGGATAACCGGCCCGCACCAGGTGGCCATGGACGGCGTCACCTACAGCGCCCGGCGCATTCTTATCGCCACCGGCGCCCGCCCCTTTGTCCCGAAGCTGCCCGGCAGCGCGTTTCTTCGCACCTCCGATGACATCTTTGCCCTTGAGCAGCTGCCGCAATCTGTACTTATCGTCGGCGGCGGCTATATCGCCACCGAATTCGCCGGCATCCTCCACGGCCTCGGGGTCAAGGTCACCCAGATTTACCGGGGAGAACTGTTCCTGCGTGGTTTCGATGCGGAAATCCGCGCCTATATCGCTGAGCACATGCGCAAAAAGGGGATCGATCTGCGCTTTGACTGTGACCTGCACCATGTCGACAAAAACCCCGACGGCACCTTCACCACGACCCTCAAGGATGGCACGACCCTGACCACCGGCCTGGTCATGGCCGCCACCGGCCGTCTCCCCAACAGTGCCGACCTGGGACTGGAAGACGTCGGCGTAGAGGTGTCGGACAAGGGCGCCGTGCGCGTCAATGACGCCTTCCAGACCAGTGTGCCTTCCATCTACGCCATCGGCGACGTCATCGACCGCATGCAGTTGACCCCTGTCGCCCTGGCCGAAGCCATGCATCTGGTGGGGACCCTCTATCAGGAAAAAACCGGAACCTTTTCCTACGAGCTGATTCCGACAGCGGTCTTCTCCCAGCCCAACCTGGGTTGTGTCGGTCTGACGGAAGAAGAAGCGTTAGACCGCTATTCCCGCGTTGATGTCTACACTGCCGAGTTCCGCTCCCTGAAACAGGCTCTGTCGGGCACCACGGAGCGGATTCTGATGAAACTGCTGGTCGATGCGGAAAGGGACCGGATCGTCGGAGCCCACATGGCGGGAGAAGGCGCGGGTGAAATCATCCAGGGCATCGCCATCGCCCTGAAAGCCGGAGCAACCAAAACGATCTTTGACCAGACCATCGGCATCCATCCCACCAGCGCCGAAGAGTTTGTGACCATGCGCACGCCAACGCGCCGCCATGGCGCCAGTTGACAGGAGACTAGGGAACCCGCAGGCGGCGCAAGGTGTTATCCAGCAGATTGCGGACCGGTTCCCG
>CALFFB010000273.1 GCA_937958075.1 uncultured Geobacteraceae bacterium | reverse complement strand
TCCATGGTCTGCTCGTGCAGGGTTACGGCCACCCCTTCCTTGCTGCCGAACAGATTATAGATAGCGCCGGTGCTGACCCCTGAGGCGCGGACCAGATCAGGTACCGAGACCCGGTGGTAGCCCTTCTCGACAAAAAGTTTACGTGCCGCACCCAGAACCCGCCGTGCCTTGTCTTCAGGATTGATCGTCCGTGTTTTCCCTCCCGACATCGAGCCTCCTTTTGCAACCATTTTCATACCCTATCCTTCCCTGACGTTGAGTACCTGTTTTTTTCGGATGATCATTCTTTCCTGAGATTTATGCAACAGATAATTGTGACCCCTGACCTCCCGGCACCCGTCCTGCCACGGGGAAACAGCGGCTGGCGGCATTGCTTTCCCCTAGCGACTGCAGTATAAATTCCCCGTCAACCCTAGCAAAGGATGGATTCATGGGATACAGAACCCTGCGCCACGCTATCAACGATCTGGAACAGAGCGGACAGCTGATCCGCATCAACCAGCCCGTCGACCCCGACCTGCTGGCCGGTGCCATCCAGCGCCGGGTTTACCGACACCAGGGTCCGGCCCTTCTGTTTACCAATCTGACGGGGTGCCGCTTTCCGGCAATAGCCAATCTCTTCGGCACCCTGGAACGCACCCGCTACCTGTTTCGCGACAGCCTGAAACGGATTGACACCCTGGTCAAGCTGAAGCTGGATCCGAAAGAGCTGCTGCGCTCCCCAACGAGTCTCGCCAAAGCCCCCCATGCGGCCTGGCACCTGCTCCCCAGAAAGGTGCGCACCGGCGCCATCCTCCATGGCCGGACGACCCTCGACCAGCTGCCACAGATCAAGAGCTGGCCGGATGATGGCGGGGCCTTCGTTACCCTGCCCCAGGTCTACAGCGAAAGCAGCCGGACTCCGGGTATCAGGTCGTCCAATCTGGGCATGTACCGGGTCCAGATTTCCGGCAACGACTACCTCCCCAATCAGGAAGCAGGGCTGCATTACCAGCTGCATCGCGGCATTGGCGCTCATCATCGGGAAGCCCTGGAGCTGAACAGGCCGTTTCGCGTCAATGTCTTTATCGGTGGTCCGCCCAGCCTGACGGTGGCGGCGGTCATGCCGCTACCCGAGGGCATGCCGGAGCTTGCCTTTGCCGGGCTCCTTGGCGGTCAGCGCATCCCCCTGGTACAGCCGGAGGGGCTGCTGCCCATGCCGGCGGAAGCGGATTTCGTCATCTGCGGCACCGTCGACCCGCAGCAACTGAAAAAGGAGGGGCCTTTTGGCGACCACCTCGGTTACTACAGCCTCGCCCACGACTTTCCGGTGCTCAAGGTCGATGCCGTCTACCACCGACCCGATGCGATCTGGCCCTTCACCACCGTCGGCAGGCCACCCCAGGAAGACACCAGCTTCGGTGCCTTCATCCATGAGCTGACCGGTGCCCTGATCCCGGACGTTCTGCCCGGCATCAAGGCCGTTCACGCCGTCGACGCCGCCGGTGTACACCCCCTGCTGCTGGCCATCGGCAGCGAACGCTACACCCCCTATGAGCCACTGAACCAGCCGCGGGAGCTACTCACCCAGGCCTGCGCTGTCCTTGGCCAGGGGCAGCTCTCCCTGGCCAAATATCTGTTGATCACCGCCGACAATGACAACCCGCACCTGGACATTCATGACATCCCGGCATTTTTCAGGCACCTGCTGGAGCGCATCGACTGGCGGCGCGATCTGCATTTCCATACCGCCACCACCATTGACACCCTGGATTACAGCGGCCACGGGCTCAATCAGGGATCCAAGGTCGTGCTCGCCGCCGTCGGCGAGCAGCAACGGACCCTGCCGACGCAGCTGCCGGAGACGCTGCAGCTGCCGCCAGGGTTCAGCAATCCCCGTCTTGCCCTGCCCGGCATCCTGCTGGTCCAGGGCCCGACTTACAGTACGTCAGCGACCACTGCGGTCGACAGCTTCTGCGCCCACTACGCCGCGGATCACCCCATCAACAACTTTCCCCTGATTATCCTGGTCGACGACAGCGACTTCTGCGCCGCCGCCCTGAACAACTGGTTGTGGGTCACCTTCACCCGCTCCAACCCGGCCACGGACATTTTCGGCATTGCCAGCTGGACTCGCCACAAGCACTGGGGATGTGACGGAGCCCTGGTCATCGACGCGCGTATCAAGCCCCATCACGCGCCGCCACTGATTGATGACCCGCAGATTGAGGGGCAGGTCGATGCCCTGGGAGCTCCCGGCGGCCCGCTGCACGGCATCATTTAGGCTATAGCCGAGGCCCATCACCCTCACCGTTTGCAGATCAACCAGACGCCGACCAGCAGCAGGATCACGCCGATCACCCGCTTGGCGTCAAAGGGAATGCCACGCATGCCGAACACGCCGTAGTGATCCATCACCATGCCAGCTATCAATTGCGAAGCGATGGTCAGGGCCAGTACCGCGGTGGTACCGATACGGGGAACACCGACAATGGTCATGGTCACAAAAAAGGCGCCAAAAGCGCCCCCCGTCAACTGCCACCAGGGGACCTCAATAACCCGGCGCAGGCTCCCCTGGCTTGACAGCAGAGACAGGGTCAGCAGCACCAGGGTGCCGACGGCAAAGGAGATGGTGGCCGCCTGCAGAAAACCGGTCTTTTCCGCCAGCCGCGCATTGATGGAGGGCTGGATGGCCACGGCGATGCCACCGCAGGCCATGAGCAGCATCAGCAGATAGTTGGACATGGTTTACCCCGGAAGCCGGTTTGCCTTGAGCCCGCAGATGAAGCGGCGGTCAAGCGCCGTAACCTTTCCACCACGATGCGTCTGTTCACGTCCGTTTCCTGACCAGCTTCGAAATAGTTTTAAAGACATCCGTTCCGGCGACTTTCACCAGCTGAAACAAAGCTGTTTCCGTTGTCGTGATAACGGCGCCGGCCTGCGCCGCCAGCTCCAGGCCATTGTTGTAATCGCTGACAAAACGCGAGGCGAGGGCATCTCGCACCAGATGCACGACATAGCCGCGCTCCAGCAGATCAAGAACCGTCTGCAGCACACAAACATGGGTCTCCATGCCGACGATGACAACCTGGCGCACACCCTTTTGCTCAAGGGCCTGAGCGAATGTTTCGTCACCACAACAGCTGAATGTCATTTTTTCGATACAGCATTCCTCAGTCGCTTGCGCAAGCTCGGGAATCGTGTGTCCCAATCCTTTCGGGTACTGTTCCGTAGTCATAATCGGCATGCCCAGCGCCTTGCAACCCTCGATCAGCAGAGGCGTATTCATCAACAGCTGCTGATAGAGATTCGCGTTCATCGCCGGGGTCAGCTTTTCCTGCACATCAATGACCACCAGAGCACTTTGTGCCGGATCGAGCCAGAATTTTTTCTTGATTTCAAACACGCTCTCCTCCTTTTCCTGAAAATTCTCCGCTTCCAGATCTGACCGAAAGGTAAAGTCACGGCCCTGGGTCTAACAACCAGAAAAAAGCCCGGAGAGAAAAGTTCTCCGGGCCAGGCAGCTCAGATTAAAACCTGTCCATCTGCATGTGGCCTTACCGTCTCCGGGAACAGCTACTGCCTCCGGAAAGGGTGACGTGGCACCCGACTAGCGGTAAATACCGGCACCGACGAATAGGTTGGTATCAGGCACACGATAGATATAGGTTTCCTTGATTGAGGGTGCGGTTTCCCCCGGTTTCGGCCACATGTACTCAACCCAGCCTTCACCCTTGGTGCTGGCAACAACGACAAACTCGACAAAGAGAAGCTTGGGGTCATCCTGATTCTTGTCGGGGGTTCTGAGCAGGTTACCCATCTTCATCAGGCCGGGCATGAAGGGATGGGCCAGCATCTTGCCTTCGAGATTCATGGCAAAGACGTAAGAATCCTTCCACACAAACCGGCCATCCCGCTTGCTCAGTTCGGCAAGAGCGGCTTCCGGATCTTCAGCGATCATGGCCGCGGCCTTCTTGGTCATTTCAATACATTCGGCTACCGATGCCGAGGTTTCGCTGGCGATGGCGGTCCCATTGACAAGCAACAGCATTGCCAAAATCCCTGTCATGACAAATCGTTTCATGGTTGCTCCTTTCACGGTTAACTTCATTACAATCACTGTTTGTTTCGACATTACATCATTAAGTGCCAGAATCGGGGTGGATACTAGCATTCTCGGCGAAACCAGTGCAATCGAGAACATCGACAGACATAGCGTGCAGGGATCAGTCCATGGCTCATCATCGTCTTGATGACGGTGGTTGTCTGATTTTTTGGCTCTTTTTCAAGCTAATGAATTCATGTCAACAGCTGATGATGATGCCATTTTTCTACTATTGATGTTTCTTTTTATCTACAATGAAGGCCGGGAAAATCATGTTCAGAAAATAGAAAATAATGAAGGGTGAAGCGATGACCAGAAGAGCTCCCATGAGCCCTTCCTTAAAGGTTTCAATACTGTCCGGAATGATCGGCAGATGATAATGCATAAAGCCGCTGAAGGTCAGTGAGAACGCCTGTCCACCGATCACGACATTCCACCGCATCATGAACACCCCTAGCAGCACCAGCAGGGACGCGGTCACGGCCCGGCGAACCGTCAGACGCGGCAGCAGCAACAGCACAAAAGGAACAACATTGCCAAGCAATCCCTGCAAAATAAAAATCTGTGTGAAGTCATGCACGTAAATGACTTGGCGCAGGGCGTCCCAGGATTTCACGGCAGTATAGCCGCGGAAGATCATGTCAAGCACCTCAAGGGTCACGGCCAGCGTCATGAAAATAAGCAGGTATTTTGAGGTCATTTTAACTTCATAATCCTGCATGCTGCTGAGTTCTTCGTAATTGGCTTCCGTTCGGTCATGGCCAATGGTTTCCGGCAAGAAGAAGTTCCACCCGCCCTTTGCTGCCCGTTTCCGGATTTCCATAAAAACGTAATAACTCACGATACAGAGTGCTATACCTGAAACCACCGCGGAAAAGATAAAAATCACCGGCATCAATGGAGTCATCCACAGGGCGTTGGCCTTGACTGAACCGAAGATAAAACCAGCATAGCCGTGCAGAAAACAAGCCACCGGAATCCCCAGTCCAGCCAGAAACTTCACCGCCTTGTGGTCAGATTCCAGAGCCTTGCTCGAAACATCCATGGCCCCCAGTGAAATGATGCGATAAATCTGCAGTAGCAGGCTTTGATAGATTGTTCGGTTGCTCTTTGCCGCGAGGCGAACAACCGAATCGACAATGAACTTGCGGTAGACGAACCAGATCTCGGCGGCAACAATACAGGCATAGGTCATGAAAACAATGCCGAAGGCGGAAATGGCCGAGGTAAAGTGCGGCGTCATCAGTACGTGAATACCCCGTAGCGGCTGGGTCAAATGCAACAGCAGCGGCAACATGGCAACCGGCAACAGGGCAAAAGAGAAAACCAGCGCATAACGGGCAATCTGTTTGAGTTTCTCAACCCCGAAAACATGATACAGCGAGGACAGAACAAAGGCTCCGGCGACCAGACCGGTCATGTAGGGGTACATGACAATCTGGATCGACCAGTAAACATATTCATTGGGCAGAACAAAAAGATCCTTTACGGTCCAGGCCTCACCGTGGACGATCATCGAAGCAAGCTGCTCAACCATGACTAATGCACCTCCTTGCTCAGCCCAAGGTAGAACACCTGTGGCTTGGTTCCATATTCGTCGCGCAATACACCAACACGACCATAAAGGACAGCCTTGGCCACGGGATCGTCCGGATCACGTAGATTGCCGAGTTTGCGCGCGCCGAAAGGACAAGCCTGAGCGCAGGCGGTGTCGCCACCGTCCACAATGCGGTGGTAACAGAAGGTGCACTTGTCAGCGACATGTTCTTTCGGGTGGAAGAAACGGACGCCGTACGGGCAACCCATGATGCAATAGCCGCAACCGATGCACCATTTCCGATCAACCAGAACCACCCCGTCCGCAGTCTGGTAGGTGGCACCGACCGGACACACCTGAACACAGGCGGGCGTTTCACACTGATTACAGAGTTTCGGCACAAAAAAGGCCTGGGCGACATCTTCGTCCTTCACCTCAATCATCCCGGAAGTATTCTGATCGATGCGTTTGTTGGTGAACCCGTTCAGTGCCCCCTTCGGCGATTCGGCCAGCACCTCACCATCCTGTTTGATCACATAACGTTCAACCCAGGTTCGCGTCACATTGGCTTCAATTGGAATATCGTTTTCGATTTTGCAGGCCTTGACGCAGAACCCGCAACCGACACACCTGTGGGTATCCACCAGAAAACCCCAGCGCAGTTCAGGACGCTGGGCCAGCACCTGCTTCGGATCGAACATGACCATGGCTGATGACGACATGGCCGCACCGGCAACGAACACTGCTGTTTGCCTGATAAAGTCGCGCCTCTTCATCGTTACATCTCCTCGAGGCTGGGATTATGGGGGTTGTGGCAGACGCTGCATTCAATCCCGACATTGTGCTCTTCGGGGTTGACCCCCGGGATGTCGCTACGTCCGCTTGACGGCGTGTAAAGCTGGCTGTGACAGCGCAGGCACTGCTCACGTGAACGATCGATATTCAGTTTTTCGGGGTCTTCAGGATGGTCAAAAGCAGCACCATGGCAGTTCTCGCACTGCATCATCCCATGCTGCGAGGTGGCGAAAACCTCGGTCTTGTCATAATGACACCCCTCACAGTAACTGCTGCCCCGGTATTTATCCGGGAACTCCTTCCATTCCTGTTCATTGCTCAGGCGATGGAAACCGAAAGTGTACCCGCGATCCTGAATTCCGAAATCCTCAGGCACATAAAATGCCCGAAACATCAGGATGAGGAGAACGATTGCCAGCACAACATAGAGAGGTCGCCAGATATGATTTTTCACAAAAAAAATCTCCGATCAATAGCACACTGTTCTATTTCACTCATGATGGCTGCCTAATAATGCACCACCAAAAGCCCCTGCCCTGCGTCGTTCCATCTTATAAAGATTCAACAATTACACAAGTATACGTCCATCCTGTGGCGCATCAGGTTGGCAATATGCGGGTAACCATAAAAAATTATGGAATTTTTAGCAAGCATAAACTATATATAACGTTGTTCTATGCCTAACTCGGAATCGACAAGGCAAAGGAAATTACTATGACAAAAGATCTTACCCTGCAAGAGCAACTCGCCTTTCTTACCAGACAGATCCAACAACTAGACGAACGCATTTCCCATTTGGAACGTGCCGGATCACCATTGCCGAAAGCCGCTGCCGAAACTGACGCGACCAGCCCGGCCCCTGCGGTAAAAAACTATCGCCAGGAGGAGTCGGCCCTGCTGGCCGGTGGCAGCAATCTCCTCAAACATGTTTCCGCTGTCTGCTTTCTGCTGGTTATCGGGCTGGGATTGCGTGCCCTGTCCGACAGCGACCTCCTCAGCCTGTCGAGCAGCACCATCCTCGGTCTGGTCTATGCGTTTTTGCTGATCATTGTCGGTTTTTTCCTCTACCGGGGCTGCCACAGCCTGGCACCGGTCGTCACCCTGGTCGGCGCCCTGCTGAGCTTCAGTGTCCTGCTTGAAACCCACAGTCGCTTCTCGGCACTGCCGTCAGCCGTTGTCTATCTGCTGCTGGCCATCACCGGTATCCTTCTGACTTTGATCAGTTTCCGCCACGCCACCGCGCTGCCTATCATTGTTGGCAGTCTCGGCATGTGCCTGACTGCAGTGGCCATTGACTTCCCCAATCCCTACTTCCCTTATCTGGGGCTGATCCTGTGGCTGTCAAACATTCTCGGTTTTTTCGCCTCGCGTATCAAACGCTGCACCTGGCTGCGCTGGCTGCTCATGTTCACAACCCATTTCATGCTGCAGATCTGGGGGCTTAAAATCAGCGGCATCCTGTCAAATCCCGACATCCGGGACACCATGGGAGCCGAGTGGTTTGTTCCTGTGGTCACTCTGATCGGCTTCACCTTCATGATGATCTCCCTGTTCGGCATCATCCGTAGTGGTGACACGAAAATATCCCGCTTTGACTACAGCCTCCCCGCGATCAATGCGACCTGGTGCTACGTCGCCGGCATCTATGCTCTGAAAAGTCCGGAATTGTTCGGCGTGCCTGCGGCTATTGCGGCGGCTGTTCACTTCGGCCTGGTGTTCTGGCTGGCCCAGCGGCAACGCAGCAACGCTCCGGGCACCAACACCTTCACTGCCGGTGGATCCATCCTCATGGGCCTGTCGCTACCGGCCTTAATGGGTGGAATGCTGCTTCCCCTGCCTTTTCTTGCTGTCATGGCCCTTATTGTCTGTATCTGTTCGAGCACCTGGAACAGCGGCGGCATGCGCGTCACCTCATATGTTCTTCAGGGCTATATCCTGGTTGTTCTTGCCATCGAGGCCGCTTCCCGGCTTGTGGCTGATTCTGTACCGATCATGATTGTCGCCCTGATCTGCTCATGGCTGGCCCTGCAACATTACCGTTACTGTCGCCAGAATCTTCCGCCGGCAGAGTCCGTTGCCTTTTCACGCTACGACACCAGGGATCGCAGTGCCGTCCTGTTGTTGCTGACCTGCCTGACCTCCATGCTGATTTCGTCAGCGGCTCTGGGTTATTTCCTTTTAAGCCGTCACTACAGCGGTCCCGTTGATGCGGCGTTCATCAGCCTCCAGACCCTGATCATCACCGGCTCAGCTATCATCCTGATCGTGTTGGCCGTACGGCGGCATAACCGCGAATTGCGCAACATTGCCTGTCTGGTCATGGTTCTTGGCGGTGTTAAGGTTATCGCATTCGATATATTTCAGGTCAGTGGACCGTGGCTGGTCAGCAGCCTTCTGGCCTTTGGCGTCACCGCCGCCACCCAATCCCTGATCCTTGCCCGCTGGAAAGCGGAACCGCAAAAAATCACCCCGACACCACTGACGGAAAAGGATTCCCGATAGCTTTGCCCGCCAGTTCAGGCAACAAAAAAGCCCTGCGTTGCCGCAGGGCTTTTTTGTTGTGCTGTTTAACGTGTTCCCGTATAGAAGGCTGCTGCTTCGTTGTCAGGCGCTCAATTGTTTCCGAGAAGTTGGCGCAAAACCTCAGGGTTGTGTTCTTCTTCGGCAAGGATCGTGTGGCAGGTATCACAATCCATGGAAATCAACTCACCAGTCTCCGCCTCGTGCTGATAGTTATGGCAGCGGAAACAGCCGTCATGACTCATCCAGTTGTCGTAGGTGTTCCACTGTATGTTCATTTCGGGGAAAACGTTCTCGACATATGCCATCTGCACACCGGCAACAGCCCGATCAATCATGCCACGTTGTTCCTGGTACACAGTCGGATAGTTGTCCCGATAAAATCTTTCCAGAGCTGTGGCAATTGCCTCGCGCGCTTCATCATGGGTTTTATACTCGACCTCAACAACCCGTTTTGCCTCACGCTTGATATAGGGGAGTTCAACAGGAATCTGACGGCTGATAATCTTCTCATCCAGGGCTTCATCCGGCCCCAGGTAGACATGGCTCGGCCGGTTATGACAGTCGATGCAGTCCATGGTCCGTTCCTGGAGGTGTGTCGCGTTGGCAATCTGCTCCTCGGCTTCCATGTCACGGTAAACCAGCATACCACCATCTGCTGTCTTCTGCATGACCTCAGGAATGATGCTGCGCTTCCAGTCGGCGGCGACATAGGTTATTTCATTACCGGGATCGACATGCCAGTGAATACCGTGGGATTCCGCCGCCAGATCACCAGCACTGCCGATCTTCATTAACAGTACCGTCTGCACATGGGTGCTCTCTTCATCTTCGAGATACTTGTCTTTGATCCGCAGCCGGTCGCCATGGAACATTTCCGGACGGTGACACTGCATACAGGTGCCGCTGGCCGGACGCAAACCATGAACCGGGGTCTCAATGGGACGGGCAAAGGTGTCCGCGACAACGGCGTAAAGCTGCCGCGCTCCGGAAATTTTTGATTTGGCCAGCCACTTGGCGCCGCTGCCGATATGACACTCGACACATTTGACCCGCGAGTGCGCTGAATTCTGGTAGGCCGTATACTCCGGCGACATGGGGACGTGACAGAATTCTCCGCAGAAGGCATTGGATTCCATGTAGTGATAGCCGCTGTAGGCCAGCACCCCAATAACAAACAGATTGATACAGGTCAGAAACACACCGACGAACACCATCTTGCGCAGGCGCTCAAAACCGGTATCGTCCGCTAATTTGTCGCGGAAATAAGCGAGGGTGAACAGCCGCACTTCTTCCTTGCCCCGGAAAAAGAACAGCCCGATAAAGATCAGTATCAACCCGCCGATAAAGCCGGGGCCGAGCACCATGTAGGCCAGACCGGCAAAATAGGTATTCGGAATACCAATGGCCAGGTCATACAGAACCGCCCCCACCAAAAAGGGGAAAATGACCGTAACCATCATCGCCCCGACCAACGAAATGCGGCTGCTGGCGATCCCCTTCAGAAAGGTCTTGGGAATATCACTCAATGTGACGTCTTTGTTTTTCTGTTCATTATCATTTGTAGCGTTCATGGCATTCATCCTTTACATCGTGACAGAAAAAACCAGCGATACCCTTTCACCATCGCCATCAGGCATTGCCTCCGAAAAAGATCTCCAGAGCAAAGAGGGAGACTCCTTAGCATATTATCAGTCGCCTTGTCAACAACCCCTGGCCCGTTGGTCATCCGGCGCACCGGTAAAAGGTTATATCCGGTTGCGGATAATCCGCATCACCAGGACCCCGAGAATGGTCATGACCAGACCGACGCAGATCATCAGATAACCGATGCCGTAAGCGTCGCCCAGACCCCACAGGTCTTTACCCTTCATCAGCAGCACCACGGCCACACCGGCAAAGGTTGCCAGGCCGCCGACAATATAGACTCCGATGGCCAGAATTGACAGGATCAGATCACGCTTCATGACATCTCTCCAAAAAGAAGGGGCTGCCTGCCGGCAGCCCCGATTATTTCAATAACGACAGGCCTTCATCATTATCTTAGTGCGTATGCCCGCCGATGAGGAACGCATAGATCATCAGGATAAGCAGCCCCAGGCCGGTGAACAGGGCCAGGAAGCCGAAGCCCTTGATAAAGAAGTCGTAGGCGATACCACTGGGCTTGGGTTTCAGGTACTTGTCAAGGGTCCCCTCTTCCTCATAGCGCTTCCACTGATCGTAACGCTCTTCGATAAATTCTTCCTTGCTCATTTCGCCGTTGAAGATGACAAAGTCCATGGGGAACTTCTCCGGCCGTCCGTGGGTATTGAAGAAGTGGACGGTGAAGATAAAACCGGTAGCCAGCAGGGCTTCATCGGAGTGGACAATAGTCGCGACGTTCAGGGCCCAGCCCGGCAGGAAGGACGCGAAGAACTCAGGGAACCAGAGCATCAGGCCGGAGCCGCCGATGGCAAACATACCCCAGAAGACGGCGATAAAGTCGAATTTCTCCCAGTAGGTCCAGCGCTCGAAGGTCGGCTTGGGTCCCAGGAACAGGAACCATTTGACCATGGCGGTCACATCGCGGATATCGCGGAAGTTGGGGCACAAGGACTCCGGACCGAACAGGCGCTTGAGAAACTCCGCCGGGTACTCCAGCTTGTAGAAGAGGAACTTGGCACTCATGAACAGGGCGGCACCAAAATAGACGAAGGTGATGACCGCGCCCAGGCGGTGCAGATCCGCCGCCATCGGAGCCCCGCCGAGCATCCCCATGAGAATCTTCGCCCACTCCTGATCGGCGAATTTCAGCGGGATACCGGTCAGCGACAACAGCAGGAAGCTGATAATAACGAGCAGATGCAGGAAGATATGCACCTTGGTGAAACGGCGGTAAATTTTGTGGGCATCGGGAATCACATGATAGTGCCCGGCAATCATCGCCCGATGCTTCTGCCGGTTCTCGACGAAACCGCGGAACAGCCAGAACAGGGTATGGATCCAGAATACGGCGAAGGTACCCAGCAGCAGCGAGGTCATGCTGACATAGGTCCACCACAGAATCGGGTAGTTTTCCCGGTCGTGCATGTTGCCGTGGGAGTAAAACTTGACAAACTGCGCCGATGAGTTCTCGTGACAGGCGCCACAGGTATTGACCAGATTTTCAGGATACAGGCTGGAACGCTCGTCATCGTGGGGGAAAATGGCGTGGGCGCTGTGACAGTCAACGCAGCCAGCCACGTCTTCAGGATAGCCGAGGCGATAGTTCTTGCCGTGGTAGCTGGACAGATAGGTGTTCACTGCTACCGCCATCACCCCGTTGCGCTCCATCATCTCCGTGTCGGCGTGACACTTCATACAGGCGTCGGTATGGAACGCCCAGTAGCCGGGATCACCGGGCTGGCCCACGGCTTTGACGGCGTGCAGCTGATGGCAATCCATACAGCCTGCTGAATCCGTATTGCCGGCGGCAACCGCCTGGCCGTGACTGGATTCACTCCAGACATCGTGTGAATCAAAGTGACATTCAGCACATTTGGCTGATGCCACCTGCTTGTTATCCTGCCAGGGGGTATGGGCATGGATGTCCCAGTGGCAGGTGGCGCAATCGATGCCGGCAAGCATATGGACACTGGCGTAGTGCTCTTCGGTCTCAGGCTTATGGCAGCGAACGCAGTTTGGCGGCTGCGGCATCAACTCGCCGCTCATGTGAGCATCGACATCCACCAGATCAACGTGACAGGCCACACAGCCGTTGGGTCCATGGACAGACGCCGCAAAGTCATCTGTGGAAACGACATCACCGTGACACATCAGGCAGTTTTCGGGCGATGGCGCCAGACTGGTGGCAGCAGCCTGCGAGCCCATGAGCAGGGTCAACAGCAACCCGGCAAGAAACAGAAATCTACGCATCGACAATCTCCTTGGCAAAAAATCCATCAAACAAAACATACGATTTTGCTTTACCGACAGCGGTGATGCCCAAACATCACCCCCCGCAAAACACAGCTCCGTCTACACCGGTTGAAACAGGGTGGCAGTACCCGATGTATACTTTTTTCATTCAGGGCGCAGACTACTCTGAACCTCTGCGCATTGCAACAAAAAATCCATCATATTTCAGCAGCAAAAGGCATTAACCCACTGAAACAAAGGGAGAAAAATCAAAGTCAACAAATCTGAAACTGTATACAATATACAACTAGCTGATCTTCCATAAAAAAAGGACGGCCGTTGATCTGGCCGTCCTCATGGGTCGCACTCGCCGCCTGCGTTACATCGCGGCCTTGATCAGCTCCACAACCTGCCCGGTGAAGGGGTTGGCGTAGAGGATAATAATACAGATAACAAACACGTAGATCGCCAGGGACTCGATCAGGGCCAGACCGACCATCATGTTGGTCAGGATCTTGCCGGATGCTCCCGGATTGCGGGCGACGCCTTCACACGCCTTGCTGATGGCGATACCCATACCGATACCGGTACCGATGGAACCCAGCCCCATACCGAAGCCTGCTGCGATGACACTCCAGGTGAAAAAATCCATTGTGACTCTCCTTCTTTTCTTGATGTTGTCTGGTTCTTGTTGTTCCTAAATGATATAGGACTCAGCCCTCTACCCATGTAAAGGGCCTGAAAACAAAATAAAAATCCCGTCGGCGCGGGGCCCTGTCAGTGTGCTTCCTCCAGGGAGCCGGCGATGTAGATCATCGACAGCAGGACAAAAACAAAAGCCTGGATCATACTGATGAGCACGCCGAGAAACATGATGGGAATCGGCATGAACAGCGGGACCAGGGCGAAGAAAATCATCAGCACGATTTCCTTGCCGTACATGTTGCCGAACAGACGCAGAGACAGGGAAATCGGCCGTACCAGATGGCTTAGCACCTCGATAATAAACATCAGGGGCGCCAGCCAGATGATCGGGCCCATGAAATGCTTGACGTAGTGGGCGCCATGCTTCTTGATGCCGATATAGTGGGTCGTGGCAAACACCGTCAGGGCCAGGGCGGCATTGGTGTTAAGGTTGGCCGTCGGCGGGAAGCAGGAGGGGACCAGCCCCAGCAGATTGCCCACCAGAACGAACAGGCCGATCGTCGCGATCAGAGGGAAAAAGGGCCGGCCATCCTGACCCATGACATTTTCAATCAGACTGTCAAAGCCAACGATCACCGTCTCCATGAAATTCTGCATGCGGCCGGGAATCATGGTGATACAACGACTTGCGAACCAGGCTGCTGTCAGCAGGATGGCCATGGCCAGCCAGGTGTAGAGCACGTGCGGACCAACGTGCAGATTCACCAGCCCGGCAATCCACTCCAGAAACATAAAAGGATGAACCATGATGATCTTTCTCCTGTCTTAAATCAAATCCGGCAATCCGGCTGTTTGCACCGTTTTTCAGTAGAGTC
>CALFFB010000272.1 GCA_937958075.1 uncultured Geobacteraceae bacterium | reverse complement strand
GATGTCCTGCATCAACTCGATGAGTCGCCGCTTCGGTGGGGTGAGGTGTGCTTTGTTGACTTGTGCCACTGCCAGTCTCCTTGTTCGGAAGTTCTGGCACGCCCGGTGGCCAACCCTGTGCTGACCAATAAAAAACGCCGGATCGCGCCTTCATTGGGGAAGGCGCTACATCCGGCGTCGCAATGGCTACATTTGGCGTAGCGGAAATTTTTTTTAGTTTTTTCTTCCTGGATGGTCCCGGGTCATTCGTTGACTATCGGGCGGACCTCCCAAACGATCTCCTCTTCGGTCCGGTAGACCGGTTCGTTGCCGCACTTGATGGACTCCTTCAGGTGGGCGGCCAGCGGCTTGTCATACTTCTCCAGGTACTTGATGGCCCGGTTCACGGCGTTACGGAAGGCGTCTCGGATGTTCTTCCGCTTGTCGTTGGATTTCCGGAGTTTGCCCCCCAGACCAACCGCCTCATTGATTGCGGCGGTGATCTTTGTCATTTCGTCTTCAAGTCGCTGAATCTCGGCATCGTTGTTTTCTGCCCGGGCTTCTTCAATCTCTCGGAGAAGCTCGTGAGCCGTCTCCCGGTATTGCTCGACGGCCTTGCGGTCTGCAACGAAGCCGGTATCACCCAACGGAACCCCCTGGGTGACCTGAAAACCTTCGTCGGTGTCATTGGAGTTCAGGACCGCGTTGCAGCTATCGATGGCAAACCCGCAGACGATCTCGTAGACCGAGGTTTCCTTGTTGGGCCTTGCCAGGAGGAAGTTGATGTACTCGGCTCCTTTTTCGACACCCGTCACGAGCACCTCGGCGTTGCCGTTAAAGCGTGCAGCCCAGACACCCCCGCGTTTCCTGAAGTAGTTGTCCGGCAGCTTCTGCTCGACCGGAATGGCCGGGACGGAGATTACCGATCCCGATTCGTAGACCGTCCGAAGCAAGCAGTCTCCCGGCAAGGTGCGCTGGCGGATGGCGGTGATGTTGCGGCCGACCATGGTGTCCATCGCTTCGCAGACTTCCGTGGCGTGACGCTTGTAAAGGTCATACACCTTTTGAGCCACGCTTCCGGGGTTCCCATTCAGGTAGCGGAAGACCCGGCTTACCTCGCTGAACCGGGCGATAAACTGGGTGATGTCATCCTGGTCACGGACCTGGTTGGCACGCTCCAGGTAGGCGGCCGTCATGATCTTGTCTTCATCCTTGCTTCTGCTTTGGGTGAAGATGTCGGCCTTATAGGCTTCAACCGGGTCGTACTGATCGGCCTTTGCCGCAAGCATGGCAAAACGCCTGTCGATGCACTGCGAACACGTTCCGCAGTGGGTATGATGATTGGTCATCTCCCAGGTGTGTGTGCAGGTAGTCGATGCCGCGATCATATCCTGGCATCCTGCCTTGGTGATCACCTGGATGACATCGGCCTTGGTTTTCCAGATGTAGGGATTCTCAATCGTGAACGGCTCGCCAGCCACCAAGCTGATGATTTCCTGAAACCCTCGAATCACCCTTGGATGGGTGGTGCGAGTTGCCCGTCCGCCGACTACCTGGGCGCAGACCGGCAAATTTAGACTGATGACGCCGTTTTCGTAGAACCGGACGCTCTTCAGGTTCAGCATCCGCGCAATGGTCGCCCCGATAGATACATAGAGAAAGGAGCGGCTCCGTTGGGTGTACTCTTTGTTGAGTTTCTTGTTCTTGTTGACGCGAACGCCGATGTGGAGGGGATCGTTTTCACCAGCCTTGTCGGCAATCATCTTTTCCAGCCGACGGTGGCGCTTGTTGAGCTTCTGGGTCGGCTTGTGGGTTACCAGAACGACCCGTCGTTTCTCGTTCAGTACCTCGTCAATGGCTCCCGCCAGCGAGTCCAGGCCGCCCGAAAACATCACCACCTGTTCCGGATAACCGTGAAGACGTCCGTCATCGTTGAAGTCCAAGTAGCCTTGAAAAGCGTGTGCCTCTTTCAGTTTGGTGAACTCGAAGTGGTAGTTGTCGTCGGACAGGAAGCCAAGCGTCGAGCACAGCGCCTGCAGAATCTCTTGCCCGTTCCAGAAATCCGGGGTCCGTACCGGGATGATGAAGTGCAGATCTCTGCGCCAGCCGTGCCCGAAGGAATCGACGTCATCGGCTCCCCGTGGAATGGCCTGGTCGGCGCAGTAAACATAGGTGGCGATCTCAAGCAGATCCTGGAAGACATCCGGCACATTTCTGACAATTTTTGTATGAATGTCTTCGATGCGCAGGGTGATCTTGTCCGGCCCGTCTTTGCCCCAAAGACGCAGACGCAGATCCCGGTCAGGGTTTTCCTTAATCCCATCGGTCGGTGCGTTTCCGCATATGATGTAACGCTTATCTTGCATCGGCTCGCGCTCCTTCTTTTAGCTCGTCCTTCATCTTTTTCAGCGCATAGGAGGCGAAGCCATTGGAAGATTCCCTGGAGATGTCACCACCTTCTTCATATCTGTGCTTTGAAAACCAGTCTGCTGAAAACTGTTCGACGATCAGGGAAGCCTCTTTGCAGTGCATGTTCAGGGCCTTCTCGAATTGTCCCATTTCATTCATGGTGGCAAAGCGCTGGCCCTCGCCAAGATGGGTGGCCAGCGTTTTTGACAGGAAATAGTTCATGCTCTCGTTGGTCAGCTTGGCGAAGAAAGTCCGCGACAGTTCTCCGAACTCCCGCTTTTTTCCGAGCGCCGCCAGTGCGGCCCGAACATCATCTGGTCCGGGGGCGAACAGAGACGGCAGCTTTGGCGAGATGTGCTCCACCAGGGCTCCAACCAATGCCCGCTGAGACATTTCACCGAGGTCGGATCGGCCACCGTTGGACTCCAATTTATTATCCAAGGCCTCGGAGATTGCGGCGGCAAGATCGGGAAGGGATGTATCCTGCGGCAAGTTGACACCGAGGGATTGGAGATGCTCGCCGAAGTTCTCTTTTTTTGCGGCAATGGCGAGCTGGGTCATCAACCAGACCGCCTCGGTGAACCCCTCATCGTTGAGCACGGAGGTGAAGGCTTTGTCGGCCGCCCGGATTGTGGCATTTGCGATTTGGGACACGTCGGCACCGGCCGTGATCAGGCCGACCACCTCTTTCCATGCCCTCGACCTTGGAAGGCTTCCAAGTCTGACGTGCCCCATGTCGATCTCCTTATTGTTCGCGACCCAGCATCGTTATTCGGGCCTCCTGATGACGACGATGCTTCGGGCCTTACGAGCCTCTTTCTTCAGATAGCCTTTCCGTACCAGTTGAGCGATCTGCTCGTGGGCGCTCGCGTGGCTGATACCAAGGACTTCCGACAATTCTTTCACCGTTGGCGGCAACCCCTTTTCATCGATGATTTGGCAAATGACCCTCAGCGTGTTGGCTTGTGGGTCGGTTATTTCCGAGACCTTTTTCTTTCCCATGGCGATTGCTCCGTGTCGTAGCCACTGAGCGGATTAAGCCCAATTTATGACCACAAAATATACGACCTGATGAACATCAGGTCAATCAAAAAAACAGGACTTTTCATCTGATTCCGACATCTTGCTCGTCCCTCCGGTAGGTAACGAACGCAAGTCCGGTTAAACCCGGGCACAACCAGATAACCGACCAGAGGCGGAGCTGAGGCGGTTGTGGGTGCCATCGAACGCGCATCCCGACCGCCACCGTTTTCTGGCATCCACACCATCCAGCCCCCCGGTCCCACCGGAGGTGTTCGATGTTGGATGTACAGGAAATGAATGATGGGCCGGGGCTTGATGACCTTGGCGAAAACGGCAAACCCGGCCGCCTGTCGGGTGAGGCGAGGCTCCAGTCAGCCGCCTCGATTCTGGCCACGGCGATCCTGCGCCGAAAGGCAAAAAACGCATGTGTGGGCAATGAGTTAGATGTTTTCGAAGATTCTTCCCCTGTGCTCGGAGAAGGACTTGATTCATTGCCGGAACAGAGCATTCATTCATGACAACTCGTCCGGAAACCAAAATAAGGAGTTGAAAATGAATGAGTTACAGAACGCCGCCACCGGCGGCAAGAACCAGGACCGAACCCGAAACTCGGTTCTTCGGCAGATGGCCCTGCTGCAATCCATGTCCCTGGAGCAGCTCCGGGAAAAATGGCTCGACCTCTACGGTGAAGAGCCGCCCCAGTACAAGAAGCAATTCCTCATCAAGCGGCTGGCCTATCGCATCCAGGAGCTTTTCTACGGCGGGCTGTCCGAGCAGGCCAAGGTCCATCTCCAGCAGGCAGCCAAGGAGGACCCGGTCGCCACTGTCAATCGACGCATCCCAGAGGAGCGGAAATCGAACGAGGCGATCCTGCCTGGAACCAGACTGGTGCGGGTCTGGAACGACCGGCGCTATGAGGTGATCGTCCTTGCCGATGGCTACGAGTTCGAAGGCCGCACCTTCCGGTCGCTCAGCGCGGTGGCCAGGGAGATCACCGGGACGCGCTGGAACGGCAAGGTCTTTTTCGGACTGAAGAAGGTTTACGGCAGAAAAGCCGAGGGAGGTTCGGATGCTTGATAACAGCAATGTCGCGCCGGGAAAGAACAAGACCCTGCGCTGTGCCATCTACACCCGCAAGAGCCACGAGGAAGGGCTCGAACAGGAGTTCAACTCGTTGGATGCGCAACGGGAATCGGCGGAACACTATATCGAAGCCCAGAGAATGCGTGGCTGGACGGCTCTGCCGGATCGCTACGACGATGGTGGTTTCTCGGGTGGGAACATGGAGCGCCCGGGGCTGCGCCGACTGCTGGCGGACATCGACGCCGGGAAGATTGATGTGATCGTGGTCTACAAGGTCGACCGGCTGTCCCGCTCGCTGCTGGACTTCATGAAGATGATCGACCTCTTCAACGAAAAGGGCGTCAGCTTCGTCTCGGTCACCCAGCACTTCAGCACCACCGACCCCACCGGCCGAATGTTTCTCGGCATCCTTATCACCTTCGCCCAGTACGAGCGGGAGGTCATCGCCGAGCGCATCCGGGACAAGGTGGCGGCCGCCAAGCGCCGGGGGAAATACTGCGGCGGCGTACCCATTCTCGGATACGACGTCGACCGGGAGAACAAGAAGCTGCTGGTCAATCCTGATGAAGCCAGGACGGTGCAGTACATCTTCCGCCGCTTTATCCAGATCGGCTCGGCCAAGAAACTGGGCCAGGAGCTGAACGAACAGGGTTACCGCACCAAGGCCTGGACCACCAAGAAAGGCAAAGTCCGCGAGGGCTCCGAATGGAACACCGCCCATATCTACCGGCTGCTCAACAACCGGATCTATATCGGCGAGATCGCCCACAAGGACCGCAGTTACCCCGGCGAGCACGAAGGGATCATCGACCGGGCGACCTGGGACAAGGTGCAAGCCATCCTGGAGGACAACAAACCGGTCAAGGTTTCCATGGCCAGAACCAAAATGGTCGCCCCGCTGAAAGGCGTCATCCGCTGCGGCCACTGCGGATGCTCGATGGGACCGACCTACGCCCGCAAGAACGGCCGCCACTACACCTATTACATCTGCCAGAAGGACAGCAAGCGGACCGTGAGCCGGTGCCCGCTCAAACGGATTCCCGCCGGGGACATCGAGCAGGCCGTAGTCGAGCAGTTGAGCGCGGTGTTCCGCACACCGACGCTGGTGGCCAAAACCTACTTCGCGGCCCGGGACATCGAGCAGGCGGAGCGGGAGCGGCTGTTCAAGCAGAAAGCCCAACTCGAGATGGAGCTGTCGCAGGCGCGGGAGCAGGCACTCGAACTGATGAAGCCCGGCAGCGATCAGCCGGGCAAGGCCGAGATGCTGACGACCGTCAACCGCCAGGCGGTCGAGCTCTCGAAACAACTGACGCACGTGAGCGAGCGATGCAGAGCCTACCAGGGGAACAGCATCACGGAACAGGATGTGTCGGAGGCCTTCCAGAATGTCGAGGGCTTCTGGGAAGACCTTTTCCCGGTGGAGCGAAACCGGCTCATCCGCCTCCTGGTGGATAAGGTTGAGATCCGCGAGACCGGAATCGACATGGAGCTGCGCACCAACGGGCTGACAACGCTCATCGCCGAGCTGGCCGGTCTGGCATGCGAAGTCACGGAACGGAGGGCAAGCCGATGAAAATGAAGCCGACCATTACCGTTGCCGACAACGGCAACCTGCAGATCCATATCCCGATGCTGATCCGGCGCATGCGCGGCCGCAAGACGGTCATCGCTCCCCAGGCCCTGGATGGAGAAATCACCGGAGCGCAGGAACCGGTGCAGTCCGCCGTCCTCCAGGCGCTGGGCAGGGCCTTTTCCTGGGCCGACATCCTCGAATCCGGCCAGATCAAGTCCATCAGCGAGCTTGCCCGTACCCTCGACGTCGATGGCTCGTATGTGGCCCGCATTCTCAAGCTGACGACCCTGGCCCCCGACATCGTCGAAGCCCTGATCAACGGTGAGGAACCCAACGGGCTATCGCTGGCCAAGCTGACCCAGACCTTTCCCGAGGACTGGGCCGAGCAGCGCCGCCAGTTCGGCTTCGCCACCGACTGACGACCGGACCGGAGACCACCACAGAGAGCCGACCATCAGCGTCGGCTTTTTTACTTTAGGGGGCAGGAAACCGGAGTTGACCACGCTTCTTTTCATGGCCGAGGCGGGCGATTTCGAAAAAAACGTCCGGTTGCGGCATCGAACGATGACCTAAGACAACCGCCAAAAATGGCAATCAGCCGCAAACCCATATCAATCAAGGATGTAACTTTCCGGACGCGCTTCGGACTTCGTCCGGAGAAAACAGAGAATCAGGGGCCAAACAGAGAAAGAAAGGCTGGAAGATGGGGAGAATCGATGGTGCGGAGAGGTGCTTTGGAAAGATGTGAAACGGGCGCAAACCCTTTAGAAACAAGGGGAAAAAGAAAACCCGTCACCCCGGAGAATGACCCCAGAGAGACGGGTTTGTCTTTTCTAAATGGTGGAGGTGGCGGGAATCGAACCCGCGTCCGAAAGCTATCCACGTAAGGCGTCTACATGCTTAGTCTGTATATTTGATTTAACCTTGACCAGCCTCCTACAGACAGGAATCTGATCAGGCGAGTCTGCTTTTGATCTCGCTTGACGGCCACAGTCTTTCCGTCAAACCAGCCTGCTGCAATTAACGTCCCGTCAGCCACACAGGCGATGAGTGAAAGGACGTAGCAGCTTTTAAGCTGCTAATGCGTAACTAACGTCAGAGTCTGCGTTTAGTTAAGTTGGGCTTAGTTACGGAGCCAGCCCACTCCGGCATGCGGCACTTCGTTTCCTTCCCCCGTCGAAACCTTGACACCCCCGTCTAAGGATTTTGTTGAAACAAAGTAATGCAATTATCTCAAAAACGGATAAAAAAAGCAAATTTATCGCAGGTGCTGTTTGACCGCCTTGGCCATTTCCCGGTTGGCTTCCTTGCGCTTGAGGGTTTCGCGTTTGTCGTGCAGCTTTTTTCCGCGTCCGACCCCTATCTCCATCTTGATGTAATTGTTCTTGAAATAAATCTTGGTGGGAATCAGGGCCAGTCCTTTTTGCTCGGTGAGGCGGATCAGCTTGTCGATTTCCGCATGGTGCAGCAGCAGTTTGCGCATGCGGGTGGGATCGTGGTTTTCCCGGTTGCCATGGGTGTATTCTGCGATGTTCATGTTGTTGATAAAAACTTCGCCATCCTTGATGCGGCAAAAGGATTCTTTCAGGTTGACCTTGCCGGCGCGGATCGATTTGACTTCCGTTCCGGTCAGGACCAGACCGGCCTCAAAGGCTTCTTCAATAAAATAATCGTGATAGGCTTTTTTGTTGGTGGCGATGATTTTGATTCCCATGTCAGACCGTTTCTGTTTTTAAAGACTCTCAAGCTCCGGGATCCTGCTCACTGGCGGACATCAGCCCGGAACGCAGTGGTATGCCATCAATATAAACCTGGATTATAGCATCTTGTCCGACGCCGGAGACAAAATATTCGTACAGTTCGGCCGTCGCCATCCCCTCCGGAATGCGTACCAGCTGAAAACCGGCGGAGCGGTCCGGGGCAAGCTCTCCCTGCCTCTTGGCAACACCCAGGGCCTCAGCTCCTCCCCTGGTGACCATGCGCAAGAGGGTCGGCGCATCCAGGGCGCCGGCAAACCAGGTTGCGGCAAAAGCCATTTCATCCCACATGGACAGGCTGTCGTTACTGGCCAGACTGTCCGTGCCCAGGGTCAGCTTGACCCCGGCACGTTTCAATTTGGCGACGGGCGCCTTGCCGACCTGCAGGCGGGCATTGCTGCGCGGACACAATACCAGGGACATCCCGTGGTCGGCCAGCAGTTCGATCTCTTCGTCATTGAGCTGGACACCGTGCACCAGCAGGTTCTCCGGAAACAGGCCGCCCTGCTGATGCAGGTAGGCAACGGGCCGTTTTTTCATGGGCATGGGGATAAAGCCCTGCCAGTTGATGGCCGGATAGAATCGTTCCGCCAGCCCTCCCCGACTGTCGGTGGTAAAGGCCACTTCGTCGGGCGATTCGGCGACATGGGTACAGCAGCGCAATTTCCGTTTTCTGCTTAAATGATACACCTGGCGCAGGTAGCCGCTACTGATGGTATAGGGAGAGTGGGGTGACACGCCCAGGGCGGGTCGCGCGGCGAAGGGTTCATCCAGGGTCTGCCACAAGCCTTTTTTGACGCGGCGGATAACAGCCGGATCCTGCCCGAGGGTCTCAAGATAGAGGATCCCGTCAAGGGATGTTCCCGAATACGCGGTCCGGGCACCATAGTGGGCAAGAATATCGCCAACGACCCCGGTTCCGGCGGCCAGGGACTGGGCAATCCCGTTCTTCAGGGAGACGCTGTAATGGGACGGCTTCAGCCCCTTCTTGATGCTGATGAGCTGGAGAATCCAGTCGACAAAACTGTCCGGCTCGTTGGCATGATTCTGCTCATGGCGCCACCGGGGGTAATCGGTCAATTCAAGATGGGTATGGGCGTTCACCAACAGGGGAAGCAGCACCGCGTCGGGCTCATCCCTTACAGCAACCTGGGGATACTGACGTTTAAGCTGAGGCAGACGATCAACCGCGATGATTTTCCCATCACGACAGAGCAACGCCCCACTTTCAAGAGGCGGGGCGTCAGGATTCACCAGATATTTCGCGGCGACAATCAGCTCCATTTCATTTAACCCTCTGAATCCGGACAGAGGGTTTTTATCCGTGTCAGCAACTGCTGCAGATCCGTCTGGTCGGCAATGGCCAGCTGCTCCGCCAGCACCGCCCTGAGGATCTCGTCATCAGCCAGAGGGTTGGCCAGCACCACGCGAAACACCGTGATCATGTCATTGCGGTAGCGTAAGCAGCGCAGCCGGGTCCGGGAGACAAAGGTTTTTCCTGCTTCGCGCTGGCGCTTCTGGATCTCGCGGACGAGCTGATCGAGCAGGGTGTTGATCTCCTGCTGTTTTTCGGCAGGCAGGAGCGGCAGACACCGCTGCAGCCACTGAGGATTGAAACGGTAGGTCAGGATATTGAGCTCCGGAGCGGTCATCAGCTCAAAATCCGGATGATCGGAAATCATCGCCGCAAAGCGCCGGGCCTTGTCGATCCCCTGATCGATGAGCAGCTCGTAGCCTTTGCGACCGATAATGGACAAGCCGGCGTGAACCAGCATCGCCTTGCCGGGACGCGATCCTTCCAATGTGTGACTGCCAAGGTCTTTGGACCCTTCGCGCAGGATATAATTGGCGTGATGCTCAATAGCGGTCAGGGTGTGCGGATCCTTGAACAGCACCATCCCCGCCCCCATGGGCACGTAGAGCTGCTTGTGGGCATCAATGGTCACCGAATCGGCGCGCTCGATGCCACTGAGCAGATGACGATGGCTGGCGGAAAAGAGGGTTGGCCCGCCCCAGGCGGCATCCACATGAAAATAGCAGCCGATCTCCCGGGCGAAGTCGGCCATGGCGTTTAAAGGATCAATATGCCCGGTTTCCGTGGTCCCGGCAATCCCCACCAGGGCGAGCACGCGGATATTCTCCTCCTGCAGACGCCGATACTGTTGGCGTAAGGCCTCCATGTCCATGCGGTTGTTGTCATCGGTATCGACCAGCACCAGCTGCTGGCGGCCGATCCCCAGCAGATCCGCCGCCTTGCCCAGAGAATAATGACCGCGGCGCGACACCAGCACGGCCAGGCCGCGACAGCCCAGATGCTCCAGCGCCGCCGGCAGCCCGGCCGTGGCAATACCCTGGAATGCGCCCTGGGGTGCGCCAAGCTGGTTACGGGCCGCCCACAGGGCGGTGATATTGGCGACGGTTCCACCGGAGCAGAAGGCCCCCAGGGCATGGCGGCTGTCGTGAATCCAGCGCCGGTAAAAAACGTCGTCACGGGCGTAGATCAGCCGGTGGAGCATGGCCAGGACCTGGCGCTCCATGGGGGTAAAGGCTTTGGACGTTTCCACCTTGACCAGGTTCTGATTCAGCGCCGTCATGATCCGCGACAGAGGCAGCATGAAATAGGGCAGCGCCGAAGTCATGTGACCGATGAAACCGGGAGCCGCCGTGTGCACCGAATGGGCAACCAGTTTCTCCTTGACGAATGCCGTATAGTCGGAGACGTAGGTTGGTTCCTCGGGAATCGTGGCCGCAGAGAAATCTTCCTCGATATCTTCCAGGCTACGCTCGATGGCGACGATGTGTTTCTGCAGAAAATCGGCGACGTTGGCGGTAATCGCCTGATCAATGGCACCAAGGGTGGAATCCGGCGCCTCGGGAACGGTAAAAATCCGGTACAGGTTTTCGAGATTGGCCTTGGCTGCTTCGGTCATGCCGCATCCATCAGTCTGCCATTGTCAATCAGCCGCGTCCGGCCGACAAAGGCGGCCAGCAACAGCACCGAATCGGCATCGATAACGGCCTGCTCCGTCAGGGTTCGTTGATGACAGATAGCGACATAGTCGACCCGCACCTCAGGATGTGCCGTCAGCCGCTGCCTGACCTGATCGGCAACCCTGATGCTGTCGCGCTCCCCCCTGCTGACCAGATCCCTGGCCAGGGCGATCCCCTGCGACAAGGACAAAGCCTGCCGGCGCTGCTCCGTCGTCAGATAGACATTGCGCGAGCTCAAGGCCAGCCCGTCCGCTTCACGGTAGATGGGCATGCCGACAATCTCGATGGGCAGATTGAGATCTTCCGTCAGGCGCCGCACCACCGCCAGCTGCTGAAAGTCCTTGGTGCCGAAAAGCGCCACCTGGGGCTGGACAATATGAAACAGTTTCGCCACCACCGTACACACCCCTTTAAAATGGGTCGGTCTGCTGGCGCCGCACAAAACCTCGGTGATCCCGGTTACGTTCACCTCGGTGGCATATCCCGAAGGGTACATCTGCTGCGCGGTCGGGGCGAAAACCACATCAACGCCGCAGGCGCTCGCCTGGGCACAGTCCTTTTCCAGATCACGCGGGTAGTCCGCATAATCTTCCCCCTGACCGAATTGCGTCGGGTTGACAAAGATCGACAGCACCAGCACATCGCCCCGCCGGCGCCCCTCACGCAACAGGGACAGATGACCCTCGTGCAGAAAGCCCATGGTCGGCACAAAAACGATGGTCTGCCCGGCCTGGCGCCGGGTGAGCATCAACGCCTGCATCTGGTGCGGTGAATGAATAATGTCCATAGCTGCCTTCTATTTGAACGAGTGCTCGTCCGTCGGAAACAGGCCCTGCTTGACCTCGCTGATGTAATCGGTGATGCCGGCGCTGATCAGGGGCGCGATATCAGCGTACCGTTTGACAAATTTCGGCGAATACTTGTCGTACAGACCGAGAATATCATGGATCACCAGCACCTGGCCGTCACAGCCGTTGCCGGCGCCGATACCGATAGTCGGTATCGGCACGCTGTCGGTAATCTGCTGCGCCAGCGGTGCCGGAATCCCTTCCAGAACCAGGGCAAAAGCCCCCGCCTTCGCCACCGCTTCAGCATCAGCGAGCAGCTGCCGGGCCTGGTCATCCTTGCGTCCCTGTACCCGAAAACCACCCATACGGTGGATGGATTGGGGCGTCAGGCCAACATGACCCATGACCGGAATGTCGATCTCCACCAGGGCGCGGATCGTGGCCGCCATCGGCACCCCACCCTCCAGCTTCACCGCCTGGGCTCCGCCTTCCTTGATCAACCTGCCGGCATTGATGCGCGCGTCGCGGATATCGCTCTGGTAGGACATGAACGGCATATCGGTGACCACCAGCGCCTGCCGACTGCCGCGCAGCACCGCCCGGGTATGATAGATCATTTCGTCCAGGGTCACGGGCAGGGTATTCTCATAGCCCGATACCACCGAACCGACGGAGTCACCCACCAGAATCACATCGATACCGGCCTGATCCATAAGGCGGGCAAAGGGGTAGTCATAAGCCGTCAGGACACTGATCTTCTCCTGCTGTTTCATGGCTCCGATATCGAGGATTGTCTTTCGTTTCTTCACCGCAAAACCCCTTGTTTTCTAACAAAAAAACCCCTCGTCGCAACGAAAGGTCAAGGACGGACCGCGCGGCCCGTCTGGCAAATATCCTTTTCGTCCCGGTCCTGTTCAGTGATCCAGGCGATAATGTCGATCCGAGCACCTAAGGCAAAAAATGACTCCGGCACCTGTTCCGGGTCAAGGCCCTGCCTCCGGCGCCGGCAATTCACGCCGGCGCCGAGGGATATAACATACTGATTCCATTCATGTCCAGTTTGTTTAACAGGCTTTCAGGCGCGCCGCCGGCCGCCATCAGGCCACAAGCAGACCCTCCAGACTGTGCAGCAACACGGTAAAGGGATGAAAGTTCCTCGGTTCTTCAGCCAGCAACGACTGTTTTGACGTCTCCAGATAGCGCATTTTCGCCCGGCGGCTGCTGAAAAAGGTTTCGGGACGGTCTGTCGCCTCATTGGCCACCAGACCGATCAACCGCACATTCACCGCATGCAGAGAACTGACCAGAGACTCCCGCGCCTGACGGTCCCAGTTGTCGCGCACCGGTACTTTGGCCAGATGCGCCAGCAATGTCGCGAAACCGATCTTCTCATCGACAACAACCTTGATATGGGCCAGATCTTCCAGATCCTTGCCGGAACTTTCGACCATACACAGCAGGGGCAGAAAATCGACAAGATAATCCAGTACGGAAAAACGCAGGGCGAGGTCGGCGTCCAGCCCCTGATTCTGCAGTTCGCCCTTGTGCCGGCGACACTTTTGCCAGACATCAGCAGGCAGCACCTGGGGCAGGAGGTCGGCGTATCGCTGCAACTGATTGTTGATACGATCCAGCTCCTCCTGAGTTGCCGGGATGGTCATCCCGTGATTTAAGGCGTAACTGCAGAAGGTCGCCAGCAGGTCTTCCAGCTTCAGCAGCAACTGATGCTGCTCGGCCGCCGGCATCCTGTTGTCCAGGGCCCATACCGCCTGACGTAATTGACGCCCCCCGAGCAGACTGTCAAAAATCAGATAGGCGTTGGCGACCTCGACCTGGGGCAGTCCGGTGACCCGGCTGGTGGTCTGCAGAAAGGCGCTGCCGGCCTGGTCAATGACCCGGTTGGTCAGCATGGTCGCGGTAATTTCCCGGGCCAGGGGGTGCCTGGGCAGCTGATCGTGAAACCGCTCACCGATCAGCTCGGGGAAATAGTCATACAGGAGTTGGTGGACCACCCCGTTGTCCGGCAGCCGGCTGTCGAGAAGGCCACGGTACAGGAACATCTTGCTGTAAGCCAACAGCACTGACAGTTCCGGGCGGGTCAGACGGTTCGGCTGGCGCAGGGCGATATCCTTGCGGCTGGGCAAACCCTCGCCACGGCGGTCAAGGATCCCGGCCCGGCTGAGACGGTCCATCAGTTCCAGATGGGGCTCGATATCCTTTTTGCAGCGGATTTCATCAAGGGAGATGGACAGGGTCTGGGTGTAGTTGTTGGCCAGAACATCCTGACACACGGGTTCCTCGATCTCCTTGAGGAGGTCGTGCCCTTCTTTCAAACTCTTGATCTTGCCTTCCTGCCGTAACAGGCGCAGCAGAATTTTCAGATTCACCTCATGGTCGGAGCTGTCAACACCGCCGGAATTGTCGATGGCATCGGTATTCAGGCGACCACCCTTCAGGGCGTACTCGATGCGACCGGCCTGGGTCAGACCAAGGTTGCCCCCTTCGCCGATAACCCGGGCGCGAACCTCGACGCCATCAACCCTGACCGGATCATTGGCCCGGTCTCCGACCTCTTCGTGACTCTGGGTCGAGGCCTTGATATAGGTGCCGATGCCGCCGTTCCAGAGCAGATCGACGGGCGCGGTGAGCAGCAGTCTGATCAAGCCCGGCACATCAATACTGCCCGGCCGAACCCCCAGCCACTTGGCCACCTCCGGCGTCAGCGGAATCTCCTTGAGCTGCCGGGAATAGACTCCGCCCCCCTTGGAAATCAGCTCTTCGTTGTAATCTTCCCAGCTGGATCGGGGCAACTGAAACAGACGCTGCCGCTCCTGCCAGGAGGTCTGCGGATCGGGGTCGGGATCGATAAAAATATGCCGATGATCAAAGGCCGCCAGCAGCCGGATCTGTTGGGAGAGAAGCATCCCGTTACCGAACACGTCGCCGCTCATGTCACCGACTCCGACCACGGTAAAGGGCTGGGTCTGTACATCATGGTCCAGCTCGCGGAACAGGCGCTTGACGCTCTCCCAGGCGCCACGGGCGGTAATACCCAGTTTCTTGTGATCATAGCCGTGAGAGCCGCCACTGGCGAAGGCATCGCCAAGCCAGAAATTGTAGGATTCGCTGACGGCGTTGGCGGTGTCCGACAGGTGCGCCGTGCCCTTGTCCGCCGCCACCACCAGATAGGGATCCTGATCGTCGTGGGCGATAATCCCTTTGGGCCTGACAACCTCATCGCCGACACGGTTGTCGGTAAGGTCAAGAAGCCCGCGCATCAGGGTCTCGTAAGCCTCTTTGACGATGCGGCCCATCTGTTCCCGATCGGAACTGGTGCCCTTGGTGACGAATCCCCCCTTGGAGCCCTCGGGAACGATCACCGCGTTTTTGGTCATCTGCGCCTTGACCAGCCCGAGGACCTCGGTGCGGAAATCGTCCGGTCGATCCGACCAGCGCACCCCGCCACGAGCGACCTTGCCGCCACGCAGATGGATCCCCTCCATTTTTGCCGAGTGCACATAAACCTCGTACAACGGGCGGGGAGCCGGCATTTCCATGACCCCGAGGGAGCTGATTTTCAGAGCAATAAAGTAATCCTTGTGGTCACAGCGCACAAAGAAATTGGTGCGGATGGTCGAATCGATGAGATTGAACAGGGTCCGCAGGATCTTGTCTTCGTTGGTGTTCTCCACCTTTTCCAGAGCCGTGACCAGCTCCTGGCGAATGGGCGACAGCACCTCGACCTCGCGGACCATGGAGTCGTCCCATTCCGGAGCCGGCTTGAAGCGCCCTTCAAAATAACGATAGAGCAGCTTGCTCACTTCGATATTGTTCACCAGGGTATCGGCCACCCGTTTTTTCGAATAGGGGCTGCCCAGCTGCATGTAATAATTGCGATAGGCGCGGAACACGTCGATCTGCTTCCAGGACAGTCCCGTCGGCAGCAGCAACCGGTGCAGATAGTCGTTCTCCACCTCCTTGCCGCACAGGGCCTGCAGGGTTTCAATAAGCAGCGGACTGACCTGGGACATGGGCAGGCTGGTTGCCGCATCGGTGCGAATGGAGAAGCTTTTGATGTAGACGGGCGTCTCCCCTACCATCAGATCGGAATCGACCTGATGCAGAACGTACAGATCAAGGTTCTGCAGAAAGGGCATAAGGTCGTTGAGATAACTGCGTTTCAAGCTGTAGTACTGAAGACGATAATAGTCACGCTGATCGTGGAAGGGGCCCCAGATGTCGAACACATCCTGCTGCTGATGCAGCAGGGTTTCAATGTTGCGCAGATCCCGCACCGCGAATCGCGGCTCATTGCGCGACCGATATTCCTTGTCAAAGGCCTTGAGATACAACTCCCAGGTGGCAAAAGAGTCGGCGGCAAAGTTTTTCTCCAGCAGGGCCCGGAATCTCAGTTTCCAGGGCATGGTCAGCCGGGTCAGCCCCTGTTCCAGCTTGAGCAGATCAACCTGCACCTGCTTCTGTTTCAGCTGCATGCTCACATTCAGGGTCAGGTAGTCAGCTGCCGCGTGGATCAGGCGGGCATCCACACTTTGCGCCTTGAAATAACGACGCAGGTAGTGCTCGAGACGCTCCAGGTGTTCCGGCAGATAGTACTCGTTGGGCATGATCAGCAGCAGGGTCAGGCCATGTTCCGCCGTCGTCGGGGCGATCACCACCTTGACCCCGGCCTGGCGGTGCATCTGGGTAAAAGAGCGCAGCATCCGCCGCAGTTCGTCCTCTTCCATGAGGAAGAGCTCTATCTTCGGAAAGCTGTTGATGACCTGAACCGTCTTACGATAGTTGTGGCTGTCATGCGGAATCTTCAGCTGTTCCTGGGCGCGCTCGATACGCTGGCGCAAGGAGGGAATCATGAAGGTGTTTTCATCGACACTCTTCTGTGTGTAAAAACCGAGAAAACAATGCTCACGATACCCGTCCGCCGTTGTTTCACGCAGGCCGAGATAGGTCAGGCGCTCGAAGCGATGCAGGGCGCAGCGCAGCTCGGTCCGTTCAAGGTCGACCTTTTTTCCGTGGCCGATAAAGGGGAAAATCTTCTCGGCGTTCAGGGCAATCGGTGTTGCTTCACGGTAAAAGGCCTGGTCGTAAAACTCCTGCAGACCGGCGGCGTAATCCGTATCTTCAACAAAGGACGCCAGATCATTTTTGCAACCGTAGGTAAAGCTGCGGGTCGCCACCGGCACAAAGTTGTCCTGCTTCATCCAGTCAAACAGGTCCTTGTAGCGGCTGAATTCCTCCGTTGCCCCGAGGGCGTCAAGGCGTCCGAGCATGAGCTCACGATCACGATAGATACACAACGCCGACGAGATAATCGTACCCAGCGCCGTTTCCAGCTCGGCAACCTGACGTTGCGGCAAGCGCTCCAGCTCAAGCCAGATAAAGGATTCCCGCGACAGGTTCGGGTCGGAATCAACCAGCCTGACAATCTTTCCGTCAGCGCGCTCAACGGACAGAATCGGATGACACAACACATGGAAATGCAGGGACTTGCGGTGCAGGTATTCCTGTACGGAGAAGAAGATATGGTTGGCATCGGGAGAATTGGCAAACAGGTGGTAGCGCCCGGCGTCATCGATGGGAATCAGCTTGACCCGGACTTCCCGATCGCGACGGCGGAGAAAATCGCCGGCCAGTTTGAGCCGCTCTACCAGTTCAGTGAACGTAAAGGGAGAAAAAAAACGCTCCGGAATTTCCTGGCGCAGAATCGCGGCCAGATCCGTGTAAACAAAAAAATCGTCAGCCACGCCCTGACGGGCCAGTTCCTGTTCAATCGCCTTGCTGTCCAGCAGTTGATCACTGTGGATTTCCGAGGCACCACGTAAAACCGTAACTTTCATCTCATGCTCCATAACATCAAAAGGTCAATCAGTGTGAAAAACAGATGTGCAAAGGATAGTTCACCCGTGCTCTGCGCGCAACCGGACTGCGCCTTTTTTCAACCGTCCGGCAGGACCTTGAAGGCAGCGGTCAGGGCGGAGAAATCATCCAGGGTGAGGGTCTCGCCGCGGCGAGCAGGGGCGATGCGGGCGGCCGCCAGACAATGATCGATGTCCGGCGCCGGCAGACCGGCAGCCAGCAAACTGTTGCGCAGGGTTTTGCGGCGCTGGGTGAAGGCCGCCTTGACCAGTCGCCGGAAGAGAACTTCATCAACGGGATCAACCCGGGGCCGGGACAACGGAGCAAAACTGAGAACCATGGAATCAACCTTTGGCGGCGGACGAAAAGCCCCCGGCTTGACCAGGGTCACCGCATCGATATCGTACCAGAGCTGGCAGAGCACCGACAGGATACCATAATCCCTGCCGCCGGGTGCCGCCGTCAGGCGCTGCGCCACCTCCCGCTGAAACATCAGAACCAGGCGCTGAAACAGAGCGCGATGTTCGAGGATACGAAAGACCACCTGACTGGAAATATTGTACGGAAGATTGGCCACCAGAGTATAGGGAGGTTCCGACAGCAACTCCCACCAGTCGAGGCGCAGCACATCCCCTTCACAAACCACCAGGGACGGCTCGCGGCGCTGCCGCAGGCGCTCGGTCAAATCTGTGTCGATCTCCATGACGGTCACCTGACGAACGCGCGCGAGCAGACGCTCCGTCAGAACGCCCAGCCCGGGGCCGATTTCCAGAACCCGCTGATCAGCATCAAGGCGAGCGGCGGTGATGATCTTGTCGATGATCGCGGGATCGTGCAGAAAGTGCTGGCCGAATCGCTTTTTGGTCTGATATCTCACGGCAATTCATCCCTGTCATGGTGGCCCCTGACCGGCAACAGCCGACGCAGACGCCGTGGCCAGCGTGGTATGCGATACTGACGCAATCCGGGCAGCAGGCGCACGGTCAAGGCATAGCTGATCAGGGCAATCGGCACCCCCAGCACCAGTGACCCCAGAAACAGGGGAGTACCGATCTGGCGCGCCATCTCCCAGGTGATATTGTGACGGAAATTGACAAACCCGATGTGCGGCATGCCAAGGAGCATCCGGCCGACTTCATATTCCAGGCCGTAAATAAAGGGAGCTGACAGGGGATTGGTAATCCAGACCCCGGCAAAGGCGGCAATTTTGTTCTGGCGAAAAAGAAACGCCAGAACAACGGCAATCAGTATATGAAAGCCGAAAAAGGGGGTAAAGCCGACAAAGACCCCCAGGGCGACCCCCCGGGCGACGGCATCGGGAGTTGACTTCAGGCGCAGAAGGCGGATCATCGTCAGCTTGAACTGACGCAGAAGACCCCAGCGCTGCCACTGCTGATCCGTCCTCTGGTTCAAGGGCAAACCTTCTCCAACGGCCAGCTTGACACAGCGTTAAGATCGAGATCGGAAGATTTTCCGGAAGTCAGATAATAATCAGCGGCAACAGCCAGCATGGCCGCGTTATCGGCACAAAGGATGGGCGAAGGAAAGCTGACACTGACCTCTGTATTCTGTGTCAGTTCGGCAAAGCGGGCGCGCAACCCTGAATTGCAGGCAACGCCGCCGGCGACAACAACGCGGTGCAGGTTTTCCGCCTGCGCCGCCTTGAGGATTTTTCGCGTCAGCACATCAACCGCGGCCTCCTGAAAGGCGCAGGCAATCCGGGCTGTCTGCTGCTCATCGGGCGGAGCCGGCAGGCGCTGGATATGATTGAGCACCGCCGTCTTCATGCCGGAAAAACTGAAATCGTGGTTGTCACGGTTGAGCAGCGGCCGCGGAAAAGCAATACCACCGTCATCCCCGCCCCTGGCCAGCCGGTCAATCACCGGCCCTCCCGGGTAGCCCAGTCCCAGCATCTTGGCGACCTTGTCAAAGGCCTCACCGGCGGCATCGTCCACGGTGCGCCCCAGCAACCGGTAATGGCCGATACCATCGACCCGGTACAGGTGGGTATGACCACCGGACACCGCCGCGCCGAGGAAAGGATAGGCCACCGGTTTTTCCAGCTGAACGGCCAGCAGATGGGCTTCTATATGATGAACCCCGATAAAGGGGATGCCCAGGGCATAGGCATAGGCCTTGGCGAAAGACACTCCGACCAGCAGCGCTCCGGTCAACCCCGGTCCGCAGGTCACGGCCACGCCATCGAGCTCGGAAGCGTTGACGCCGGCTGTGGCCAGGGCTTCGGTCACCAGCGGATTGATGACCTCCAGGTGCCGGCGTGACGCCAGTTCCGGCACCACCCCGCCATAGACTGCATGCAGGTCCACCTGGGAGGAAATGAGATTGGAGAGAATTGTCCGGCCGTCGCGTACCACTGCGGCAGCAGTTTCATCACATGAACTTTCCAGAGCCAGAATCAGCATGACATCAACAATGACCTATAGCAGATTGGCGGCCAGCTCCGCCAGTTGTGAACGCTCCCCCTTGGTCAGGGTCACGTGGCCGGCCAGGGTCTGGCCCTTGAGCCGTTCCACGGAAAAGGACAAACCATTGCTGGCCGAATCGACGTAGGGGTTATCGATCTGGTAGGGGTCGCCCGTCAACACAATTTTCGTACCCTCACCGGCGCGGGTAATGATGGTCTTGATCTCGTGGGGCGTCAGGTTCTGCGCCTCGTCAACAATAAGGTACTGTTTGGGGATAGAGCGGCCACGGATATAGGTCAGGGGTTCGATCTCCATCAGTCCCAGATCGATGAGTTCACGGTAGCCCCGCTTGCGCTTCCCTCCTTCGTCATAAGAGGAGAGCAGCAGCTCGACATTATCGAAAATCGGCTGCATCCAGGGCGCCAGTTTTTCTTCAATATCCCCCGGCAGAAAACCGAGATCCCGCCCCATGGGGAAGACCGGCCGTGAAATCAGCAGCCGGTTGTAGGTGCCCGCGTCGGCGGATTTAAGGAGCCCGGCGGCAATAGCCAGCAGGGTCTTTCCGGTCCCGGCCTTGCCCACCAGGGACACCAGCTGAATATCGTCATTGAGCAGCAGGTCAAAAGCGAACTGCTGTTCGCGGTTGCGGGGGTGAATACCCCAGACCCCCTCCTTGGGCGCCTTGATCAGACCGACAATCTGCTGCCTGGCGGCGTTGTAGCGCCCCAGGGCGGTATGGGACGGGTTCGTCTCATCGACCAGGGTCACCCCCTGATTGTCATACAGTTCCAGCTTATCGTCGGCGTAGAAACCCTGCTCGTAAAAAAGATCGACACCCTCTTTGCTGATGAGAAGTTCCGTGGTACCGGAATACAGCTCTTCCACCGGCACCTTGTCATTCTGGAAGTCCTCCGCGCGCATGCCGATGGCGTCAGCCTTGATGCGCATATTGATGTCTTTGGTGACCAGAATCACCCTGTCGTTCGGCTGTGCCTCCATCATGTCTTTGGCAATAGCCAGAATCCGGTTATCACCCCGGTCTGTCTGTAATTCCGGGGGCAACTTGGTCAGGAACTCATGCTTGTAAATAGCCACTTTGAATATCCCGCCCTTCTCGAGCTCAATACCGTCCAGGAGCTTGCCCTGGGCACGAAAAGCATCGATCATGCGGGAAATCTGGCGCGCATTGCGTCCGGTTTCGCTCTGATCCTTTTTAAAGCGGTCGATCTCCTCGATCACCGTCAGGGGCAGGATAACGACATTGTCATCAAACTTGTAGATAGCCTGCGGATCGTGCAACACCACATTGGTATCCAGAATAAAATATTTCATAGCGGCTGTCCTTATCCCTTAAAAAGCATGAATTTGCTAAGACTTAGCTGTACTGCGTACCAGTTTTTTGAGCTGGCTCAGAAACGAATCTAAATCACGATTGGTGGTAAAATACCCCGGACTGACCCGTACCGTGCCGGCGGGAAAAGTACCGATGGTGCGGTGACTGTCAGCGGAACAATGCAGCCCGGTACGCACAGCGATCTGCCTCTGATCTAAAAAAAAGCCGACCGCTGACGGATCCATGTTGGCCACATTAAAGGAAACCGTCGCCGTGCGCGAACTTCCGGCCGGTAGCCCGTAGACCCTCACTTCATCAATAGCTGCCAGGCCGGAGAGCAGGTGGCCGGCGAGGTCGGTTTCCTTTTCACCGATGGCGGCAATCCCTTCCGTGCGGAGAAATTCCAGACCGGCTTTCAGTCCGGCTATGCCCGGCAGGTTCTGGGTGCCGCTCTCAAAACGTTCCGGCAGTTGCCGCGGCTGTTCGTCCATGGACGAATGGCTTCCGGTTCCACCGTAAAGCAACGGCTCAAGCTCAAGTCCGTCGCGTATATACAAAAAGCCTGTTCCCTGCGGGCCGAGCAGTCCCTTGTGGCCGGGAGCCGCAAACAGGTCGAGGTGCAGGTCCGACAGATTGACAGGAACCATGCCGGCGGTCTGGGAACCGTCAACCAGCAGCACAATACCATGCTGACGGCACCAGGGGCCCAGCCCCTCCAGGTTCTGCAGGGTGCCGTTAACGTTGGAGGCATGATTCATCACCAGCATCCGGGTCGGTGCCGCCAGGCAGGCGGCCTTGACGTCGTCCTGGCAAACCAGACCCGTCACCCTGTCGGCAGCCACCTTGACAACCTCGACCCCGTGTTGAGAAAGAGCATGAAGAGGCCTGGTGACCGCGTTATGCTCCATGCTGGTTGTCACTACCCGGTCACCGGCACGTAAAACACCGAATAACGCCACGTTCAGGGCATGGGTCGCGTTAAAGGTGAAGACAAATCGCTCAGAGGCGTCGACCCCGAAGAGTTCCGCCAGCAGTTCGCGGGCGGCAAACAGTATCCGGTCCCCGGCAAGGCCCTGATGATGCCGGCCACGACCGGCGCTCCCCCCCTGTCGCGACACCTCTGTCAGCGCCCGATACACCCCTTCCGGTTTGGGATGACTGGTCGCCGCGTTATCCAGATAAAGAGGGTTCTGCCCTAGCATGAAAATTCCTTAAACCGCCAACAGGTACAGGCTGCGACAATACGCAAATCTGCGTCCGGAAACAAGTTAAACAGTATCCTCATCTGCTCTTTACACCATACCAGTACCGGCAGCGACAGACAACGCTGTCTGCCGAACCTGTTTCAAGAACGGAGACCGGACCGGTCCCCTCTGCAAACAGGACAGGAGCACTCCTTTTACCGAAAAAAAATGGTATTTGTTCAGCACAGGATCAGGACTCCCATTCCAGGGGACACTTTTCGCCGTCCTGGCCGTTCGACCGTCGCCATCCATGGCGCCAGACGCCCCTTACATGGAAACCCTGATCCTGTGCCCGCAAATTGTGCTGAATAGTTACAAAAAATGAAGGGTTATCGGGGGATTATGCATAACGCAAAAATACCCCCTTGACACCATATGTAGATACGCTAAAGTTTCCCGGCACTATATCTTGTGTTATTAAAAGAAAACACCAATAAAACAGACAGTTAAATTACAGCCGTAGACCCCTGCCGGTTGCGCGCGGCTGATCGAAAATTCTTCTTACTCTTCCAATCCATGTCATCAACAAGAGGTCCCCAGTGAAAATCGCAGAAATGGCACCCCGGACATCCGATGAAAGTCCCCTTATAACCCCGGAAGCCCACCAATGGCAGGTCGTCAGCCTCGACGTGCTGCGGGAGAAATACGCCAAAGGGGATGAACAGCACCTTGACGGTGACGCCATTGTCCGGGCCATCCGGCAGCGGGTGGCCAAAGCGCTGGCGAGCCAGGAAAAGGAACCGGAGAACTTTATCCCCCTTTTTCTTAAAACCATGGAAGAGGGGTTTATCCCGGCCGGTCGCGTCAACAGTGCCGCCGGCGCCAACATCAAGAACGTCACCCTGATCAACTGTTTTGTCCAGCCCGTCGGTGACAGCATCTCCAGCACTGTCGACGGCAAGGTCGGCATCTATCACGCCCTTCTGGAAGCAGCGGAAACCATGAGGCGCGGCGGCGGCGTCGGTTATGATTTCAGCTCCATCCGGCCGGCCGGCGCCAAGGTCATCGGCACTGCCAGCTCCGCCTCGGGGCCCGTGTCCTACATGCACGTTTTCGATCAGTCCTGCTCAACGGTCGAATCAGCCGGCTCACGCCGGGGCGCCCAGATGGGGGTTCTGCGCTGTGACCACCCTGATATCCTGAAGTTCATCAAGGCCAAAACGGAATCGGGCAAGCTCAACAATTTCAACCTGTCGGTTGGCGTCACTGACGCTTTCATGCGGGCCGTCATCGATGAAACCCCCTTTGAGCTGGTGCACAAGGCCGAGCCCAGTGACGCCGTCAAACAGGCCGGAGCCTACCAGCGTGAGGACGGCAAGTGGGTTTATACCCGCATCAATCCCAAGGAGATCTGGGATATCATCATGGAGAGCACCTTCAATGCCGCCGAACCGGGGGTGCTGTTTCTCGACCGCATCAATCAGGAAAACAATCTCCATTACTGTGAAAAAATTGAAGCCACCAATCCCTGCGGCGAAATCCCTATTCCCGATTACGGGTGCTGCTGTCTGGGGAGCATCAACCTGACCCGTTACATTCAGAACAGCTTCGCTCCGAATGCCGCTTTTGATTTTGACCGTTTCACAACAACGGTCGCCACCGCCGTACGCATGCTCGACAACGTCCTCGATGCCACTGCCTGGCCCCTGCCGCAGCAGGCCGAGGAAGCGGCCACCAAAAGACGTATCGGCCTGGGCTATACGGGCCTTGGCGATGCCCTGATCATGCTTGGCCTGCGCTACGACAGTCAGAAAGGGCGCGATTTCGCCGCCGATCTGACCCGCCGCATGCGTGACGCCGCCTATCGGGCATCCATCGAGCTGGCGAAAGAAAAAGGCGCTTTTGCCCGATTCGACGCCGACCAGTTCCTGGTCAGCGGCATGGCCAAACGCCTGCCCGAAGATATCCGCACAGCCATTGCCACCCATGGTATCCGCAACAGCCATCTGCTGAGCATTGCTCCGACCGGCACTATCTCCCTGGCTTTCGGTGACAATTGCTCCAACGGGCTGGAACCCGCTTTTTCCTGGTTTTACACGCGCAAGAAGAATGAAGCGGACGGCACCCGCAAGGAATATACGGTGGAGGATCACGCCTACCGGATCTACCGGGAACGTGGCGGCGACACCCGGCATCTGCCGGAGGCCTTTGTCAGCGCCCTGGACATCAGCGCCAACGATCATATGCTGATGCAGGCGGCGATTCAGCCCTACATCTGCGCATCCATCTCAAAAACGGTCAATGTTCCTTCCGACTACCCCTTTACCCAGTTCAAGGATCTGTACATCAACGCCTGGAAGAACGGTCTCAAAGGGATTACCACCTATCGTCCCAACGACATTATCGGCAGCGTGCTGTCTGTCTCAAACGAAGACAAAAAACCGCAGGATCTCGATCAGTCCGATCCGGACCGCAAACTCAAGCTGGACCATTCACCCAACATTGCCCTGGCCACCCTGCGCTGGTCCCATCGCCCCTTTGTTCCCGGTGGTACCCCGTCAGTGACCTATGTCATCGACAATCCGGAGCACCGCTTTGCCGTCTTTGTCAGTCACATGGAAAATGGCACCCCCCATCCCTTCGAGGTCTGGGTGAACGGCGAAACGGTTCCCCGCGGCCTTGGTGCCCTGGCCAAAAACCTGTCCATGGATATGCGCAGTGAAGACCGTGAATGGCTGAAGATCAAGCTTGAGTCTCTGGCCAAGACCCCGACGGTCCCCTTTGTCATGACCATGCCCAACGGTGAAAAACAGACTGTTGCCGGCAGCGTCAGCGCCCTGGCCAAGCTGGTCGCTCACCGCTGCGAAGAGCTCGGCGCCTTCAGCAACAAGGGTCCGACCCCCCTGGTCGACGCCATGTTCAGCCGCAAGGAGCCGAAATCCGGGGTCGACGGTACCCTGTCATGGACGGTCGATGTCCGCAACCCGTCGACGGATGATGATTTCGCCCTGTTCGTCAAGGAATGCATCATGCCTGACGGCAGTCACCGTCCTTACAGTGTCTGGCTGTCGGGGGAATATCCCCTGGAATTCAACGGACTGACCAAAAGCCTGAGCCTGGATATGCGCGTTCTTGATCCGGCCTGGATCGGCAAGAAACTGCGTGGCCTGAAGGATCTGGCCAAGCCCCAGGGAGATTTTTTCGCCCGCGTGCCCGGCAGCGACAAGCAGGCGGTGCAGCCGAGCACCATTGCCTATATTGCCAGACTGCTTATTCACCGCTACAACATGCTCGGGCTGCTCGATGAAAACGGTTACCCCGTACATGAACTGGGCATGCTGAAAATCGCTAAAAAAGAAAGCGTCAACGGCAACATGCGCATTGCCGGAAAACTCTGCAAGGAATGCAAGATTCCCGCCCTGATCAAACGCGACGGCTGTGAGTTCTGCACCGCCTGCGGCTTTATCGGCGCCTGCGGTTGAGGACGCCGTTTACAGCACGAACCACCCGGCTTCAGCTTCCTGCCCGTTAATCAAAGCCCGGTCTATCAAGGACCGGGCTTCGGTGCGTATAACCCTCGACGACAGGATTGCCGCAGACTTCAAAATTTGCGAGGATGGGTACATCTTTTCAAGTAACGTCTTGAACCCCTGTCAGGCTGTGCTTATGTTTGTTCGTCATGATGAGCTGGTGTGGATGTTGCGTCTGCTGTACGGTCGTCGGTTCAGACACGAGGATCTCCGGCGCAAATTCAGCAGTCACGGTATCACCAGCCTGTTACCCTATGTGCCCGCAATCGACGCTCTGTTCCAGCGTCAGGCCGATCATTCAGCGATTGTCACCAAAACCCTGCGTCTTGCCGGCGCCATGATCAATTGCGCCATTGATCGTGACCTTCCGGCAACAGCTGAAGCCACTTACAGGGATTTACACAACCTGTTGCTGCCGCGGCTGCAGCAGGTCCTGAACGAAGAAAGAACATCGCCATTGCAGATCGGAGCCCGGGTCAGCGTCCGCCTGAACAGTATCAGCAGTCAGGTCCGACCGGGCAGCGAAGGCTTTATCACAGAAAAGCAGGAGGCCAGCTCAACGGTTCGATTCTACACCACCCCCGGCATCTACAATGCGGAGGTTGTGACCCGCACCCTCCCGGATTCAGAGCTGCAGACCCTGCCACCTGAGACCCTGCTTGCCAGACATCGGAACATCGACAGCCTCGCCCGCTATTTTTTCCATGACGCCTTGCTGCGCTCCATGAAAACCGGCCTCGACCCGACTGTCTATGCAAGCGCGGCGGACCTTGCTGTCCGCTTCTTGCTTGACGAAGGCTTTCTGAAGATTGACGGCAATGAATACGTTGGCGTTCTCGACCGCATTTTCCCGGTACTGGCTCCGGCGTGTGATCGCGCCTACAAAGACACCACCCTGTTCAGTTCGCCCACCCTGTCCTGCCCCCCTTCCGAAAAAAAAGCCCACGTCCTGCGTCTGGAGTTGACCACCGGCTGTGACTACAACAAATGTACCTTCTGCTCCGAGTACAAAGAGATGCCGGCGACAACAAAGTCGTTTGCTGAATTCAAGAATCACGTCGACAGGGTGACCGCCGCCATCGGCGGTGAAAAAGAACGCATCCAGAGGCTCTTTATCGGCAGCGGCAACTCCCTGGGGGTGAACACCCCATTGCTTCTGCAGGCATTGCGCTATGTCGGCAATGTCTTCGCGCCCCAGAGGATCTCCCTCTACGGTCGGACACACTCCATCCTTGAAAAGTCCGATGATGAGCTGAAACAGCTCAGAGAGGCGGGGCTATCCCTCATATACTGGGGGCTGGAGAGCGGCTCGGATGAGGTGCTGCGCTACATCTGCAAGGAGTGCACACGGGCGGACATGATTGCCGCCTCGAAGAAACTGGCCGCTGCTGGCATCGAGGTCTCCGCCATGCTCATGCCGGGAACCGGCGGACGCAAATTCTCACAGCAGCATGTTGCCGGCACCCTGGAACTGCTGCACAGCATCGACATCAAATACTTGACCCTGCTGTCCATCAATCCGGCGGAAACCTCCGTCTACGCACAAAAAATGGCCACCGAAAAGGACAATCGGCACCTGACCGCGGACGAGGTCAACGCCCAGGTCTACCATCTGCTGCAAGGGCTTAAACCCAGCGACTTACACATCGGCATGTTTACCGATGAGATTGATCAGGCCAGCAGCAACACCAGACGCATCAACTGCCAGTTCACTGAAGCCAACAAGGAGTTTTTGCTGCGGGAGTTCTGAGAGCTGGCATCGAACTTCGGAAAGGATGGGGAGTTGAAATGAGATGAGCTGACACTCAAAGACGGGACAGGCAGGTAACATTGTGCTATTCTGCATAAGAAGGTTATGCATCTTTGCTATGGAGATATTTTATGCAACGAACAACCATTACCCTGCCTGCAGACCTGGTGAATGAATTGACGGAGACCCTGGCAGCAAAAAGCAAGACCGAGGCTGTCATGATCGCGATTCAGGATGAGCTGCGGGTACGCAAGAAAGAGCAGATCAAACGACTCGCCGGTCACGGTGAATTCACTCTTGAGGCTGAGGAGCTGCGCCATGCTGACCCTCGACTCGGATAGTGTTCTGGTCGACACCTCGGCCTGGATTCACTACTTTCGGGGAAACGAACCCTTTTGTTCAACAGTCAGTCAATTACTGGATGCTGATCGCATCTGCACCACCGGACTTATTGTTGCCGAGCTTCTGCAAGGAGCCAGGTCAGAACAGGAGCGCCGTACTATACGCAGCTTTCCTTCGGTCTTTCCGGTGATTGGTGATACCTTCAGCCTCTGGATCGAAGCGGGTGATCTTTCCTCCCGACTGAGAGGACAAGGCATGACGATCGGCCTGGCGGACTGTTTTATTGCGGTGGCGGCGTTAGAAACTGAGGTTCCGGTCTACACCGAAGATCGTCATTTTGCTGAGTTGCGTCGACAGACGGGATTGGCTCTTTTCGCGGCATAACAAGACATTCCATTGAAAACCCAGGGATGACGGAACCGGCTCCCCCTACGCCCACTGCCGCGGACATCCTGTGCGCTTTTCGGACATTCAGTCAGCGTTCTCTTCGCTTCGCGTCTCGACGCATACAGCAAAAAAAAGATCCGACTAAATTCATAGCCGGATCGTATTTTTTGCTGGTGCCGAAGGGGAGACTCGAACTCCCACGGGCCTACGCCCACTAGACCCTGAACCTAGCGTGTCTACCAATTCCACCACTTCGGCGTGAAGCGGATGCACTTATAGCAAATGACCTCTGCCTTTGCAACAAAAAAAGTGTATGTTATTGGTGTCTGTGCGCTGCCACCTGTTTTCAGGATAGCACCAAAAAACATGACCGCAGAAAAACGGTTCATTTTTTACGGATTCTTAATGACCGATCGTTGTACGATCATCCCATATTCAACGGATCTCTCAACCTGACGGTTTGATATGATGCAGCATTCCACCCCAACACATCACGCGCAACTGGAAGAGTTGCTGCAGAATCTGCTGCTGCTGAGCAAACACCTCGGCCTGTATGACCCGTCCAATGCGGTTGTGGCCGAGGCGACTGCGAAGTTCATGCACAATCTGGATACTGTGCAGAAAGCCGGCTATCCGGTGCAGCTGACCGTGGCCCGCGACAAGTTCCTGCTGCAGGGAACCCCGCTGAACCCGAAAAACCCCCTTTTTCATCAATATGCCTACCGCCTGTTTCAGCACGGCGTAACCTCTCTTATCCTGACTCCGGAGCTGACCACTCCCTCTCTCTACAGTTTTCTGCGGACAATCGCTGACCATCCGGCCAAAACCTGGGATGCGGGAGGTATCATCGCCTGCCTGGAAGAACAGGATATCCGTGGCATTATCGTTACGGAAATGTCCCATCGGGATTTTTTACTGATCGACGCCAAAGATCCCGAACACGCCCTGATAACGCGCAAGCCCGCTCAGGAGTTCTGGAATCGCTTTGCCAGGTCGTTACTTGCTCCCCTGGAGGATATTGACGAAGAGGCACTGGCCGAAACGGATTTTGATCCGTTAAAACTGGCCCGTGACATCAGTCGGCTCATCGCCCGTAAAGGAGCACCCTCGGACGAGCAGGATCACCTGAACCGTTCTGTGGTGCGCTATGTGACAACAGCCCAGGGGAAACGGCAGAAAACAGAGCGCGCCGAAATCCTGCTGCAGCTGGCGGAACTGGTCAATCATCTCGACGAAACCCCGGGCAGCTCGGTCATCAGGGAAATCTGCAGACAACCCATATCGGAGGAGGTTGCCAGAGAGTTCTTCCAGCAGCTCTCCGATAAAATGCTGCACAACGCCTACCAGCAGGTCACCGCCGGCCATGTCGATGCACCGCCGCGCATCATGGCCCTGATCTGCAAACTCGCCGGGGAGCGACAGCTGACAGACAGCGATGATGCCGACAACCGGACGTTCGATCGCCTGGAGCTTTCCGCCAGGGCCCGGGAGCTGCTGCGCTCGGAAAACCTCGAAAAGTTCGTTCCGCCCCAGTATCAGAACGCTCTCAATCAGGTTCTTGGTGACCCGCTGCTGCCGGAGCCCTTGACCCGACGCTTGAAGAAACTGAAAAAATCCCTTGAAGATTTTCAGGTGGAGCAGCAGGTCACGCGCATGTCCATCTACCTGCTGCAGAACAATCCCGACCTGGAGCAGCTGGACGCCCTTCATGAACAGCTCATCCGCTCCATGCAGTTCCACGTCGATGCCGTCGACTATTTGAGTCTCCAGGAACTCTGTGAAACGAGCCTCGTCAACCGACCGGCGGAACAGGTCAAAGCCCTTTCGGAGAAGATACCCCAGGCCCTGCTCCGGCAGATCCTCGAAGATGTGTCACGTCTGGACAAGAAATACCAGCCCCTCATCGGTGAGGTCATCAAGCTCATCGGCGCGCCCTTTATTCGTCCCCTGCTTGAACGCATTGCCAGTGAAAGCAACCGCTCTGTTCGCTTCTTCTATCTGACCCATCTTAAAAATCTCGGTCCTCAGGTGGCCGCGGAAGCGGCTCAGTATCTCAACGCCAACCAGTGGTTTGTTGCGCGCAACATGCTGCTGTTGCTGGGTGAGCTTGAGGCAGCGGAGCAACTGCCGGCAATCCGTCCCCTGTTGCATCACAGTCACCCGAAAGTCCGTCAGGAGGCGTTGAAGACCTCCCTGTTGCTCGGGGATCGCCAGTCCCTGAGGCAGATGACAACGAGCCTGATGTCAGACGATCGGCAGGAGGTTCTCAATGCCATTGTCCTGAGTCGACTGGTCCATAACAGTGAAATATCCCGGCAGCTGTTGACCATGCTCGATCAGGACAATCTGCTCAGCTTCGATGTCGAATTAAAGAAAGCCCTGGTCCAGGCCCTGGCTGAACAGAAAAACCCCCAGGCGCTGAAATCCTTTGCCGCCCTTTTGGGCAAACGCAAGCTGCTGCACGGGCGCGCTCTGGATCAACTGAAGCTGGAAATCATCAAAAGCCTCGGTCATTATCCCCTGAAGCAGGTGCGCCCCCTGTTGCAGCAGCAGATGGATCAGGGCACCCCGGAAGCAGCGGGTCAGGCGCGCCTGATAATGAAAAAACTGCAGCAGGTGACAAGCAAGGAGCCGGCATGACCAGCAGTATCGACCGCAAGCGACTGGAAGAGGTACTGCGCCTGATATCCACCTGCATGGCCGCGGCACAGCTCTATTCTCTGGAACACGACCAGGTGCGCACCCTGATTCCGCGGATAATCCAGAGTTTACGGTTTCTGTTCTATCACCAGCCGGAACTCACCTTTATGGTCGTGCGCAAAGAGCTGCTGTTTCAGGGGCAACCCCTGGAACGCACCCTGCACAGCGAGCGCATCGCCCGACAGCTGCATGCACGTGACATCGGTTATGTCAGCTTCCGCGACGGTATCGACGACACCGAGATCACGACCTTTCTTGCCGTTGCCGCCGGCAACCTGGGGGTGCAGCATTTTGACGGCTGCGACCATATCGACTACGGCGTCCTTGATGTCCGGGATGACCCGTCTCTGCCCCTGGCCATCGCCCGCTTTGAAGATCTGACCAAAGAAGAGCTGCAAAACATCAATGATCTCTATGTCCGCATCGCCAACAAGGATTCCTTCGACATCAGTCAGGTCTCATCAGTGATCACCGGATTTGTCTCTGCCCTGCAGCAGGAGAGCAACCCCCTGCTGGCGCTGGTGCCCCTGAAAATGGAGGATGACTACAGCTTCACCCACTCCCTCAACGTAGCCATCCTCAATATCGCCCAGGGGATTTCCCTGGGGCTGAGTGAAGACCTGCTCCACGATGTCGGTCTGGCCGGGATGCTCCACGACGCCGGCAAGATCTTTGTCGACAAGGAAATCATCAACCATCCGGGACAACTCAGCGATGAACAGTGGCAGCAGATGCAGAAGCATCCCATGCGCGGCGCCCAGTATCTGCTGGGACAGAAAGGCATTCCGCAACTGGCGATACTGGCCGCCTTCGAGCATCACATGCGCTACGATTTGACTGGCTATCCGCCACCGCCACCGGACTGGACTTTGAATATCTGCAGCCAGATGACCATGATTTCCGATACCTTCGATGCCCTGCGGACCAAACGCTCCTACAAGGAGCCCTGGGATTTTCCTGCCATCTGCGGCCGGATGCTGGATGTTGCGGGGAGTCAGCTCAACCCCTATCTGACCATGAATTTTCTGAAGGTTCTGGAAAAATCAGGGCGCGACCTGATTGAAGAAGGGATCGACCTTGCGGCCGACGTGCCGGAATTAAGCGAAGAACAGCTGGCACGGCGCTGCGTTTGTGAGTAAAAAAAACCATACTCACCTGCGGCAACAGGGCAAAATCCGACGCAAATGCCGTTATTCCGCCGTTCCGATCCAGACTCTGACCCGACGCAGCCAGGGCAGATCCAGGGCCCGTCCGGCAAGGCTTACCTGCAGCCCCTCCAGCTGGTCGAGAGACAACTGCTCCGCGCTGTAAAACAGATCGACATCGATTCCCTGATCGAGATAATGCAGCACCGTCTGGTGCGGTTTTTCAAAGGTCGGCTCCCCTGCCCAGCGCTGATGCAGCGACTTCAGTGCCTGCCGGCGCAGGGGGAGCATGCGCTGCGGGTCGGGGATCTTGTCATCGACATCATCTTCGGGATCAATGTGAAAAATAACATCGGAAATGTGGGGAAATGTTTCCCGTAAGCGATGCGCCACCCAGACCCCGACCGCGTGCCCTTCGGAGACACTGATGTGGGGATCGACCTGCAGATGAATGTCGATCAGGGTTCGCCCCGCCATGCTGCGGCTGCGCAGATCGTGAACATCCGTCACCCCGGCTACGGCACAGGCGCATTCGCGGATGGCGACAATGTCCTCCTGCGGCAGAGCAGTATCAACCAATTCCTTGAGACTGTCCCAGATCAGTGAAAATCCGACCTTGGCAACCATCAGGGCAACAATGGTCGCCGCAATCTGGTCCAGCCAGGGATAACCGAGAAGAGCACCGCCAACGGCGATGAAAACAACCACAGAGGACAGGGAGTCGGTCCGGTGATGCCAGGCATTACCCTCCAGAAGTTTCGACTGGATACTCCGGGCGATACGCAGCGTATAACGATAAATCCATTCCTTGCTGACAATGGATGCCAGCGCTACCAGCAGGGCGATGGCCCCGGGGGGGACCATCTCGCGAGGCGTCAGCAGCCGCGTCAGGCTGTCCCAGATCAGGGCTCCGGCAACAGCGATGAGCAGCGCCCCCAGCAGCAGCGTGGCCAGGGTTTCATAGCGGTCGTGGCCGTAAGGATGATCCTTGTCCGCCTGTTTGCGGCCAAAATGGCTGGCAGCCAGAACCAGCACGTCACTGAGCAGGTCGGACAGGGAATGGATACCGTCGGCGATCAGGGCGTAGGAGTTGGCGACACTGCCCACCAGAATCTTCACCGCGGCATTGACGGCATTGACAACCATGCCGACAAGGGTCACTTTGCGGGCGGCAGCCCCCTGCTCCTCTCTGGTCGTTTCGTCCATAGACACCCTTCCGTCACAGGCAGCGTCAACCCATTAACCGGCTCACTGCATGAGAACCCCGGACCACCTCAGCGCGGGATAAAACAGGTATCCCCGTTGATCCGCGACACGACCGCCGTCAGTAGCCTGATCGCCAGTTCCAGATCTCCCAGATCGAGGGTCTCCACCGGCGTGTGCATATAGCGCAGGGGGATGCCCAAAAGGGCCGTCGCCACGCCGCCGCGACTGAGCTGCATGACGTTGGCGTCGGTACCGGTAGCGCGGGGGATGCCGACAATCTGTACCGGGATTTTTTCCGCCCTGGCCGTCTCGACCAGCAGCTTGAACAGTACCGGGTTGATGTTGGCGCCACGTGCCAGCACCGGCCCCTTTCCCAGTTCTACCCGGCCGATACTGTTCTGTTCCACCTCGGGATAATCGGTGGCATGGGTGACCTCCACGACGATACCCACCTGGGGATTGACCCCATAGCTGCTGGTCACGCCACCACGTAATCCGACCTCTTCCTGCACCGTCGACACGCCGTAGAGATCAGCAGCGATGGAACCCGAGGCTTTAACCTGCTTCATGACTTCCGTGACGATGAAGGCTCCCATCTTGTCGTCAAAGGCGCGCGCCGTGACCCGGCGCCCCTGCAGCGGCTGCAGCCCGACAGCGAAGGTGACCGGGTCGCCGATACTGACCAGTTTCTCGACCTCGGCTCGGTTTCCGGCTCCGATGTCGATATACTGCTGTTTCAGCTTGATCACATTGTCGCGGTCTTTCTGCTCAATCAGGTGGATTGCCTTTTTGCCGATGACGCCGGGTACAATTCCCTGGTCGGTATGAATGTGCACCCGCTGCCCCGGCGACAGATGGGGATCGACACCACCAATAGCACCGAAATAGAGATAACCGCGCTCATCGACATACTGCACCATAAAACCGATTTCATCGCAGTGCCCGGCGAGCATGACCCTGGGACCACCCGTCCCCTTGAGGCAGGCCATGAGATTCCCCATGACATCCAGCCGCAGTTCATCGGCAATCCCCTCCAGTTGCCGGTGAATCAGGCGTTGCACCGGCTGTTCAAAGCCGGATGGACTGGGGGTCTCGACCAGTTGCCGCAAAAAATCGAAATTGCTGAAGTTTTTCATTGTCTTTCCCGGGCACGGGCCACCAGTTCGGCGGAATTGCGTTGAGCCTGAGCAAACTGCTCCTCGGTCATTCCGGCGCCAAAAGCGATCTTGCGCATGCGCTCCAGGCTCACCTGATCCCCCGGCGCGTGGGCGTCATTATTGATGACCAGCTTCGCACCATAGTGCAGGGCCATTTTGGCCACATGGCCGTTGGTCAGCGAGTGCCCCCGGCGCGTGGTGATTTCCAGGCAGACCCCCTTTTCCGCCGCCAACTGGACCTCCTCCGCTGAAATCAGGCCCGGGTGGGAAAGGATATCTACCCCCGCCTCAATTGCTGCCCGATTGGTGCCGGGCTTGACCGGTTCGACAATGGTTTCACCATGAACCAGAACCAGCTGCGCGCCCTGTTCACGGGCCAGCCGGGTGGCCGCGGCGATACTGTCCGGTGCGACATGGGTCAGCTCGACTCCGGCCAGAACCTCCATATCGTTGGTAGTTCCCAGCTCATCGACCACCGGCACCAGGTTCGACAACAACCAGATAATGTTGCTGTTATCCGCATGATCGGTAATGGCTACCGCGTGATAACCGCTCACCGCCGCCCGGCGAATCAACTCGGCGGGGCCCAGGGAGCCGTCACTGAAAAAGGTATGGGTATGCAGATCGATCATCACAGTACTCCTGACAGAATGTGGTCTTGTTCAAATTCACCCAGATGGGAATTACGCAGCACCTTGGTCACCGCCACCGGGACTATCTCGCCGACAAGGTCCTCCGGTCCGGCAAAATTGACGATACGATTCCAGACAGTACGCCCGAAGAGCTGACCTTGCCCCTGCTTGCTTTGCCCTTCCACCAGAACCGGCAGGACCCGCCCGGCATCACGCTGCCAGATATGGCCGCTGGTCTGCTGCTGCAGGGCCAGCAAGCGCTCAAAGCGGTGTTGTTTTTCCTGATGCGAGGCCTGATCAGGCATGGCCGCGGCGGGGGTCTCAACCCGTGGGGAATAGAGGAAGGTAAAGGCATCGGCATAACCGACCTCGGCCACCAGTTCGAGGGTCTGCTGGAAATCCTCCTCTGTTTCGCCGGGGAAACCGACAATGATATCGGTTGTCAGACGGATATCGGGACAGACACTTTTCAGCTTTTCGACCTTGTCCAGATAGTCCCTGGCGGTGTACCCCCGGTTCATCAGCTCCAGTATCCGGTCGGAGCCACTCTGCACCGGCAGGTGAATGTGTGGACAAAGACTGTCAAGAGAGCCGAAACAGGCGATCAGCTCATCGGTCATGTCCTTGGGATGGGAGGTTGCGAAGCGCAGCCGGCGCAAGCCGGGCACAGCGTCGATAGCCGTCAGCAGCTCAGGGAAGGACAGCTCCCCTTCGTCTTTGTCGCCGTAGGAGTTGACGTTCTGTCCGAGAAGGGTAACCTCTTTGACGCCACTGTCAATCAAGCCCCTGACTTCACGAAGGATATCGCTGCTGGGACGACTGATCTCCCGGCCGCGTACATGGGGAACGATACAGTAGGAGCAGAAGTTGTCACACCCCTGCATAATGGTGACAAAACGACTCACAGCACTGGTCGCGGTGCGTTCGGGGAACAGGTGCAGGCGGGTCTCCCGATCGAGAAACTCCGTGGCGCTGCTACGGCCGCGCGTCGTTTCCACTTCGCGCACCATCTCCGGTAACCGGTGAATGTTGTGCGTGCCGAAAACCAGATCCAGATACGGCACGTTGGCGAGCATGGCATCCCCCTCCTGCTGGGCGACGCAGCCACCGACCCCGATAATCAGCTCGGGCCGCTTGTCCTTGATCGGCTTGAAGCGTCCCAGATGGCCGTAGACCTTACGCTCGGCCTTGTCCCTCACGGAGCAGGTGTTGAGCAGAACCAGATCAGCGAGATCAGCGGTATCGACCTGCTGATAGCCGACGGTCTGCAACAGACCGACAATCTGCTCAGAATCAACGACATTCATCTGACAGCCGAAGGTTTCCAGATAAAAGGATTTCATGAATGATTTTTCTTGCTCTGGGGCAAATCGATGGCGGACACAGTGCAACGTGGTATCCGCGGCATCGGGGGCGATGTGATATTGGGAAGCGGCCTGCTACAGTCACCGCCTTCCTGACAGGTAAAAGGGTACAGACTCAATAGACGACTCAGCTCAGACCAGCTTGTCTGCAGGATTCAGACGGGCCTGGGTCATCAGGGTCGCGACAACCCGCATGGTTCCCTCCGATGAGAGAACTCTTCCCAGTTTTTCTTCAAAATCCTCCTGACTTTCCGCCCGATGTTCCGTGGAGCCCTCATCGTCAAAAATCAGGGCCGGATAGAGTTTGATATCGTGGGTCAGACGCAGAATCCGCTGGCGGATCTGCTTTGCCGATGCCAGGGAAATGAAGGCATCATAGTTGTAAACCGTATTGCTCTGGGTACGGGAAATGGTCAGAACCAGCTTGCCATCGGTAATCTGCGACAGCACCTTACCCTGCTCCTCAAGAATTTCATGCGGCGGGCGAACCTCTGCAAAATCTTCGATATTGCCCCATAAATTTTTGATACTCATGGCCGTTACTCCAAATCTGTTGCCTGTTCAGAAGATATTTTACCAACCTGTGAAATTAAACTGAACCAACAGAGCGAGTCAACAGTTCAGTGCAAAGCGAGCTTTTTTCCGGCTTCTCAGTCCTGCCCTGCCTGGTACAGCCCGTGCTTTTTCAGCAGATCATACAGGGTTGGCCTGGTCACCGCCAATTGTTCCGCCGCCTTTTGAATGTTGCCGTCCGTCTCTTCGAGAACGTACTTCAGCAGGGCGATCTCGGTTTGCGCCCGGGCCTCCTTGAGGGTCAAGCCGGCACAGTCCCGGCCCTCAAAAAAACGGGAAGACGGGTGTCTGGCCGTCTCATCACGCCTTTGCTCCTGCGGTTTTTCAAAACCAAGGTCCCAGGCTTCAATAATGGGACTTTCCGCCATGACCACGGCCCGTTTTATCTTGTTTTCAAGTTCCCTGACGTTACCTGGCCAGGGATGACGATAAAGCCAGTCCAAAGCGCTGCTGCTGAAACCCCGCACCTTCTTGCCGAATTCCTGCCCGTAGCGGCCCAGAAAACAGTTGGCCAGCAGCTCTATATCGTCCCCCCGCTCCCGCAGGGGCGGCAGGGAAATGCTGATGACGCCGATGCGATAGTACAGGTCTTCACGAAAATCCCCCTTGTCTATCGCCTTTTGAATGTCGACATTGGTGGCGGCAATGATACGCGTATCAACACCGATGTCCTCGCGCCCGCCGACCCGCTGGATGACCTTGTCCTGTAAAAAGCGCAGCATCTTGACCTGGAGCAGAGAGGCCATTTCGCCGATTTCATCAAGAAAGAGGGTGCCGCCGTCTGCGAATTCGACCTTTCCCTGAACACGGCTGCCGGCACCGGTAAAGGCACCCTTTTCATGACCGAAGAGTTCTGATTCGAGCAGGTTCTCCGGTATCGCCCCGCAATTGATGGCGATGAAGCTTTTGTCCTTGCGCACGCCGCGCTGATGAATCGCCTGGGCGACCACCTCCTTGCCGGTGCCGCTTTCGCCGAGGATCAACACCGGCACATTGATCGACGCGACCTTTTTGATGATGGCGAAAACCTCCTGCATTTGCGGACACTGGCCAAGGATTCCGGCGTATCCATTGCCGGGCTGAGCAGCGGACTGCAAACGCTGATTTTCCTCTTCGAGGGCGGCCAGATGAAAAGCGCGCGCCAGAATGATCCGCACCTCCGTCAGGTCTATCGGTTTGTGATAAAAGTCATAGGCACCCTTGTAGACAGCCGCCAGGGCATTCTGATGATCTTCATTGCCCGACAGCACGATCACCTTGGTTGCCGGGCGCATTTTCAACATCTGCTCCAGACAGCGCAGACCTTCCGTCGCTCCGTCGATGTCGGGGGGCAACCCCAGATCCAGGGTCACAACCTGGGGCTCATGCTGAGCAAACAGGGCCATCGCTTCATCGACACTTTCTGCCAGCAGAATCCGGTATTCCTTGGCCAGCCCCCATTTCAGCTGCTTCCTGATCTCGCGATTGTCATCGACAATCAGCAGGTTCTTCATTGTCTTCTCCCACCTGGTCCTGTGCCCCGGTCACCGTCGGCAACGCCAGGGTAAAGGTCGTCCCCTCGCCCGGCCGGCTGTCAACCTCAATCCGCCCGCCATGGGCCTCAACAATCTGACTGCAGTGATAGAGACCGATACCGAAGCCATGTTTTTTGGTCGAGACAAAGGGCTTGAACAGTTTGTGCTGAATAAACTCGGGACTCATACCGCACCCCTGATCCTGCACTTTGACAAAAGCTTCTTCAGCCGCCAGACCGAATTCCACCCGGACTGTCCCATCGGCGGGCGATGCTTCGATGGCGTTGACCAGAAGATTCAGAACGACCTTGTAGATCTCCTCTTCATCGGCGGCGATCCGCACCTCTTCCCCTGTCATCTCGATCCGGCCACCGGCACTGTCAACAGCAGCCTCCACCACCTTTTCCAGGGCAACCGGCGCAATGGCCAGCTTCGGCTTCTCCTTCAGCCCTTTCAGTCTGGTGATCAGCATATTCATATTGGTCACGGTGCTGCCGACTGTTTCCAGCATGTCCTGCTGAAACTCCGGATCCTCAATATAATCACGGGCATTTTCGAGGAGCAGCGACAAGCCCGATACCTGATTCTTCAAATCGTGCAGCACAAAGGTCGACACCTTGCCGATGGCAGCCAGCTCTCGCACCACGGCCAGCTGTTCCGACAGCCGCAGGCTCTGAATCGTTGCCACCGAATGCCGTGCCAGCAGACGCAGGATATCGTAATCTTCGTAGGTCAACAACTCATCGGGGTTGATCTGTTCGCCCAGCAGGATAAAGCCGATCAGCTCGTCGTCAAAAAACAGAGGAACCACCAGGAACACGGTGGCTCCCGGCACCACATTGAGGACGGAGCCCTCCAGCTCGGCGGCACATTCCGGGACCTTGAGGACCCAGTCCTTTTTACTCAGGCACTCAACGAGAGGGTCCGTCGCCGGGAATGGCCGCCAGTCACGCCGGAAGTTAAAAACAGCGGCAGGCACATAGCCTTTCTGCTCATCGTCATAAAGATACAGGGCCGCACCCTTGCAGGCCAGGGTCGAACAGAAGTGATCGAGGATCGCCGGCTGAATCCTGTCCAGACTGGTGTTGTCAGCGACCTGCCGGGTAAAGTTTTCCCACTGTTGACGATAGTCGTATTTGCTTTGATAAAAGTTTTTATGCAGGATCACCTTGAACTTGCGCCGCAGTCGCTCTGACAGAAACAAGGTCGCAAGCCCGACACTCCCGACCAGAAGCAGAAGGTTGATCAACAGCTTGCTGTCACCGATATTCAGATAGCTGATGCCGCCACCGAGCAGACCCAGAACGATCAGATAACCACCGACCAGCAGGAGCACAAAAGACCGATGGGCAATGCCGCGCGACAAGGCCAGACGCGATCCGTCATCGCGGACCAGGCGCGAATAGCAGAACATCCCCAGAGCGATGGTCGCTGCCAGGGAACGAACCGGCAGAAAGTCCACGTTGATGGAACGATAGAGCAGACTGTGACTGAAGTAGAGGGCGAAGGCCGCCATCAGCAGACCACCGGCCAGCACTTCCAGTTTGATCTTCCAGCGTTGCAGGCTGTGCAGTCCGGCAAGGGTCCGCTCCAGCTGCACCAGACCGAACACCAGAAACAGCATCAGCGTCAGGTAAACAAAAAATCCGGAAATCTTGAGGAAAAAGATCCCTTCCTGACCAAAGTCCGGTGAAAAAATCAAGTGCGTCGCCGGGGTGACCAGAACATAGACCAGCACCGCCAGCGCCAGGACCAGGGCGATCCAGAAACCGATACCGCGGTAGATTCTGCGGTTATCGCGAAAAACCGTTTTGGTGTAAAAATAGAGGGCAAAAACGCCGCCGGCTTCCAGCGGCAACCCCAGCTCGCGCCAGGCGTACAGCTTTACCGGAGTGCGCAGGGTCAGGACATCGACCACATTGAGGGCGGCGAGACAGACGAGGCCGACACCAAGCAGCACCGTCGCCACCACATACGAATGTCGCAACAACAAAACGACAAGGGTCACGATACAGGCGACCAGATTGATCCAGAGAAGGAGCTCGGTCAGCATGGAGGCAGATCAACGCGGCAGACTGGCATGAATGGCCGGCATAAAATCACGGGCGAACTGTTCACCAACGGCGCGCGCGCCTTCCTCGTCCCCATCGATAACAGGAAGGGATATGCGGACAAAGGCCGAATCCCGCCGGTTGCTGGTCACGGAATTCCTGAGCATGCTGAACTTCAGAGCATACTCGTTGGTCAGCATCTCGTCTCGCACCTGGAACCAGTACAGGAACATCTGCTTTTCCACGTCCTTCTGATAGACGGCGCTGACATAGGACAGTTTGTCTCCGGCCGGAGTCACAAGCTCATGACTCTGCGCGTGCAACCGATTCCAGCCACTGCCGGGAAGGCACTGCTTGGGCGAATGAATCGGTCCACTGTCGGGACCACCATCATGATAACCGATATACAGCGAAACCCGGTCTCCCTCGGTATTGCGGTAACCACGTGACAGGTAATCACTCGGCAGCAGCACCGCCAGCACCCGCTCATCGAAGCGATCCTGTCCGGTCATCACCCAGTCCCCGGCACGAACGGGGAATTCATCCAGAGGCCTGCTGACGGGGATAGACGCCTCGGAGCGGGTGTGAACATAGGTTCCTGCCAGAGCCAGCAGCACGAATACGACCAGAAACCTCCAGGATTTGATGGAAACATCTTTGGACATAGCACCCCTGTCTGTTGAACTGAACAGTTACATCTGTTTTTGATTACGGCCAGAACTTCCGCAGCAGGCCACTGCTGATGAACAACAGCACCATCGCCGCCAGAAACACGCCCATTCCGGCAAAATCATGAAAAAAACCCTCAGCGACAGCACTGCCGTAATGTTGCGCCAGATACCCCGTAATAATAACACGCATCATGTTGGTGAACACGGCAATGGGAATGGTCAAGGCCACCAGCAGCACTTTGCGTGACATCTTCCCCTGGGTCAGAACCGCCAATGTCACCCCCAGCGCCAGCAGGGACACAATAGAACGCAGGCCACTGCAGGCATCAGCGACTTCCAGCACCGTATGGGGGAACATGATGATGTTCCCCTCCCTGAGGACCACTACACCAATGAGCTTCAGGGTTTCTACGGAAAATTGTGCGACAAACAGCTTCAGGGGGAAGGATATTGCATCGTAAATAACATATGGCAGTGGAATCATGAAAAAAAGGAAACCGACCGGCAACAACAGGGCACGCAGCCAACGCCACCCGAAAAAAAAGACAATCAGGCCGGCGAGCAGAAAAATAAAAGAGGCACGACGAGTATAATACTCCTGCGCCGCAACCCCGGCCAGCAGAACCAGCAAAGCAAAGACAATCAGAACAAGACCACTGACAGCGGGCTTGATATCGAGTTGTTCAAGGGCCTGCCGCCTGGACCAGGCAAAATAGGCGGCAATCAGGGGCACCAGGAATCCATGGGAATAATTCTCATCATGAAGCCAGTCACCGTAAAGCCCATGGAAAATATCCGCGTACAGGGCCGCCACAGCCAGCAGCAGCAGTCCGAATAACACCAGATGCCTGGTCGACAAAAAACCGGTCATTGATCACCCCGAAGATGAAAAAGTGGAATAAAAAGGCTTATCTTCCTGCTGATTTCAGGTTTCATTAGAACACAGTATGTTTTCAGGGGGCAACCACAGGAGGTGAAATATCATATATCCGCGAAGCGGCCTGCACGATCCGCGTTTCCCCCTGTTTCACATCTTTGGATATCGTACGGATCAAAGGACGCAGAAACAGATTTGCTTCCCGCAGAACCTCATCGACGTACATGACATAGGGACGCCTTTTGCCGCGATGCTCAACAACATCACCAACCGGCTTCAGCTTGCCGCCCAGGCGACTGAAATGGATCGCCAGCAGCGGTTCGGTCATAATGTACAGGGTCTTGATGCCATGCTGAGCGGCAATCTGCAGCATGCCGATGTACAGGCCTACGGGAATATAGGGAAACCGGCGGCGGCCCTGTTGACTGTAATCCTCTTCTCCCAGACCGAAAGGACGCCCTTGCTCGTGTTTACGGCGGCGATAATCGGAAACAATAGCCAGACGCGACACTTCAGCCACCAGTCCCCGATCAACAGCATCCGGATCCGGATGCCCCTGGTGCAGGCGCCCCAGACAGGTTTGCTGGAAAGGCAGGAGAACCCTGTCGTGCCCAGCAAGGGGCAATACCAGTCGCACGCAGCCGATATAGCGCTGGCTGTGGACCGCCCTCAACAGACAGTGCAGCGACCTGGAATCGTATTCATCCTGCTCCAGACCATCAAGACGGACAGGTTCCCACCCGAGTTCACTACAATAAACGTCGTGGCGGATCATTTGCGCCTCACGCACCAGGTCCGGGGTCGAGGCCGGCACCACCTGAAAATATTGTCTGAAATGACTGTTCAAGCGTAAGAGTTCGAGATATCGCGAAGCATGAAAAGGCAGTTTCATCAGGGGCCCCAGTCGGTCTTCAGTGTTATTTTCTTTTAATTATCGAATATCTCCAATGCTCTAATGATAACCAGTATTCTTCCGGCAGGCAACCGCCCAGGGGAATGAAACTGAACCCTTCGCGTTTTTTCCTGTTGACACCTGATTCAGCGGTTTGCTATAAGTCCCTCACTTGAAACGGGGCTGTAGCTCAGTTGGGAGAGCGTTTGACTGGCAGTCAAAAGGTCCGCGGTTCGATCCCGCGTAGCTCCACCAGGAAAATCAAAGGGTTAGCTTGTAAAAGCTAACCCTTTTTTCGTCTCTCAGCGCACCACGATGCATCCGGCTTTGGCGGGCCCAACAGTATGAAAACCCTCAGCTTTCCCCTTGATGCGTTCGACCCTCTGCAACTTTACCTGGTCATGTGTCCTGATGGACCCGGCTTGCTGGAATCCCTGAATCCGCGCCCTAAAACCGGTCGTTATTCCATTGTCCCCCTGCGGACGCGAGAGCAATACCGCCTGACCAGCAACCGCCTTTACTGGCAAACCACTGACAACCACTCCGGCGCATCGCCAACGCCCCTGTCGACACTTGCCGATATTCTTCAGCACAGGCGCTGTCCTCCCTCGCCTGACACCCCTTTTCCCGGCGGTTTTTTCGGCTGTTTCGGCTACGACCTGGCTCACCAGATTGAAAACCTGCCACGCCAGGCTGTGCGCGATTCGGGACTCTCAGACCTCTATCTGGCCTGGGTCGATGTAACGGCGGTCTACGATCACCAGAAACGGACAATGACCCTTGCCTCCCTGGATGACGAACTTGATCTGTCGTTATTAAAAGCTGAAGTAACAGAGGCGCTGCAGCAAAGCACTCCGCCCGCCGCACTGCAGGTACAGGGCTCACCCGTTCCGTTTCTGTCAGAAGAAGAGTTCATTTACAGGGTCGAACGGGCCAAGAGCTACATTGCCGCCGGGGACATCTATCAGGTCAACCTATCCTGCCGCTTTGATACCGCCCTTGCGGGCCCCTCGACAGAACTGTATCGCCGCTTGCGACGGGCCAACCCCTCCCCCTTTGCCTGCCTGCTGCATTTTGACGATGTAGACATTATCTCCAGTTCACCGGAGCGCCTGGTTTCCCTGCGCAACGGCATCGCTGAAACCCGGCCTATCGCCGGAACCCGGCCCAGAGGCTTTACGCCACCGGAAGACAATCTGCTGGGGGAGGAACTGCTGGGGCACCCCAAGGAACGCGCCGAACACATCATGCTCCTTGACCTGGAACGCAACGACCTGGGCAAGGTCTGCACAGCCGGCACCGTATCGGTCGATGAACTGATGGTACTCGAACGTTACTCCCACGTAACCCATATTGTCTCCAACGTCCGTGGTATTCTGCGCCCGGAATGCCATGCCATCGACCTCCTCAGGGCAGCATTTCCCGGCGGCACCATCACCGGCGTCCCCAAAAAACGCTGCATGGAAATCATCGACGAACTGGAACCCACCGGGCGTAGCAGCTATACCGGCAGCGCCGGCTACCTCAGTGCCTGCGGCGGTATGGATCTGAACATTCTGATTCGCGGTTTTGAACGGCGCGGCGCCAGTATCCGTTATCAGACCGGGGCCGGGATTGTTGCCGACTCCCTGCCGCACAACGAATGGCAGGAGTGCCTCCACAAAGGGGAAGCCCTGCGTCTGCTGCTGATGACCTGTCAAGGCTGATGTCATGCTGGTCTGTCTGAATGGAAAGTTTATCCCCCACGAGGATGCCGCTGTTGCCATCAATGATGGAAGTTTTCTCTATGGCGAGAGTCTGTTTGAAACCATCAAGGCCAGAAAAAACAGCATCCTGCTGCAACAGCAACACCTGGATCGCCTGCAGCAATCAGCCAAACTTATCGAACAGCCCTGCCCCAGAGATAAAATCGAAAAGGCCCTTTGCTATCTTGCCGCATCCCTAACTGCCCCCTGGTCGCGCCTGCGCCTGACCCTAAGCCGCGGCCCCTTTACCGGCCTGCAGTTCCCGCACGGCGATAAGGCCTGGTTTCTTTTAACCGCCGTCCCCCACGAACCGGCTGACAATTCCGCTGTCCGAAGGGGTATTGTCTGTTGCCTTGCCCCGAACAGGCGGGTCAATCCTCTCTCCCACCTGCCGCAACTCAAACGCGGCAACTACGCTGATTGTCTGTTCGCGCGCAATCATGCCCTGCGAAACGGCGCCGAAGAGGCCCTGTTTGTCGACAGCCGTGGTTATCTGCTGGAAGGGGCCACCAGCAACCTTTTTGCCCTGATTAACAAGCGCCTGGTCACCCCACCGGCCGGCCGTCTTGTCCTGAAGGGGGTCATGCGCCAGCAGGTCATCGCTGCCGCCAGAGAACTGGGGATTCTGACGATTGAACGCCCCCTTCACCTCACCGAAGCCTGCAGTGCGGATGAAGTGTTCCTTACCAACTCCATCATCGACCTCCAACCCGTGCGTCGCATCGACGATCATCCCATTGCCACCGGAACCTGCTGGCAGGACCTACTTAAAACTCTTTACCTGCGGATAGTGTCTTGACAAACACAAGACGCGGATTATAATCGCACCTCTTAATGCCGAAGTGGTGGAATTGGTAGACACGACGGTCTCAAACACCGTTGCCGCAAGGCGTGCCGGTTCGACTCCGGCCTTCGGTACCACATCAATGAAAAAGCCTCTGGTTCGCCAGGGGCTTTTTTGTTGTCCATGCAAGTCCAACACAGTCCACAGTAGAATATTATCTCTCCTTTTATTAGGGTTTGTAGGAAAGCATC